>DATKZH010000764.1:0-2520 GCA_035528065.1 Thermoguttaceae bacterium | reverse complement strand
CTTTGACCAGGCGGGGTTGTGAGACGCCGCCATGCCCAAGGACGGCTGCACCGTCTTCCACCGCGGCGAGAAACGGTCGTTGCCTGCACGGCCGGCCCGCGTCATCGACCCGACCGGGGCCGGCGACGTGTTTGCCGCGGCCCGTTCGTAAATCGATTGCCCCGTTGCAGCGGGGGTATATCTGTCAGTATAAACCGGCCGGCCCGGGATGCAAGCATATTCTCGGAGAGAATCAAATAGTGCGGGGCTCTATCAGATGATGGACGGGGAAATCGGCACAAACGCCGCCGTTTGCCGTGTTCCGTGGGCGAGGCAATACAGGAGACTACGGGCCGATCGCCAGACCCGCCGGGCTGCGAAGTCGCGGGACCAAAGTGGTCGCACCGGTACCATCCAGAGCCGCACGCTGAATCGTATCATCGGGGAGCTTCCTCTTGCCTTCGCCGGTGACCATCCAACCGATTACTTCGGCTCGTAACCGCGTACGGGCTGTGGTGGCTGGCGAGGGGTCTGACCCCAGGTCGTGGCAGCGATGCTAGCAGTTTGGCTGGTGGTTTTCCAGCGAATCTCTCTTGGTGAAAAGGCGGACACTCCTGCATGTTATTGGGATTCTGAACAACCCAACAGGGCATGCAAGGAGGTCCGCCATGGAAGTTCGAACGGATTCGAAAAACGGGGCGCCCGTCGCGTCCTCGGCCGACACGGTCAAAGTGTTTCAGGTAGAGACGCAAGCCCGCAAAGACCAGTGGGCTGAGCAGCTTCAAGACAACCCAGATGACTTTGCGGACATCGAGCAACAAATCGATCAACATTATCGCCGAGGTGCCGGACCATTGGTAGCCAGCTTGTTGGTGGAAGTCACGAACAATCCGCAGATGGACGAGCACGCCGAGAGAATCCGCCGAAATTCGGCCATTCCGCTCCGTGTGCCCGAACCCCGCACCCTCAAGATTCGGTTGCTCTGCGGCTTGATGCTGTGGATCACCACGTCCTACTGTGCCCCGCGACGCGTAAGAAACACGGAAACCACCGAGCAACTGGCCGGATTATACCCGGAACTGGCGGCCTTGGGGATGGGCAAAGGTTGCAGCCCGGCCCTGCAATACAAGGTGGCTCGGATCGTCGCCCTGAGCCCTTCGATCGAAGTCGCCTGGAAGGAACTGCGGCGCGAGGGCATCGTGTTGGACAAGAAGGCGGTACGGCGGATCGCCGAACAATTGGGACTTCAACTGCTGGAGTTGCGCCGTCGCGAAGTGTTCGCCTGGCGCGCGGGTTGGTTGCCGGCGGGCAACGATTTTGCCGGCCGCCGGGTGGCCGTGCAAATCGATGGCGGACGGGTACGTCTGCGGGAAAACAAGAAGCGAAAGAAAAACGGCAAGAAGAAAAAAGGAACTCGCCCGAAGTTCGACACGCCCTGGCGGGAACCCAAGGCGTTGATCATCTTCGAGTTCAACGAACAAGGAAGAATGATAAAGAAGGAACGCCAACCGCTGATCGACGGAACCCTTTTGGGTCCGGACCACTTGGCGGAGTTGGTGGCCTTTCATCTTCATCGTTTGGGCGTGGCCCAAGCGGAGTTGGTGGTGTTCATCTCGGACGGCGCTCCTTGGATTTGGAACCGCTTGGAATGGATCGAGAGACGGGCGGGTTTAGATTCGTCCAAGACGATCCACGTGCTGGACTTCTGCCACGCGGCGCATCACGTCAGTCTGGCCTTGGCGGCGTTAGGGCTGAGCGGGGATGCCCGACGAAAAACCTACGGTTACCTGCGGAAGTTACTCAAGAAAAGCCGCTATGACGAGGTAGTGTCGGAGTTGAAAGAACGGGCCAAGCGTATGAAGCTGAAGGAGGATCATGACGTTTGGACGGAGATCCGCTACCTGGAGAACCACGGATCGAAGGGTCATTTGCGTTACGCAACGTTCCGTCGCCGGGGCATTCCTTGTGGCAGCGGAGCGATCGAAAGCACGATCCGTCGCGTGATCAACCTGCGATTGAAGAGCAATGCGATGTATTGGTTGGAGGAGAACGCGGAAGGGATGTTTGCCGTTCGTGCCTTGCTTCTCTGCGACCGCTGGGAGGAGACATTGTACCGGGTTCGTCAGGCGATGGCCCGTGACCGCCGCACCGATTGGCGGTGGCGTGCTCCCGACCTGACCGAGTTGAAGGCGAACGAGTCCGCGTCGCCTCCCTCACCAAAAACCCGAGAAAAGCAGTGCCAACCAGCGATTGCCTTGTGACGCGCTTTGGGATCAGACCCGAATGGCACTTCCGCTTGCTGCGTAAGGAGTTACGACGATCGAGATCGGTGGTCCATTGCGGCGCGGGATGAGAATTGTTGCGACAGAATCCGCGACGTCGCGAGGCGGTCGGTCGGAAGGTCGGCGCGCAGTTGCAGCGGGCCGCCTGGAGAAGGGGCCGCACGGAAAAGAAAAGTCGATCGCATGAGTGCCGTTGATGACCTCCCTGTCAAGGTGACTCTGTCAAGGTGACTCTGTCAAGGTGACTCCTGCGAAGACG
>DATKZH010000763.1:0-4560 GCA_035528065.1 Thermoguttaceae bacterium | reverse complement strand
TCTGAAACCTACATGGTCTGGGAAGAGTGTCGCCGGATCGCCCTGGCGACCGAGTCGATCCTGACCCTGCTTCGCTTCGCCTTGGCTGGCATGGGAACGATCCTGTTCGCCACGTTCATGCTGATCTGGTCAAGGAAGCGGCGATGACCGAACTGAGAGACTGGAAACCCAAGGTGGGTGAACTGGTGGAACTGCGAGACAGCGTCGACTTCGATGGGAGGCACCGCCATCTCTTCGAGTCCTATCGCTTCCAGTTCCGCGTCGTCAAGGTCACGCCACAGCCCGGCAAGGCGTCCCTGATCCACGTCACGTACCCGTGGGTCTGGCCGAGGTACTGCGACTTCGACGCCAAATGGTTCAAGCCCGCGCCGAAGCAGGTCTTCGCACCGCTGCGCCTTCGCTACTACGTCGCTTGCTGCGTCCGCCCCATCGGAGCGCTGCTTCGCTGGCTTGCGGACGCCGTTGACCCATGGGGAGCCAAGCGATGACCGACCCCCTTCAAGCCATCCGGCAGAAGGCCCAACGCAAGGACGACGCCGAGACGTGCCGGGCGACCTACCACAGCGGGCCCTGCGCGGCCGAGGAACGCATCTGCCTCGACTGCCGAGAGTCCAAGCCGGGCCCCTGGATCGTCGAGGTCTGCAAGTTGGGAGGTCGGATCATCGACGCGGGCGGGACGTGCGAGTGCTTCGCGAGAGAGGACAAGTCCGATGGCAAAGCGTAGGCCGAAGGATACTCACCTGAAGGACGGCGACGCCATTGAAATCCCCAAGGGACAAAGTACCTTCTTTTTTGCCTGTTGTGACTGCGCGCTCGTGCATGAGATCCGGGTTGATGCGCCGCGTCCGGTGATCCTGCAATTCTTCCGCGATGACCGACGCACTGGACAGCGCCGTCGGCGAAGGAAAGAGGCCGGGGAGAAGACCGATGGATGAAGCCAAAAGAAGATATCTCCATGAACTGGGGATCGAGTTGGGCAAGGAGACGGCGTCCGCTGTCTCGAAGAAGGTGTTGGCGTTGTTGGCCGGGGAATACCACCCTGATCCACAACTGCTGCGGTACAAGTGCCGACTCTGCGGCGAGGAATTCAATGGTCCCAAACTCGCCTGTGGCCATCCCGAGTCGGTTCTCTGCACAATCTCCAGTGGCCGTTATCCGCAGCATCTCAATTTGGTAACAAGGATGCACATTGAGGGTTGCCGAGGCGAAGATGTCGGACTTGGTGATCTGATCGGCGTTCACACGGAGAAGACCGATGGCTGAGATGAAGAAGATTGGTTGCTTCAACTGTAAGTTCTACCTCCGGACGTATCCTTCTCAGGGTCTCGCATGTCATCGTTATCCGCAATCGGCAGGAAAACAACAGAACGACTGGTGCGGAGAGTGGAAGGAGAGGTCGCCCCAACCCGAGGAGAAGACCGATGCCAAGTGACCACAAAGGCCAGATCAGCCAGTTCCGCCAAGGCGAGATGATCGACGGCCTCCTGACCGATGAGGGTTGCTTCGAGATCCATCAGATCACGATGCCCGACGGAACGGTGTTCGGCGAGATGCCGCCGAGAGAACCGGGACCGAAGGTGACCGTGCGAGACGTGGTGTCCAGCGATCCGTCCGTGGGGCCGGGAATCATCGTGGAACCCATACAGGAGAACCATCATGCCTGAGAACAAGCCCTGCCCATTCTGCGGCGGAACCAGTTTCGCCACGCCCCCCGGGATAGCGATTGTCGTATGCGGTAAGTGCGAGGCCGCGGGGCCAGCCGGCGTACCGCATCCAACGTCCGACAAGCTCACCGAGCTGGCGGCCTACGCCAAGTGGAATAAGAGGGTGACCGATGAACCGCATCGAGATGGCTAAACGACTGATCGAAGTGACGGGAACCAAGGAAGCGCTGGATGGCTTTTTCTTGAAGTTCATCAGCGCCTTCGATGAACTCCTTCCTACTGACGATCAGGCGTCTGCCCGGCGCGTCTTCTCCGACAGGATCGTGCCAAGACTCATTGCGGCGATGGCAGAGGCCTACGCACGAGGCTTGGCGGAGGATCTTCCTGTCATCCTTGAGTTCTGGGAGTCCGAGTTCGGGCAGCGGTATCTCAGGCAATCCAAGAAGGCGACTGCCATGCTCTTGCCATTGGCAACGCAGATCGCCGAGGAAGAACTGGCGAAGGAATATCTTCGATGGGAGCGAGACCGATGAACCGACCTGAGTTCTTCTTCGACAGCGGCGTGGTGGGGCCGGCGATTCCAAACATCGGTCCCCGTTTCGCCGCATACGCACTGCAAGAGAAACTGGCTTGCTTTGGAGTGAGCCCTTGGCAAGGGGTGATCCTACGCAGTCCATCCCTTCCGCCCGTGGAAGAGGAGGGTTTCGTCACGGTGTGTGACGATCAGATCTTCCCTCCGGAGAGCGGGGAGGCACGCGACGAATACCTCCGGCTCCTGAATTACTGGCACGAGCAGGTCAACGCCACTGGGAGAAACCATGAACCGACGTGACTTTCTCAAAGCCGCCTTCGGGATCGGGCCGGCCGTGGCCGCCATCGCCGCAGTGAGAGCCCCCAAGAGCCCGAATGGAGACTTCCAAGACGGGATGATGGTCTGGGACCGTGTGCTCACTGACGATGAGATTCGCCGACTGTACGGAAACCCCAGCTACATGTACCGGAACATGATCCAGAACCACCGCGAGTCCATGGCAGAACTGATGGATCGACGATTGCGGATTCTCAACGCCCGCTTCCGCCAGTTGCACGCCAATGGCGGAAACTTCTCGTGTGGATGTCCACTCCCTTCCACTGCGAAGAACTCAAACCTCTCTTGGAAACTCAACCATGCTTGATAGACGATCATTCCTGAGACTCATCGGGTTCGCTCCGGCGGCGGCGCTGACAAAGCCGAACCCGCAGATCATCCGGCTTCACGGCCAGCGCCTGCCGTTCACGAAGTCCGCAGAGCCCCGCTTGGCGAGCGAACGATCCGCGGTGAACTGCCGGCACTGGTCTCCTAATCCATCAGGTCACCTCATGCCGTCCTATTCCCATGTCAGTTTCGCCTGGTTGGACAAGCCGATGGTTGCGCTCTCAGGACTCTGCTTTCGGGGAAAAGACACCGAGGAGCGCCGAGCAGAGATGGATGCGAATATCGTGAGTTGGCGCTGTGCCAATGGCCTTTCTGCATGGGATGGAGAGGCCGACAAAGTCCTCCCGGGCTGCAAGACCTGCCACGCCTTCGAGACGTGTGACTACTTCGAGGAGAAGCCATGATAGTCATCTTCCAGTCTGCTGAAGCGAGCCGCGTGTCGCTGGAAGATCTTCTCAGTGGCGATGCGTTCGAGGCGAACGGCAGAGTCTTCTTTGTCGCGAGATTGCTTGACGATCGAATTGTCGCCCTCGACATCGAGACGGGCAAACAACTCGACCCGAAGGATGTCTATGGCGCGACTCCCCTGAATTCGGAGTGCCGGGTGTGGGAGAAGAAGCCGTGAAGATCAGGCACGCACATCACTTCATCCCTGGAAGCATCATCTGCCTTCGAGATTCGACCGGAGGAAAGCAACGCCTTTACCGCGTTGGAGCGCGACCCGAAGACGAACTGACTCCGCTGTCGCGGTTGGAACTGGTCGGCTATGGCTTCGGCATCCTGCGCGAGCGCTTTAGGTCCTTCTGGTGGAGGGTCTGCCCCGGCGCTGAGAGAAGGTTCTTCGAGAAGATCAAGGAGAAGCCGTGATCGACTTCGGGAGAATCTTCGGTCCGCTTCGCCTGCGAGAGCAACGTTGGATCGGTGGAAGTTTTCACGAGAATGCCCCGCTCTCCCTGTTCACGACAGAGAGATTTACGAACTGGAACAGTGAGCACGAACAGCCTTACTACACGTATGCCGGTCCCACAGAGACACACGATGTCTTCTACCTGCGGTGCCTGAACTGGTTCGGGTTGCTCGTGTACTGGAGATACTGGAAGGTGTGCCACGCCCTTTCTGCGGATCATGGCTGTTGGCTGCACCCCCATCGTCCCCGCTTGAACTGGTTGGGGAGACTCGTCTACCGGGTGAAGAAGGAGACGCCATGAACCGCGTTCATATCAAATGGATCGACAGCGCCACCGCGAGAGCGGTGTGGGAGCGGTTGGAGGATCTCGAACCCCTTCCGCCGTGCCACTGCGAGACGGTCGGATTCCTGGTCGCAGAGAAGCCCGCTTACAAGACCGTCGCTTCAACCGTCAGCGAGACTATGGTGGTCGGTCTCATCACCATCCCCACGAAGGCCATCACGTCCATCAAGAGGTTGCGAACATGAAGACCCAAGAGACCGAGAAACTCTACCTGTCCCACGCCGATGACTTCAGGACGCTGCTGGGCGAGGAAAGCGCCCTGGCCGTACTCGATGACGGTCCCTTCGCCCCCGTCTCTCTGTTCCACAAGGCGGGCCCCTCGCAACCCGACGGCTGCTGGTATTTTGGCAGTGTCCAGCGCGGCTGGCCTTTGCTGCCGTCTAGTGTCGCCCTGGCCGCGATGACCGACTCGTGGCGGGAGCGGTTGGAGAAGAAGTTCTCGGTCTACACC
>DATKZH010000762.1:0-3255 GCA_035528065.1 Thermoguttaceae bacterium | reverse complement strand
TGGAATCGGGAAGCGAATGGCCTTTCATTCAATGCTAATTCACTTTGGTCCTTGGAATTACAATGGGATCTTGATATGACGTATAGCCCGTTGGGAATCCCAGATTTAGATCAGTCGGCTGGCTGGCTAAAAACAACACTATCTCACGAAGACTATCTCGAAGGGATAATTGACGAATGGTCTTTTCTAATTGACATCACTTCGGTGTTGACCTACGGATAACGCGGAAGGAGAAACCCATGCCACACGCGAATGAGAAAATGCGAGTCTACTGTCTGGGCATGTCCTGTGCCCACGCCATTTGGAATACGCGGGCTCCGAACCTCTCCTATGTGGTTCGCGTGGCCGACCAACTGTTCATGACGGCGGCGCACGAAAGTCATTTGGTTCATCGTCGCCAGGTGTCGTTCGTCGGGAAGTCGACGCGGCGCGGGGCCTGGTCGCTGTACCAAGTCGAATGGGAAAGCATCGAGGCATCGCTTCGGTTGCTTGCCCGGAAACCGGCCATGGCCGAACGTGCGCTTAACTGGCTCGCGGCGTTTCAAGGGGCGGACCTGTCCGGGGTGTTGCGGGTGGCCGTACAAGGCGTCGGCGGCTTGCGGGACGGCATCAGGGTCGACGACCTGTACGCCGACTCGGTGTGGTGCCGCTTGCTGGACCTCATGCTGAAAGAAAGCGGCGACCCGCTCGGGTGCCTCTTCGCTCGGCTACACTATCTTCAAGTCCCGGCGCCCATTCCGTCGTCGCCTGAGAAGATGGCCGACTACGCCAAGGAACATTACAACACCGCAGCCGGCAAGGCGACGCCGCAACTGTACCTCGATGCGTTCCGTAGGATGTGCCCGTGGCCACCTGAAGAGCGCTTCTAACGTGGAGAAAGTACCATGCAATTCCTGAAGAGACTCGTCATAGATGCCCTGTCAAGCCGAACCTCGCAGAACGTGGCCGGGGCCGTCGTCATCACGCAACTGCTCTTGGACCTGGGCGAGCGGTATGCGCCGGACGTTCCGTGGCAAGGGACACTGGCCGAAGTCATCACCTACCTTGTCGGCCTGGCCATCGCCGCGGGTATGACTAGCATCCTCGGACGGCTCGGCGCCGAAGTGCGGACTCCGGGCAAGCTCGGGTGACCGGGGAAGACAATTTCTCTACCGGCGTTTGATAGCGCGCTTCACGTTCAAGGTTCAACGACCTTGTTTAGGGTAGTATGTGCCCGCGACTTAGGCTTGAAACGGTAAGCCTTGAGTTTTTCTATGCTAATCAGAGACGGTTTCCGGTGCGCTTGGTTGGGGTTGCGACCTAATCTATGCGGGTACAAGGCGCATTTGGCGGAAGGGCACGTCTTGATAGCCTCTGAACTACCTCCCATGCAGTTCATACATTCTAGACGGACCGCCCGGCTTTTCACAGGCACTTTGTTGGAGCGAGACTTGTCTGCTTTCGTCCCCATTCGCCAAGGCCAGAGGTGGCACGCACTGGCATCGATGCTGCCCTTCCCGGCTTGCCGGGCCGTGCATCGTCGGGTTTCTGCATCGTTGCCCCCCGTGCAGTCCAGGCAATACGTGCGAATGGCTTTGATTGGGGCCGGTACTCTATCACTCATGGCATAGTCTCCTAACGCACGGTCAGTCGCTCCGGTTGCCGCCCTCGAGGAAGGTCTCGGCAGCTGCAATCTCTTCGTCGAGTCCCTCAATCTCAGACGGGTCAAGACGGGGTACGTCGGGTTGGGCTACGATTCCCTGGCCACGTTCGCTTGGCCGGAGCGCGGGGCCGAAGGGTTGGCCGGCGGGCTCTTCGATGAACTCCCCTCGTGCGGCGGCAACTTCGGCGTCGGCCCTGTCCGCGTCATCCATGGCTTCCTCGAATGCCTTGGCCTTGGCCAGACATTGAATGCCGAACGTTTCAAGCCGGGCCTTGTATCCTATCCCCTCGGGTGAAGTGGGAATGTCTTTGACGCCGTCGCGGTACAGTTCCCACGCTCGCTCTCGAATCTGTATCGGCGAAGCGGCCCGACCACTTCGGAGCCGGTCCATCTTGGCGCGGATGGCCAATGCGTCGCGCCGGGTCTTCTCGATGTCTCCTGTCGTTTCGGTCTGCGGTGTTTCTTCCATACCGGTTCTCCTGTTTTGTTTTGCCTCAAATCTACTCTTCGCCGTCAAATGGGATGTCGTCGAATATCTCTTCCTCCAGCGCCGTGCGCAACGCGTTGGGGCTGTAGGCGTAATTTGGCGACAGCTCCATTTCGCGGGCAACTTCCCGCAATGCTGCAATCGATTTATGTTTCCAATTATCATCGTGCTTCATCTTACTGGCCTCCTGTTTTGTTTTGCCTCAAAACCGCGCACGCCTCGACAAGCTCCATAGGACTCGAGTAGTCTTCGAGGAGTTCGTTTGCCGTCGTGATTACGCCGAGCGATTCGTCGCGGAAATCCTTTTCGATTTGCACGCCGTCACAGTACGGGCAGTGTACCTCCGGTCGGTAGTCGCTGGCCTTGCCGGTCGCGTGGACCACGGCGGAAAAGAACCACTTCCCACATTCGGTGCATTGCCGCGAGTTCGGGCCGGGGTTGTGCCAGCGCTTGCTCATGTCACATCCTCTCCAGGCCCACGAGCGCCAGACCCGCCAGCGCTGCAAGCGCAAGAGTCAGTAGAAATGCTTTCCACCACGCCATATTGTAGTCTTCGGCGTTCATCGTTTTCTCCCTGTCTTCGTTTTCGACGCCGGGCCCGTCAGCACGAACTCGATGTCTTGGTGTTGGAACATGAACATCTTGATGCTCAGTCGTTGCTCTCGTTTCAAGTAGCCCTTCCAATCCTCGACGACCAGGCTTGCGGTATTCAGACCGTTCTGCAACTTCGTCCACTTCACATATTGGAAATCCGCTGTGTACGTGATGGCCGCGACCCACTTGCCCGTGAAGAGATTCTTGAACCGGGGCTGCAAGATGAACCGGGGCTGGCACTGCAAGTCCCGGATGTCCCCGCGCCGTTCAAGTTCTTTGAGTTCGATGTACCTGTCACGCTCGCCGGTCGAGTCGAATATCAGGTCACCGCACCGGGCTTTCTTCGCGTTGATTCGCGGCATCGGCTCACCCCTCTCTTCGTTTCCGTTCGTGAACCACGGCAGACCGGACGGCGTGGAAGTCGCGACCGGGGAACTCGCCCTGATACCGTCGCGCAATCGTCGTGCTCGTTTCGCCGTCCTCTTCGCTCAAGATAATACGGAGTCGTTGGACTTCATCATCGCGCCACGGT
>DATKZH010000761.1:0-7907 GCA_035528065.1 Thermoguttaceae bacterium | reverse complement strand
CGGGGTGCAACCCCGTTGGGGTTGGGGGGGGACTCGGTGCCCGCCAACCCAGGGTAGCTTCGCAACCCTGGGCTGTGTTGTGAAACCGCTTCGCGGTTCGGGGGAACGAAAACGGCCCACGCTTCCCGCGGATTCGCGGCTCTGTTTTCCGTACGTTTTAGCAGCCCACACGGCGTGTGCCTGCTACTGAAGTCGGGAAGTTGTTTTTCGGCCGATCCTTAGCGACTCGCCAGGCCCGGCACGACCGCGTCGGTCGGCTCGCGGATGGTGTTGTCGTGGCTGAGGATTTTGGTCTTGGCCACGAAGTAGGTGTGGAAGTCGGCGACGACCAGGTTGTGGGTCTCCTCGAAGCCGGTCGGATGGACCGACCAGACTTCCGAGGTGCCGGAGACCGCGTGCAGTCGCGCGGCCGGCTTCAGGTCTCGCGCTTTGACCCAGCCCTGGCCGGCGACCCAGAACGGGTGCCCGCCGCTCGATTGCAGGGCCTCGCCGTCGAAGACGACCTTGACCAGGCGAACCGGGGGACGGAGCGTGGTTCGCAGCACCGGCTTGTAGGCCAGCTCGCCGGTGTGCGGGTTCTGCGACAGGACCCGATCGCCCACCCGAATCTCTTCGATCGGCACCAGGCCCGAGGCGGTCCACACGGGCGTGCCGGCGATGAGGCATTCCTTCCTTGCCGGGGGTGTGGGGGTGGGAAGCTCTTGCCGGTTGTACACTTCGCGGACCGGCTTTTCGGGCAGGTAGCTCTCGTTGTAGTCGTTCCACCACTCCCACCAGTTCTCGGGGGACGGCAGCACGTCCTCGCCCGTCGCCTTGGCGAGCACGTCGCACACGCGACGGTTGATCTGGGCGATCGTGTCGTTCTGCCCGGCCACGACCGTCTCCAGCTCCTGAGCCCGGTTGGCCGCATCTCGTTGCTGAAGCTGGGCGATCCCTTCGAGCAGTCCTGCCCTGGCGTCGGCGGTGAGGATCGGATCGCGGTACTCCGAGTCGAAGACCATCTTCTCGGCGTGAAACTGCGCTTCGCGGTAGAACATCTGGCGGTACACGAGCCGGCCCCGGGGCGTGACGTACAGCCCGGCCTGCGACTGGACCGGGGCGCTCATCGCGGAAAGCATCGCCGGAACGTACCCCTCGATCTTCCGCGCGGTCAGCGCCTTGGCGGCGTCGTAACGGATCGAGTTGAAGGGAGAGAAGACGGCCTGCCGCGCCAGGGCGAGCGACGCCTCGTTGCCGGGCATCTGGTCGAGCGCTTGGGTCATGAGCAGGGCAGCCTCCTCATGGGAGCCGGCGAGCACCAGCTCCATGGCACCGATCGCCGCCGGGTCGCGGATCGCCAGCAGGCCGTCGATCGCCTCTTGGCGCTTGCGATCGTCCCGTTGCGCGAGCCCGTAGCGGATCCTCTTCAGCTTGGGGACCCACTCCTTCAGGTCCTCGGCTACGCGGTCGGCCTGGGCGCGGAACTGCTCGATTTCCTCCGGGCTGAGCCAGACGCCCTCCACCCGGCGATGGCCCAAGCGGCGACGGGCCTCCGCGTGATTGGGGTCCATGCGGAGGGCCTCGGTCAGGTGGGCCCGGGCCTGGTCGGGAAGCTTGTGCGTGGAGCACCAACCGGCGAGTTGCAGTTGCCCTTCGACCGTTTTTTCCGACTCCCGGCGAAGGCGCCGGTACTCGGCCAGGGACGCATCCTCCGGCGATCGCTTCGCCGACGCGTCGAACTTCACCCAGCGGTCATCCTCTTGGACGTATCCGCTGTGCCACCGCGCGGGGGCGCAATCGGGGTCGCGCTCCAAGACCGTTCGGAGCGAATCGTTGCGCTGATCATCCGCCCCGCGGATCTCGCAGCGCAGGGCCTCGTCGACGGCCGCGTCCGCGGCGCCGGCTCGCTCCACCTTCGTGGCGGCCGAGGCGGCGGTCACCGCCAGGCCGAACGTGAACAGTAGCGCCGCAAACCAGCGTGGTGGGCGCGCAGCGAGAGCTTGCATGACCTCTCCCTCCGTTCCAGATGAGATGGGACTCACGATCATCACACCCAAGCGGCGGCCGGAACCGGGCCGACGCGGCAAGAGACCAGTGTGAGTTTTCTCCCCCCAGAGTCCCTCAAAGCGCCGTTCATCTTACGGCATCCACCGGTGGCGTCAAGCAGTTTGCCCAACTTCCCCGAGGAAAAGTCTTGCATTACTCCGGGGGGTGAGATTCGCCGGCTTGCTCGCCCAAACGTGGAGTGACCGCCGCCGCCCGGGCTCGTCCGGCCCGGGAGTTGCCAGGCGAAAGCCGCGATGGAATGAATGCGGCGTCGGGTGACGGCTCAGGCACGGCTGACAGAGATGCCCGGGTATCCGTGGCTGGCGAGAATGAGGAGCGCCGCAACCACGCGCCGGGCCACAGCTCCCTTGATCGGGTGGACCCGGCAAACCCTACGACCCGGCCCTCTCGATCCGGTACCCGAGAGCCCGGATGGCCTTGAGCGTCTCGATGGCCGCGCTGCGGTCGTACTCCTTCTCCGACTCGGGCAGCTCTTCGTAGGGCACCAGGCAGGGATGCCGCTTCCGGTCGTCGTCTCGCTGCGGGCCGTAGGTCCAGCCGTCGGCCATTCGTTGCAGGGCCCAGTGGTCGTGGGCGTTCTCGGCCAGAAGCTCCCGAAGCTCCAGGATTTCCGGCGTCAGCGAGACGCCCGACGTGTCGATCGGCTGGGGCTCATAGCTCATGCGTCTGTCCTCCCCTCCTTGCGCGGCAACTACCCTCATCATAGCCGAGGTGGTCGCCCTCTGCCTAGGCGGGTCTGGCCGGGCTCTCCAATTGCAGTATGATTGAGCAGGCGAAAGACGTCCGAACCGGCGGCACGGTGGGCCGGAAGGAACGGCCGCCGATGTCCAAGGTGGGGGACTCTCGAAACGATGGCACGCCTTTGGATCGCATGGGCGAGGCTTAGGGAGCTGTGAACATGGCGTCGGAAAACGCGGCCAACACGGTCCGGTTCTACCTCGGCGTGGACGTCGGCGGCACGAAGATCCAGGCCTCGCTGATCGAGGAAAGCGGCACGATCCGGGGACGGGAACGCTGCCCCACCCCACGGGAAGGCGGTCCGGACGAGGTCGTCGCGGCGATTCAGGACGCGATCCAGGAGGTCGTCCGGAAGAACGGTCTCGAGCTGAACGACGTGACGGCCATCGGCATGGCGGTCCCCGGCGTGGTCGACCCCGATAAGGGCCTCGTCGTCGTCACCCCCAATATGAATCTGACCGGCGTCCCCATCGGCCCGCACCTGGAGGATCGCTTCAAGGTCCCCGTGGCCGTGGGCAACGACTGCGACCTGGGCACCCTGGGCGAAACCTGGCTCGGCTCCGCCCGAGAGGCCCGTAGCGCCGTCGGTATCCTCGTCGGCACCGGGATCGGCAGCGGCATCGTCTACCAGGGCAAGCTCTGGCGCGGTGCCCGGGAGGCCGCCGCCGAGATCGGCCACATCGTGATGGAGATCGGCGGTCCGCAGTGCGGCTGCGGGAACTACGGGTGTTTCGAGGCCCTGGCCGGGCGGGCCGCCATCGAGCGAGACCTCCGCCAGGCGATCGACAAGGGCCGCAAGAGCGTGCTCCCAGAGATCTTGGAAGGCGATCTCAGCATGATCCGATCCGGCGCGCTCCGCCAGGCCCTGGACGACGGCGACGAGCTGGTCACCAAGGTGATGCGACGGGCCTCCGAGGTCATCGGCCACGCCTGCCTGACCGTCCGCCACCTGCTCGACCCGGGCGTGATCGTCCTGGGCGGCGGCGTGATCGAGGCGTGCGGCGACTTCATGATCCCCATCGTGCAGGAGATCCTCGACTCCGACCGACTCCCCGGCGCCCGAGAAGGCAGCCGCTTGCTCCTGTCCGCCCTGGGCGACAACGCCGTCGTGCTCGGCGCCCTGGCCCTCGCCCGCCAACAGGCCGGCCGCGATCCGTTCGACGAGCGGTTCCTCGTCAAGCCGACGTATCCGCAGATCGACAGGGCGAGCTTCGGCGAGGTGACCGTCGGCGGCCAGACGTACGATCGCGACGTCTACATCACCGTCAACGCCAAGGTCAAGAGGCGAAAGAAGTCGCTGGCCAAGGAGGTCTACGGCTCTTCCCACACCGTCGGTCCCCCAGAGCTGCAAAGGGTCTGCCGCGGCGGCCCGGAAGTGCTCTTCGTCGCCACGGGCCACTCCGGCCAAGTCGCGCTTTCGGACGACGCCGAGCGCTACTTCGCCCAACGCCTCATCCAGTGCCGGGCGTTTCCCACCCCGGAGGCGATCGAAGCCTACAACGATTGCGACCAGCGCAAGGCGGCGCTCATCCACGTGACGTGCTGAGGATCGGCAACACGGAGACGGGCTGACGTGCGGATCCGGGCGTGGCGTGCGACGGCCCCGCTTCCGCCGCCTGCTCGAAGATCCGGACCCGTCCGTCCGGTTGGCTGCCGAACGGGCACTCATCTCGTTGGCCAACGGCATCTCGGAGAACGTTCCACGCGACTCCGGCGAGCCCTAGTGGTCTGTCAATCCGTCCCAGGTGAGTTGGGTTCCTTGTGAGTTGGGTGCCACTGGCGTCTCGCCAGTGCGTCCACGAAAGCACGGGCAAGATGCCCGTGCCACCCACAAGGTCGCGGTTGACACACGACTGGTCGCGTCCGCGATTCCCGCCAAGCTCCGGCGATGCTCACAGGGACCAGCCCTCTCGGTACTCGCGATGGAGGTACTGGTTGGCGGCCTCGTCGTTGGTCACCTTCATGTTGGGCCCGTCCCATTCGAGCCGCTTGCCCGCGCGGAGCGCGACGTTCGCCAGCATGCAGGCCTCGCTCAACAGGCCCGAGTGATTGACGAAATCGGAGCCGGCCGGGGGTCCGCCGCGGCAGGCGTCGATGAATTCGTTGTCCTGACCGGGCGAGCGGGGGAGCGTCTGGGGCGGGCGCCCGTAGCTCTGCATCTTGGTTTCGGGGATCAGCCGGTGCCCCATGATCGCGCCCTTTTCGCCGAGGTAGGTGACGTCGGACATGCGGCGGCCCGGCTCGAGCTCCTTGGGCCGCGGCGGCATCAGGCCGCCGTCGAACCAGTTCAACGTGACGGGGGGCAAGCCGTCCCGGGCGGGGAACTCGAATCGGGCGATGACCCCGAGCGGATAGACCTCCGGGTCGAGCTTGGTGGAGCTCGCCTCGACGCTGACGGGATGCCCCAGCTTCAGGGCCTTGAACACGGTCGACAGCTTGTGGCAGCCCAGGTCGCCCAGCAGTCCGGTTCCGAAGTCCCACCAGTTTCGCCACGTCCACGGGCAGTAGGCGGGATGATAGGGCCGCTCGGGCGCCGGGCCCAGCCACAGGTCCCAGTCGAGCCCGTCGGGCACCGGGGGCGTCTCCTGGGGACGACCAAACCCGCCGGGCCAGCTCCAGAATCGGGCCGGGCACCACACCCGCACTTCGTGCACCGGACCGATGGCCCCGTCGCCGATCATTTCGCACACGATCCGGGCCTCTTCCGAGGCCTGCCCCTGGTTGCCCAACTGCGTGGCGACCTTCGCCGCACGGGCCGTCTCGGTCACCTGCCGGCATTCGGAGACCGAGTAGGCCAGCGGCTTCTCGCAGTAGACGTGCTTGCCGAGCTTGAGGGCGGCCATCGTGATCACGGCGTGGGTGTGATCGGGAGTGGCGACCATCACGGCGTCGACGTCCTCCTTTTCCAGCAGCTCGCGGTAATCGGCGTAGGCGCGGCAAGCCTGGTACTTCCCCGCCCCCTTCTGCTCGGTGTAGTACTCGTCCATCGCGCGGCGCGCGGGCTCGCGGCCGGCCAGCCTCTGCTCCTTGCCTTGCCCCCAGTTCCACGACAGGTAGCCGTCGCTCTCGCGATTCACGTCGCAGACGGCGACCACCTGGACCTCCTCGAACCGCTGGAACCGCATCATGTCCTGGATGCCCTGGCCGCCGGTCCCGATGCCGGCCAGCGTGGTTTTTTCGCTCGGCGCGACTTGATTCGGGCCTCCCAGCACGCACCGAGGGACAATCGTCACCGCGGTCGCCGCCGCCGCCCGACCGAGGAACCTGCGTCGCGAGACCCCCTCGTCGCCGGGCCGGCCAAGGGTCTTCGTAGAAGTATTGGGGCGTTTCATCTTCGTCTCCCTTCGGATTTGTGCTATCGCCAGCGCCGCGGCGGACATTGGCTCCGAGCATGTTGTTCGAGACCGGATCAACCGCGATCATTGTAGCGTGCGATGCTTCGCCTTCCAAGATTCCTGCGGAATCGGGATTTAGAAACCACCGATCCTGCGGCTCGCGTGGGCTTTACGGCTACTGAGGCATGGACACTCGGCCCGGCGTCGCGGGCGAAGCGACGTGCCGGCGGACGTGAAGGCATAACGGCACTACCGCGGCGACTCCAGCCCCAGGACCTTGCCGAGCCAGGGCACGGCCAAATGGCCCTTGAAGTAGTGGTCGGCCGGACTGGTGTTGCCGCGGCGGAAGTAGTCGTCGAGGAGCAGGCCTTCGGGCATCGGCTCCCGGTCGTGCGGGCGCTTTGCTTCGGAGTCGTACTTGGGGAGATAGTGCACCGAGAAGGCATCTTTCGCCCCGGCCAGCTCGTAGGCTCTGCGCACCGCGTCGAGCGAGGCCTTGACCCCGCCCTCGGTGGCCAACACGGGGCGAGGGGCGATGGCCGCCACGAGGTCGGGCAGGTCGAACCACTGCCACATGCCGGGCACGCAGTGCCACATGCCGCCGGTCATAAAGAGCCTCTCGCCGTCCATGCTGGGGGCCAGGGCCAGGTCCTGCTCGCGCTTTCCATGGACGAAATCGTTGAGCACGACCGCGGCGACGTCTGCGTCGAGGACGGCGAGCACCATCGCCGGCTCGGTCCCCAACGAGTGGCCGCTGATGGCGATTCGCTTGGCGTCGACGATGGGAAGCGTCTTGACCCACCGCAGGACCTGCATCTTCTGAAAGGACGACAAGCCGAGGTAGCTCCGCCCGACGTAGAAGAGGTCCCGGCTCAGCTTGTCGCGGTCGGCGCCGCGGATCAGCGTGTCTCCGTGACGCTCGATCAGCTCGCCGTTGGAAGGGTGGTCGACGGCAACCGCCACCATGCCCGCGCGGACGTATTCGAGCGCCATCCGATTCTTGTCGGCATGGGCGGGCACCTTCAGATCGGGGTGGGGCTCGTCTTCCCCGGCGAGGTACTCTTTCGTGCCGCTCGATCCCGGAAAGCAAAGGACGCCGGGAACGGGCCGCTCGGGCGCGGCGTGCTCGGGGATCAGCACGAGCACGGGCACAACGCTGCCCGGCTCGGGGAATACTTCCCATTTCTCAAGCGTGTATCCCTCGCGCGGCTTGGACCAGATCCGCTGGGGCTCCGGTTGAGGCGGCACTTCGGGGAACGCCATGAGCTGGAAGAGCCTCTCGCGGACGCGGCTCTGCCAATCGCGAAAGTCGCTCGGCGGCATCTCCATCGGGAAGGCCAGCCTCGGCTTGACGGACCGGATGTAGTAGTGCGAGAAACCAAGCGAGCTGGTGAAGCGCCCGTCGGGCCGGTCCGTCTCATAACCTCGCGATTGGGTTTCCGGCTCGGCGGCCGCGACGCAAGCGGCGGACAGAATCGGCAGAAGGCCAACGAACAAGATGATCCTCACGGGGGGCTCCTTGGGAGGCAGGCCAAAACGGCTTCCGCGTCTGTCGACGCGTCCGCTCTCGACGCCGGCCCCGTGCCGGCGGAAGAAGGTCTGACGACTACGGCGGTTAGGATCGGGCGAAAAACAAGTTCCGCATTGGCGGAGTAGTAGGCACACGCCGAGGCTGTGACCTTTTCGACCAAACGTGTGAAAGCAATGCTATCGCACCGCAAGATCTTGTGACGGTATCCGGGGGGCGGTTCTGGCCTGAGGGAAGAGTTGGTGACGAATCGTGGCTGA
>DATKZH010000760.1:0-4098 GCA_035528065.1 Thermoguttaceae bacterium | reverse complement strand
CGCTATTCGCCAGGGTGATTGGAAGGCGCTTTACCTGCCCGCGCCGTACGGCCCGGGTACCTGGCAGCTCTATGACCTCTCACGCGATCCCGGCGAGGTCCACGACCTGGCCGCCTCCAGACCGGACAAACTGGCCGACCTGCTCGAGCTGTGGGACCGCTACGTGGAGGACAACGGCGTCATCCTCGGGCCCGTGTCGGTCTACGAGATCGACGCAGAGGCGCAGTGACCGAGCAACGTGCGGATCGGCCTCATCGGTATCGACCGCACGGAAGATCCGATTAGCACCGTGCATCCCAAGCGCTACCCCCCAATTGTTCTTTCTCGACGAAACCGTGGCCCTGGCCGCTGGCCACCAGCCGTGCGGAGTGCCGTCGTAAGCACTACGGCTGGACTGATTCGCCGGGCAGGCGCCTCTTCCCGTGAGTAGCCATCCAGCCGGTCAAAGTCATTGTTGCGCCTGTTTCATCGCGTTCCCTCCCGGCTCCTGCGCCGTGCTTTCGCGGCGCACGTACTCAACAAGATGGATCATGCCGAGTACGTCTTGGCGGTTGTACTCGATGAGGTTTCTCCAATCGCGCTTGGCCGCTTTTGTGAGTTCGCGATGCACCCCTTCACGTTTGTCGAGAAGGTCGCGTAGGCGGCCGAGGATCGACCCCGGATGCACGTCAAGCAGGTACTTGGGATACGGATAGCCGACCTCCGGTTGCATGAGGAAATCCTTCAGCCCCGGCTTGCCCCACTTCCCAGCCGGGCGAAGGGCCTCTCCGTGAAGCTCAGGCCGATGTTTCTTGAACCACCGCGCGGCGTTGGCGTTGAGGTAGTTGGCCTTGATCCACTCGGCGTCCTCCGGGCACGCGGCCATCAGCAGGTCACGTTCGAAGATGGTGTAGCCGCCGATGAGGCTGTTCGTCGCGATCGCGCCGCGGACGATCCCTGCCGCCAGCTGTGGCCAAGATTGGAACTCCAACTTCCACGCTTTCGCCGACTCGCCGAGGATCAGATCGTGGACATAGGTCGTCAAGCCGTCGGACCAGTGGACAGAGGTCAGTGCCGGCTCGGTGTCGGCCGTACGCTTCTCGACGTCCAGCCAAATGACCGGACCGAGTTGGTTGCGGAAGCGGGCACTCTGCAGGGTGACGCCGGACATGAAGTAAAGGACCCTTCTGTTGGTCGAATCCGCCTCGTCGAATACGAGCGGTCTTTCAGTTGCTAGTGGACGTGTGTCAACCAATTCGCTCTGCTTTCCAACAGGAATTGGAGGTCCTCCTCCCAGTCTGCGATTGCGACCGACATATCCCGCCCAGTCGTCCTCTCCGCTTTGGTTATCGACCACTTCAGTGCCCGGCACATTCTTTCCCACCTGCGCTCGGTGCACCTTGGACCCCAGTCGCTGACGTACTCCGTCGTCCAATCTGAGGTGGGGATCAGCTGAATCCTGAAGCACCGGAACAGAATTTCGCGCCTCTGGTTGCGAGCCAGGCCCCTGACCTTTCCGACGCGGTATCCCAACTCACCGAGTGGGCCTACTTCGGGCCATTCGCCGTCAACATCAAATTCGACGGACAGGGTTTCGACAGCCTCCGGGTCGTCTTCTTCCGGCTCCTCATCTTCGCCGTCCGTCGCGAGTCCCGGAATGATCACCCCATCTTTATGGAAGTAATCGAGTGCCGGATGACCCACGATGAAGTCGAAGATCGGGTCGCCTTCGTCGTCGAAGTCAAAGATGTCCGCCCCGATAGCCATTGATGCCACGACCATCTCTTGCGAGTAGACGCGGATGTCACCGAAGCACTCCTCTCGCAACTCGTCGAGGTCCGACTCGCTCCAATCGTGGTCGCCGAGGACAACGACATCCGGCGCTTCGTTACCCGAGATTGTGCGCAGTTCGATGCCGCAGCTGGCAAGGAAGTGGTCAAAGGAACGTTCTGTGTAGGGGCCGCTTCCTTGGGTCGCAACGACAGGGCCCAGAATTCCTCGGACGACCGTTCGGTTGTTGACCAGGAATGGATAGACATTGGCCCACGGAAATTCCATCTTGAGTGTTCCTCTCCCATTCGTACATTCAAAGTCACCGGCCGGGTCGACGTAGGTCCCGACTTGGTCGATGGTCTCGCTGATGGCGTCTTTGGCCTTGTCTATGAATGACATTGACCGAGTCCCTTCAGATCGAACTAATCCAATACAGCCGTTGGTGGTCGGGTCGTTCCGACCATCAGCACTCGCAGCCCAGGCCGTCGCCAGAGCGGTCGGGTTTGGACCGGTATTTGTCACTGTGCGATGGGATATCGCAAAGGCCTTCCCGAAACTCCGCGCTCGGGCCCATCGCCACTCGAAGGGCCCGGACCGCTTCAGCCGCGAAGGTATCGGAAACGAGGACCCCGGCAGCATCGGCCTCGCGGGTAGCCGGCCGGGCGGCGGGGCGCTGCCTGTTTACCGCAGAGCGTCGGGTCGGAAGGGTTGCTGCGCGTTCGGCGGTCATGCTGCCACCGACCTACGCCGGAGGGGAGCGGACTGGGTTCTGGATTCCCCGCGCGGCACCCGTCTCGACGGGCAAGGATTCGCCCGCCTGCGCATGTACTGCGTTCGCGCAGTGCGGGATTCGATATTCCAGTCAAGCGCGCCTGAGGCGACACGGCCCGCTGGGCGCGTGTGGACCGTAGGTCCGGCCGAGTTCATGTCAGCATCGGCCGGGGGTTCGGGGATGTACAGCACTTGCGATGCGGCGGCGCGAAGAGACGACGCAAGCGCACCAGGACGGGAAAGAACCGTCGTCTCGACTCCGGCTCTGACCAAGGCCTTCGCAGCATCTGTGAAGGCTCCGTCTCCCGACGCGATCACAACCCGGTCGAACCGGGCGCCGATGTCCTCAGCGAGCACATCGAGCAGAGCCAAGTCGGCGCCGTCGGGCCCGGAGCGCACGACGTAGCGAATCCGCTTCCAATTACATCCGACGTTAAGCAAGCCGATATGGCTTAGGCCCACCACGACGAGGTCGTGCTCCGCCAGCGACAACGTCCCCGTGAGCACTGATCTGGCCCAGTCGACCTGCCGACGGTGTAGGCAGGCACCTCCGACCAGGTTCTCGATGTCAACGGCAACCAATCGGCGTGCCCGTTCCAGGCCACCTCGGCGATGGCTTCTACCGTGAACCGCGTACCCGCCAAAGCCGGCGTCAATCACATTCGCCTTCGCCTTCTTCACGGATTCCCTCCCTCTTGAGCTGAACTCGCCGGCGCTCTGCCGGTGTCCTGAATCCTTTGGCAAGGAGGTGAGTCGAGAGCAGGTAGTCGGCTACCTGGAAATTCGCCCGTGGCTTCTACGGCTACTTACCTGGCACGTGGGGTCCAACCTGGATCCGGCCGGCGCGAAAATCGAGTAGTCGACTACTTGCCGCCACCGTCAACGGGCCGAGGATGCTGGAGCGTATGAGGCAAAGCACGGCTATCGGCCACACAAAGAGGAAGTCGCCCACCAAGCGCGCCGGGATGCGCGTTCGCGGCACCTCGTCCGACGGAGTTGTCAGCGACCGCGGTGGTCGCCACATCACCAAGGCCGGCCCAATCTGGGCCATTGAAACTCAGCGCACACGAGTGACTGAATGGCGGATTGCTACGTATTTTCAGACCTACGCGCAAGCTGAAGCGCACCTGGGCAACCAAATCCGGCTGGGTGAAAACAACGCGCACGGTGGCGCGTCGTACGCCGAACGGATCATCCCGGCGGAAGCGTACTGGTACGCGGGAGTGGAAAAGTTGTCAGACCGCTTCCCTAGTGTTGGGAACCGGGGGGTTGTCGTTGGCACCTCCTTGGCAAGCGGAGGGAGTCTTCGGTGGAAGTAGTCATCGGTTTAGTGGTTCTGTTCGTGGTCTTTGTCGTGCTGAAAGCCGCCTTCTCGGCTGCGACTGATCAATCCGCCCGGGTGGTGGAGGACGGAGTTGAACGGGCGACCGCGATATTGGAGGGCGCACGAGGTGGTGCTGCGGTGGTGGCGTACCGCAACCTGGAGAAGACGATCAGAAAGCAGCACGGACGCCGGGAGGCGCCGGCAGTGCTGAGTTCGATGCTTTCGTCGATCGATTTCGATCCATCGAGGCT
>DATKZH010000759.1:0-32565 GCA_035528065.1 Thermoguttaceae bacterium | reverse complement strand
TGTGCCGTCCGCTGGTTACGGCACACGGCGTGTGCCTACTACTCCGCAAATACGGAAGTTATTCTTCGGCCGATCCTATGCGGTTTACGCCCGGCGGGGTGGAACGGTTTCTACCCTCGCGGCCGTGGCAAGTCTCCGTGTGCCTGAAGCCAAGCTTCGTGGCGGCAGGCGGCTCTTGGACCCGTTTGAAGAGCACCCGCCGTACCTGGACGAAAACGTGCAGTTCAGCGTGTTCCGGCCGAAGGTCGTCCAGCCGGAAGACTGGTACGATCTTCTGGCCGCGGCGCATCTTGAGGAGAAGCGTCCCGGGGCGCCGGAAGAGGAGCCGGAGCCGATCGAAAAAGTGCGGCGCAGAGTGGCACAAATCCTTGGTGCGCAGGTTCGCGAGTACAAGGAGACCACCCAGGACAGCACCCAGGCCGTTCCCCGAGGCGGCGAGATTACGTTCGTCCCGGAGATGGAGAACGTGGAGTTCAACCCGCCGCGCCAGACGATCCTCTGGGTGGAAGACGAGTACGTGGTACCGTTCCGCTTCTGTGCGTCCGCGGAACTGGACGGCACGACGGCGCGGGGGCGGATGAGCGTGTTCCTCGGCGCCATCCTCCTGGCCGACGTCCCCCTGAAGTTCGAGGTCAGCAGCAGCGCGGCCGGCCCTGCGGAAAGCCCACCTGAACAGCGGGAAACCGCCCGGCCGTACCGCAAGATCTTCGCCTCCTATTCGCACCAGGATCTGGTGATCGTCGAACAGTTCGAGCGCTACGCGGAGGCGTTGGGCGACGAGTATTTGCGGGACTGGAGGACGCTTCGCGCGGGCGAGGTGTGGAACGATCGGCTGATGCAGATGATCGACGAGGCCGACGTCTTCCAGCTCTTCTGGTCCAGGAATTCGATGAACTCGGCGTACGTCCGACGCGAGTGGGAGTACGCGCTGGCGAGCGGTAGGCGGAAGTTCATCCGGCCCGTCTATTGGGAAGAACCGTTGCCCCAGAGGCCCCCCGACCTGCCGCCGGAGGAATTGGCGAGGCTGCATTTCCAGCGGCTCGGCGTGGGCATCGTCGGCCCGGCCTCGGTCGTGCCGGAAGAGGAGCGTGTGACGGGGGAGCCCCCGGCCCCGTCGTTCAGGCCGCGCGGACGGCCGGGAGCGCCCACCCTGCCGCCGGCGCCGCCGGCCAAAGCGACTGACGCGCAGGGTATCGAGCCCGCCGAGAGCACATCCCCGTCGGGCATGGAACCGGAGGCACAGCCGCCCCTTTGGGAGCCCACCCGGCGCACTTCTGCGTCGGTGATACGGCCGGAACGAGAGGTCACTGACAAGCACGGCATCGAGCCCGAACAGGAGCTTCTGGCAGAGGATGCCGAGATAGCAGACGGGTCAGGGATGGAGCCAGCCGACGACGACTTCCTCCTGACCCCGCTGGACGAAGGCGCCGACGACGAGGACTCGGAAAGCGGCTCGCAGGTGATCGCCCTGGACGAGGCGATGGGCGAAGAATCCCCCACGATGGTCGCCGGGGGAGCCGGGGACGGCATGGTGGCCATGCTCGACGAGGAGGGTGGCGCCGATGCCGGCGTGGCGTTCGGAGCCTCACAGCCCACCGCTGCCCGCGCAGCGCTGGCGCCTGAGGCCGGAGAGTACTATCCGGAAATCAAGCGCAAGCGTCTTCTCCTGGGCACTCTTGTCCTCCTGGCACCCGTCGCGATCGTCTCCTTGATCCTGGGCCTTTTGTGGTGGCAATCCGCGAAGGTTACGCCGCACGTGGGCAACGTGGAGCAGATGATCGAGGAGGAGCGACTGGACGACGCCCGCCAGTACCTCGACGACTTGGCCGGTCGCTCGCCGGGCCTCTCCCGCCGGCGTGAGATACGGGAACTGCGATCGCGGCTGGATCGACTGCTCAGCATGGAGGAAGACCGCCGGGTGGCGTTTGCCAAGTGCCTGGAGCGGGCACGCGACGCGTCGACGAGCCAGGCCGTCTCAGACGCCTTGGCCGCGGCTCGCCGACTGGCCAAGACCGACGCGGAGCGGGCTGACGTGGATCGGCTGGAACAGCAGTTGAAGGAGTGAAGTGCGGTCGCTCGCCGTGCAGCCGCGCGGGACGAGGCACGTTCGTCGCTACTTCTGCGGCAGCTCGATGCCCATCTCGGCCATCAGCATCTGCATGTCTTCCCAGACCTTGCGCTTGGCCGACGGGGTCCGCAGCAGATAGGCGGGGTGGTACGTGCACACGACCCGGATGCCCTCGTAGTCGTGCATCCGGCCGCGCAGTTGGCCGATCGACTCGGTCGTGCCGAGCAGGTTCTGGGCGGCCACCGTGCCCAGACAGCAGATGAACTCCGGCCGGATGATCGCCAGAGTGCGGTCGAGATACTCCCGGCAATTGGCCGCTTCCGCGGGCAGCGGGTTTCGGTTGTCGGGCGGGCGGCAGCGGAGGATGTTGCCGATGTAGACGTCTTCGCGCCGCAGCGTGCATGCCTCGATAATCCGGGTGAGAAGCTGCCCGGCGGCACCCACGAAAGGCTCACCCTGGCGGTCTTCGTCTGCTCCGGGGGCCTCGCCGACGAAGACGAGCCGGGCGTGCGGGCTCCCCACCCCGAACACGGTTTGCGTGCGCGTGCGTGCCAGCTCCTTGCAGCGGGCGCAGGCGGCCACCTCCCGCTGGACCTCGGCCAGGGCGGCGGCGCGATCGTCGGTTCTCGCCTCAGGTTCCCCCTCTGCCGAGGTGCGAGCCGGCTTGCCAAGGTGCGTGACCCCTGCCCGTTCCAGGCTCTCCAATCTCTGCACCGTCGCCCGAACTGCCCGGCGCCGCCCTGAATCGCTCTTCTTCCGTCCCATCGTCGTTCCTCAAAGCCACGGCATCCGGAGGATTGCCCGTCAGTATAGCGTCCATCCCGTTCGCGTCGATCCGTCCCGGGTAAGGCGGGCCTCTTCACGAACCGGCCCGGCGGGCGGGCGTAGGGAAGGAAAGGGATCGGGCAGCGAGACGGTTTGAGTGAGGGCCGAGATGAGGCCCCAGGGGGCAGCCTCCCGAGCACGCTGCGTCCCAGATTCCGTCTCGGACTGTCCGCCGGACATACCTTGTACTATGATGAAACGAGGGTGCGTGGGCTGATCCCTCAATCGGGGCCAGCCGACGCCGTTGGGTGGGGTGACCTTTTTTTGTGCGGGCCAGAGTTACGATGGGAATCCCACAGGTTGTCATTGTCGGCCGGCCGAACGTCGGCAAGTCGAGCATCTTCAACTGGCTTGCCGGCAGACGCATTGCGATCGTCGACGCGATCTCCGGGGTGACACGGGACCGCGTCACGCACCTGCTCCACGTGCACGATCGGTACGCCGAACTGGTCGACACCGGCGGCATGGGCGTCAACGACTCCGACAACCTGAACGAGCACATCGAACAGCAGATCTCCATCGCCATCGACTCGGCCCACGTGATCCTCTTCGTGGTCGACACCCGCTCCGGCCCCACCAGCCTGGACGAAGAGGTCGCCAAGCGGCTCCGCTACGTCAGCGTCCCCATTCTCTGCGTGGCCAACAAGACCGACTACCGCGACTTGGATCCGGAGGCCAGCACGTTCTATCGCCTCGGCCACAAGGTGCTCGCCGTCAGCGCCGAGCAGAACCGGGGCAGGGAGCGGCTTCTCGAGGCGATTCACAAGCGGCTGCCCCCGGAGTCCGACGTTGCGCAGGACTACGAGGACCCGACGATGAAGGTGGCCATCGTGGGCCGCCGGAACACGGGCAAGAGCACGCTCGTCAACACCCTGGCCCACGCCGAGCGGATGATCGTGAGCGAAGTGCCCGGCACCACGCGCGACAGCGTCGACGTCCGCTTCGAGCTCGACGGCAAGGCGTTCGTCGCCATCGACACGCCCGGCTTCCGACGAGCGAAGAGCGCCGCCTCGGGCCTCGACTTCTACAGCACGCACCGGGCGCAGCGGAGCATCCGCGGGGCCGACGTCGCGCTGTTGTTCTTCGAAGCCACCCAGCGGATCAGCAAGGTCGACAAGCAGCTTTGCGACTACATCGCCAAGCAGTACAAGCCCTGCATTTTCGTCGTCAATAAGTGGGACCTAATGGTCGGGTCGATGTCGACCGACCGTTGGGTCACCTATCTCCGCGACACCTTCCGCACCATGTGGTACGTGCCGATCGCGTTCATCACGGGCGAGACGGGCAAGAACGTCAAGGCGCTGTTGAACCACGGCCAGATGCTGTTCAAGCAATCGCGGAGCCGGGTGGCCACGGCCGTGCTGAACAAGATCGTTCGGGCCGCCCTGGAGCACAACCCGCCGCCGCTCTATCGGCACACGCGTCCCAAGATCTACTACGCCACCCAGGTGGCCGAACAGCCGCCCACCATCGTCCTCTTCTGCAACATCCCCCAAGGCCTTTCGGCCCAATACCAGCGCTACATGCTGGGCGTCTTCCGGGAGCATACCAGCTTCGGCGAAGTCCCCATCAAGCTCTACCTCCGCAAGCGCGAAAGCCACGATCAGACCGACTTCATCGATTCGAGGTTGGGTCGGGAGTAGGGAGTTGGGAGTTGGGAGAAGGGCTGACCGCCCCCTTTTCTGGGCTCCGGCTTCGCTGACGGGGGGCGGCCGCTTCCTTCTTGGGGCGCGTCTGCCAGGCGTGGGGTGGCCGCTGGGGACGGTCCGGGCATCTGACCTTCCGATTCGCCTTTTCGACCGAAGAAAACTGGAAGCACCCCGGGGCGGCCGGAAATGGCCTTGCGGCTCGGCGCTAACATGGTATGCTCGAACGTGTTAGGCCGACAACCGCAGCCCTGGAAGCCCCCGAAATTGACCGTCCAAGTGTCCAACAAGTCCGTCCATGACAAGCCCTAAGTCTCTATCTCACAACGCCTTGCGTCGAAAATATTTGTTGGACGGTTTTTCTTGGTTCGTCCGAAATTTCCAAGTGCTTTCGTACCCAGGGCTTGCGCGAGTGACGTCGTCCAAAAAGGGCGTTTTTCCCAGTACATGGCGTGCGCGCAGGTGGCCTGTGACCCGGTAGCACGTGCGCTGGAACCCCAGCGCATTCACCATGGGGCCCCAGCGCACTCACCCTCGGGCCCGCGCGCACGTGCGCTCACGGTATCTGAAGGGGGTAGTTCCCCTCATAGGTGGCAAAACCGAGGCGGCGCGGCAAGTGACGGGGTCCAAGAATGGGTAGGGAGTGGCCAGGGAGCAAAAAGCCTGACCTCCGAATCCCGACCCCCGACCCCTCCGTCAGCCTTCCTCCCCGGCAAACACTTCGGCTCCGTTGCTCGGCTGGCAGACGTAGACGGCCGGGGTGTGGGCGGTCTTTCGCTGGTAGTCGGCGGCGACGGTTTGGGAGAACTCGTCGGCGGCCTCGGCCTCGACGACCGCGACCGCGCAGCCGCCGAAGCCGGCGCCGGTCATTCGGGCGCCGTAGCAGGCGGGGTGGGCCTGGGCCGACTCGACCATCGCGTCCAGCGCGTCGCTGGAGACTTCGTAGTCGTCGCGGAGACTGGCGTGGCTCTTGTTCATGAGCACGCCCAGGGCCCGGAGCTCGCAGCGCTCCATCGCCTCGACCGCTTGGAGCGTGCGGCTGTTCTCGGTGATTACGTGCAGGGCGCGGCTCTGCGCCGGCTCGTCCAGGTCGCTCGCGAGCCGCTCGAACACCTCCAGTTCCACGTCCCGCAGCGCCTGCACGCCGAAAAACTGGGCGGCGCCCTCGCACTGGGCCCGACGCTCGTTGTAGGCCGAGTCGACCAGCCCGCGGCGCGTGGCCGTGTCGAGGATCACCACGGCGACGCCGGGCGGGAAGGGGACCGCCCGGGTCCGCAGGGAGCGGCAGTCGATCAACAGCGCGTGCCCCGCGCGGCCCGCGGCCGAGATCAGTTGGTCCATGATCCCGCAGTTGACGCCGATCCAGAGGTTTTCGGCCCGTTGGCCCAGCCGGGCCATCCCGGCCGAGTCCCAGTCGAGCGCGCCGGCCGCCGTGAACGCCCGAGCGGTGGCGATCTCCAGGGCGGCCGACGACGAGAGCCCCGCGCCGACGGGCACGTCGCCCTCGACGACTCCCTCCCAGCCGGTCAGATCGTGGCCGGCGTCCTGGAGGCTCCAGGCCACGGCCTTGAGGTATTCGATCCAGCCGTCGCCTTGGTTTCGCGGCTTGCCGGACTCCCCGGTCAACTCGTCCAAGGAGAAGTCGCGGCTTTCTTCGAAGTCGACCGAGTGGACCACCACCCGGCGGTCCTCGCGGGGCCGCAGGGCGATCCAGATCGCCCGGTCGATGGCCAGCGGAAGGACGAAGCCGTCGTTGTAATCGGTGTGTTCCCCGATCAGGTTCACCCGACCCGGCGCACGGACGACCCAACGGGGCGACTGGCCGAAGCGTCGGGCGAACCGGTCGGCCGCATGTTGTCTCTCGATGGGCATGACTCGCTCGCCCCCCCTGTGCAGGCACCCACAACGGCCCCCTCTCGTGCAGGGGCCCCTCGCTCCATGGTGTCGTCTTCCCATGCCGTGGTCAAGCAGGGGAGCCGGGGACGGAGACGACTGCGGGCTTCGCGACGTGGTTCCGGCAAGAAGAGTCCAGTGGTCAGGGTTCAGGGTTCAGGACTTGCAGTTCGACCTACACACGTGAATCCTGAACCCTGAACCCCGAACCCCACAAACTTGACTCATTTGCGGCAAATGTCCGAAGCCAAGTGTGGTGGAAAAAAAGAAAGCCCCGCGAGTCGAAACCCGCGGGGCAACCGTGCATGCTTCACGGAACGGGTGATCTGGTGGGGCGATGTTGTGCCCCACCGTACCGATCGGCTAATCTTCCGAGTCCGGGAACCAGTCGAGCGAGAGCCCTCGCCGGGCGGCCTGACCCAGCTCGTCCCGGGTGCGGCGCTGCCCCACGGCATGCCATGGGGTCACGCTTTTCAGTTCGGGCATGAGCTCGAGCAGTTGCTCGATCAGCGTCTGGGCCATCCGTCGAATCGAGATCTGGTGCGACCGCTCGAAGATCGTCGTAGCGGTCTTCATCAGCCGCACCAACTGGGCCCGCTTCAACACCGGGGCCGAAAGCGGGTCGTTCGACTCAACCAATAGCTCGCCGATCGGGACGTCCAGCGCCTCCTGCCACTGGTAGAGGGTGCTCAGGAGCATGTCGGCGTTTTCGTCCTCCTGAGCCTTGACTCGGGCGACGTCGATTCTCAGCCGCCTCGCGACAGTACGGGGCGAGACGCCTTCTCGCCGTCGCACCAGAGCCAGCCGATGCAACGGCCGGTCGGCGGTCGGTTCCTCGGTGCGGACCGCCGCCGCACAGCGACTCCCCGACGTGGAGCCGCCGCACTCGATGATACTCATGGAACGTGTCCTCCTGGTCCACGTTGCCTCGTGGATCGGTCATCATGGGATGACACAAGAGAAATGAGAATCCTTCTCAGGCGGCTGAGGCTGGACCCCAAGCCGCCCAGGACACGCAGAAGAGCGTCAATATCCGCCGCTGGCGCTAGGGCATCAGCAGGTCGACAAGAGAGATCGCCAGAGCAAGCGATATTAAGGGAAAGAGTACTATCGTAAAAGTGCTTGAAATAATGGTTCGTCGCTCGCTCAAACGGCCGACTCGATCCGCCCTATCCTCCTACAGCAGAATGGATCACTCCCTGCTACTGGCGGATCCCTTCCTCAGTTGGAATCCGCTCCGGATATTTGGAAGCGGCCGGTGGCGGCCGCGTGAGCCACCGGGGGAACGCCTATCGGACATCCCCCGCGACAAACGTCCAAATCTAACCGCTGGGAAGGATGAACACTCAAACGAAGGTGTCAGGCAGAATCCTCAGCGCCCATATCTTACCCACTCTGCCAATTTCTGCAAATAACCCTACAGGGTGGTTCGGCTCCCCTCGGCATGGATTCGCGGCTCGCCTATCCTGGTGGGTAACAGAGACGGGTGGCGGGCGGTGGTAGACGGGACATCTTCCGCCGACATCCAGATCACCGGGCGGAGGCTTGCGCCGCGCAGGGCTGCTCTGGCCGATCCGCGGGTGCGCCGCCTATTCTCCCAGCGCGAAGTCTCTCAGCCGGCTCAGGTAGTTGGGCCGCTTGGGGCCGCTTTCCGTGCCCGACGCAGGGTCGGACCGCGAGGGCCCGCCGGCTTGACCGACTCTCGGCCGAAGAAGCTGAGGGGTCAACGTAGACACCTCCTTGGCACCCCAATCCCGCGCGGGATCGGCCAGGTCGACCTCGTGCCACGCCAATCCCCGCGCTCGCAGCGAGGCCAACAGCGTCGCCTGATCGACCAGCGATTCGACGATCGAGCCAATCACTCGGCGGGAGACCAGTTGCAGCCCGCCGCGGGCGGCGGGTTGCGGCTCTCGCCAGGCAGGTCCATGCGAATCGGGCTGAGGACCGACGCGCCCGAGCACGATCTCGTGGTGGTCCACGGCCTGCCACAGCCGTTGGACCTCGTTGAGGGGCACGCGGGAGTCGACGTCTTCGAGCAGGAGGACGTCGCCGGCGCTTCGATCCAGGGCGGTGCGGATGGCGGCGACGCGTCCCTGCCGGATCGCACGTCGCACCGCGACCACCTGCGGATAGCGCATGGCCAGCTCGTCGGCCACCTCGATCGTGGCGTCCGTCGAGCCGTCGTCGGCCACCACCACCTCGAAACGTCCCGTCAGCTCGGGCAGGATATCGAGGTAGTTCTGGACCGTCGCCGCGAGGGTCGACTGGACGTTATGGACGGGCAACAGGGCGCTGAGCGAGCGTTCCAAGGGGGCACCTCATGGCTCTTAGACAAGCGTACGGCGCACGGAGAAGCGCGTCGCGCTCGTAGTCAATGTCGGACGCTCTCCGGCGGTCGCTTCAGGCTACCGCGAGGCGGCCTTGTTGCGCGATTCGTACCGGCGCCGACGGTCGTTCCGCATGGGGGGCGCCGGCCCGGCCGCCCATCGCGCGCCGGGTGACGGATTTGCGGGCCCGGCCGATTGTCGGACTGCCCTCGCGACGCAATCACGCCACGGACCCATCTTGGTGGCGATGGCGAGGGGCCTGGATGCGGGCGGTTGCGCGCGTGGTGAGGCGGGGCGGCTCTCCCAGGCATCCCTTCCCCCCCAACGCGAGCCGAACGCCGCGCCTCAATCTGACGGGCTCTGGCCGCCGGGCGGGCGGAAAGCTATGTTAGATGGTTTCGAGCCGCCAAGAACCCGGGAGCCGGGGGCTGTGTCCCTCAACGTGACTACCGGACGAGATCCCGCCCCCCGGCACGCTTCCCCGAGCCCCCAAAGCCACGAACCGACAAGATGCCTGAAGCGAACGACACGCCTCCAGCCGGGCCCGATTTCTCCCAGGGAGACGGGCTCGTGCCCGCCATCGCCCAGGACGCCGACTCCGGCGAGGTCCTGATGATGGCCTACATGAACCGGGAGAGCTTCGCCGAGACGCTGGCCACGGGCCGGGCCGTCTACTACAGCCGCAGCCGGAAGAAGCTCTGGCGCAAAGGGGAAGAGAGCGGCAACGTGCAGCACGTTCGGGCCGTGTACGTCGATTGCGACCGGGATACGATCCTGCTCCGAGTCGAGCAAGTCGGCGGCGCCGCCTGCCACGAAGGCTACCGGAGCTGCTTCTATCGGCAGGTGACCCCGGAAGGGCTCCGGGTCGTGGGCGAGCGGGTGTTTGACCCGGAGAAGGTCTACAAGAAGGAGGGGTGATCGGGAATTGCGCAACTACTGAAATGGGGTGTAAGAAGAGGGGAAATGGAAAAAGGGGAAAAGGGGAAATGAGCAATTCCAGAACCGGACGACCCCGTAATCACATCAGTCTGCCTTTCCCATTTTTCCCCTTTCCCTTTTTTCCTAGTTACACATGAAGTGGCTTCATTTGGCTGAACTGTTGCGCAATTCTCAATTTGCCGTTCCCCATTCAACTTTGCCATGGACCACGTGATGTCGAAGATTCTCAAACTGGGAGTTCCCGCCGGCAGCTTGCAGGAGGCGACGGCGGAGTTGTTCCGCCGGGCCGGGTACAAGATCTCGTTCAGCTCGCGGAGCTACTATCCGACGATCGACGACGACCAGATCGAGTGCCTCCTGATCCGTGCCCAGGAGATGGCCCGATACGTCGAGGACGGCGTGTTGGACGCGGGCCTGACCGGGCACGACTGGATCATGGAGACCGAAGCGGACGTGCGCGAGGTGGCCGAGCTGATCTTCTCCAAGGTCAGCCGCCGCCCGGTCCGCTGGGTGCTCTGCGTGCCGGAGGATTCGCCGGTTAAGAGCGTTGCGGATCTCGAGGGCAAGCGGATCGCCACCGAGGCGGTCGGGCTGACGACGCGGTATCTCGCCGAGCATGGTGTTAAAGCACGGGTCGAGTTCAGTTGGGGGGCCACCGAGGTCAAGCCGCCCAAGCTGGCCGATGCGATCGTCGAGGTGACCGAGACGGGCGGCTCGCTTCGGGCGAACAACCTGCGGATCGTGGCCGAGGTGCTAAAGAGCACGCCCCGCTTCATCGCCAACCACGGGGCGTATGCCGATCCCTGGAAGCGGCAGAAGATCGACGACGTCGCCCTGATGCTCCAGGGGGCGATGGCCGCGGAGGACAAAGTGGGGTTGATGATGAACGTGCCCCGCGACAAGCTGAGCAAGGTCCTGACGCTTTTGCCCGCGCTGCAGAAGCCGACCGTCTCCGACCTGGCCGACCGGAACTGGGTCTCCGTGACCACGATCCTCGACGAGTCGATCGTCCGCCACATCATTCCTCGGCTGAAGGCGGCCGGCGCGTGCGGAATCGTCGAGTACCCGCTGAATAAAGTCATCGAATGATTGACTCCCGTCGTGGGCGCGACTATCGTACGTAGTGCGTGTGGCGACTTCGGACCCTGCTGGACGGTTCGGCTCTCAACTCCCATCAATTCCTGGAGGAGGCAACATGGTACGCTACCTGACCATCGTGGCGTTTGGACTGGCGATGTTGGTGGGCATGGCGGCGGTGGCCGCTGAGAAGTGCGACTTGCCCCTGGTGTTTGAGGACGATTTCGAGAAGGGGGCCGATCGCTGGCAGCCGACGGATGCGGCGGCGTGGCGAATCGTCGAGACCGACCGGGGCAAGGTCTACAACCAGTTCAAGAACTCCGACTACAAGCCGCCGCACCGCAGCCCGCTGAATATCTCGCTGGTGAAAGACGTGACGGTCGGCGACTTCGTGCTCACCGCCAAGGTCCAAAGCACCTGCCGCGAGTACCCGCATCGCGACATGTGCCTGTTCTTCGGCTATCAGGACCCGGCCCATTTCTATTACGTCCACCTGGGCAAGCGGGCCGACCCGCACGCCAATCAGATCATGATCGTCAACGACGCGCCCCGGGTGATGATCACCGAGAAGGAGTCGCCCGGCACGCCTTGGGACGACGGCTGGCACGAGGTGAAGATCGTCCGCCGCACCGCCGACGGCGCGATCGAGGTCTACTTCGACGACATGGAGAAGCCGATGTTGGCCGCGAAGGACAAGACCTTCACCTGGGGCCGGGTCGGCCTCGGCTCGTTCGACGACACCGGCAACTGGGACGATTTCAAGCTCTGCGGGAAGAAGGTGGAGAAGAAGTAGGGCAAGGGCTTCAGACCCGCGCGCGGGTGCCCGGTTTCTTGCTCGTGCCTTCTCATTCGAGTGAGACCGTCACGAGCCCCAAGCTGGGAACGGGCACTGCGACGGCCGACTGTTCGACGTCGAGATCTCCTTGCGGCTCCTCGACGAGGTTGCACGACGTGGCTTTCTTGAAGGCGACGTGGGGCAATCGCACGTGGGCCGTGGTCGCCTTGCCGGTCGTCTCCCAGAGGCGGAGGATCAGCGCCTCGCCCGTCTCGGCCCGCTTCATCCCGATCAACAGCACGTTCGACTCGGCGATCTCGACGAGGCTGGTGCTTTCGGCCGGGAGCGGGCCGGTCGCGTTGGCGTCGGCCTTGACGGCCACCAGGGGGCTGGAGGCGGCCCAGCCGGCTCGGGCCGAGGCGACCGGGTCGGACTTCGGCCGGCTGGTGATCGAGAAACGGAACGTGAACTGCCCGGCCTGGCCCGCCAGGTAGTTGGTGAACCAGTAGTTGTTCATCACGTAGGCGTACACGTGGCCGTTGGTGATGGGTAGCTCCGTCTGCCACTTGCCGCGGTTGATGTCCTGGAACGTGACCAGGGGCGCGTCGGGCGTGCTCCACGCGATCGCCGCGCCGCCGCCCTCGATCTCCACGAAGTGCTGGACCGTGAACCAGTCGAGGCACGCCCCGGGCAGCAGGTCTCGGTCGGGCCGCAGGATCGCGCAGGGCACCTCGTAGCGGAACACGGGCTCGGCGGCCGCAAATGGGAACGCGAAGTAGACGGCCTCCTTCTCGTAGGTGAGCGTCTTGGTCAGCCGGTTGGTCACGTCGACTCGCTTCACGTCGTTGTAGACAGTCACTTCGCTTGTGATCTCGGGCGTCATCTCGGCCGAGGTCTCGACGATCATCCGTTGGCCGAGGTCGCCCAGGTCGAGGGTTCGGAGGGTCGCTTTCTCGGGCGTGGAAACGGCCAGCTCGGCCGGGGGCTTGCCCCCCTCTTCGATGCTCGTTCCCTTGCCGCCGGCCACGTAGAGGTAGTGGTTGAGCTGGTACGGAGCCGCCGGGTCGACCAGCTCGCGTCCCAGCTCCTTGTCGACGAGGCTCGTTATCGCGCCGGTCGCCGGGTCGAAGGTGACGCGATAGAACCGGCTCTCGATGGTCGTCCCTTCGCCCGGCTTCGCCGTGGGGACCTCTTCCCCCGAGCCACATTGCAGCACGCGGTACCCGCACGCCGGGACGTCCTTGACGGAAACCAGGGTCTTCTTACCCACGCGACAGCTCGTCACGCCGGGATCGACGATTGCCGTGCCGTCCGGGAGCTGGACCTCCACCAGATCGCTCCGCGGCCAGCTCAGCGTATTGAGCACCACGAGCGAACGGTCGTCGGTGCGAACGAGCGAGGCCAGGCCCCGGGCGCCCTGCTCCAGAAGCTCGCGCGACTGGCGATGGGCGTCGTGGGCGAACTGGGCCTTGATCTCCCACTGGGCCTTGGTGAAGTCGCTCTCCGGCTGGGAGATCGAGCAGTACGCACCCCAGGTGTGCTCGTCGTAGAGCATGCAGTTCCGCCACGCGTCGTAGATCGCTTCGCCGGGATAGGCTTGCTCGGGCTTGAGGCGATCGACGAGCGCCAGGAGGCGCTCGGCGCTGCCAACCGCCTCGTGGGCATTGCGGCAAAGCGCGGTTTCCCGGGCGGAGGAGCCGGCGCCGTCCTCCCAGTAGGTGCCGCCGCTTCCACGATAGGTCGGGAGCTGATCGCCGTAGTTCTCCTCGATGTACTGGTAGAACTCGGCGTTGTGGCAGAGGATGATCTTGGGCGACTCATACCGCTCGTTCCACGCCTGGACGATTTCGGCCAGTCGCGGATTGAGCGGCTGGTTGTCGCTCACCGCGCCGTTGAGGTAGACGGCGTCGAAGGGGTAGCTCTCCCGGGCTTCGTAGCCGGCGAGCATGTTCAGAATGCGCGGCCGGGCGGCTTGGAGACTATCCTGCAAGCCCATCCGGACGGCGTAGGCGTAGCTGGGCTGGAACGTCATCAGCACGCGGCTGCCGTCCGGGCCCTCCCACCAGCAGGGCGATTTGTCGTACATCTGGCGGAACGTGACCGCCCGGGTGTTGTTGCTCCCCTCGCTGAAGTAGCGGATGCCCGAGCCCGCCAGGACCATCGGCATCGACCCGACCACGGTGGGGACGTCGTTGATCATCGCGCTTAGGTAGGGGATCTCGTGGTCGCGATGGAGCTTGTGGGCGCAGTAGGTCAGCCGGCAAAGCTCCTCGTGGGAGCAAAGCCCGGTGAGGATGTTGCAGTAGAGGGCCTGCACGCCGAGCCGCCCTTCGCGGGCAAGGCGGAGGAACCGCTCGAGCTGGTCGCCCTCTCGGTCGGCCAGGTAGTTTTCGGCCTGCCAGGCGACCTCGCAGTTCCACTTGAAGTCGGGGAACCGGTCGATCAGCTCGGCGGCCAGGTCGAGGTTCTCGTTGTGTCGCTCGCGGCACTTGGGCTGGACGTCGGTGTAGCCGATGTCGGTGTGGGCGCTGGGGGCGAGGAAGATGCGCCACCTGCGCTGCGGCCCGACGGTGACCGTGGTCGACTTGGCCTGATCGCCCATCACCGCCGTGACCTTCACTTCGATCGGCTCGGCCGAGTCGGGCACGCCGACCTCCTGGGACGCGTTGCCGATGAACGGCAGCTCGCCGACCGGCACCTCGAACGTCTCGCCCGCGGCTTCCACGCGGAGCGCAAGCTCCGACGGCGGGGCGGTCAGGGCGACGCTCACGTCCACGGCACGACGCACTCCCCCCTCGCTGCGAATGAAGAAGGGCGTCGCCTTGGCGGTCACCGATTGGATGCCGGGCTCAGGCGTGGGCCGGTCCGGATCGTTGAGCAGGCTGACCGCGTCGTACTGCACCCAGGAGCCCTCCTCGCAGACGAGCACGATCTCGTTCGGGCCCTGGTGAAACAGGCTGGCGGGCAGTTGCAGCTCGACCTTGTGCGGCTTGCCGAGGGACGGGTCCTCGAGCGAGTCGTCGCCGGCGCCGCGGGGAAGCGGGAACCGGCCGGTGCCGCCGCCCAGCGTGATCGCCAAGACGGGCGGGACGTGGCCCTGCGTATCGCACAGCTCGACCCGGAGGGTGAAAGTGCCCCGCGGCTCGTCGGGCAGGGAGAAGCGGATCGTGAACGGGTGCAGCCGGCTCCCCGCCCAGCCATCGATGGGGCCGGGCTGGATGAACGGCCAGTCGCGCCCCGGCTCGCTGGTGCCGACCTCGAACACGGGCGGCTTCTCCAGGAATCGCTCGCGATACGCCGGATAGTCCTTGGCGATGGCAAACTCGAGGTAGCTCTGGTCCGGCTGGCCGATCTGCCATAGGACCTGCTCGGCTGCCGGCGCCGTCGCGCCCGAGAGCACGGCCAACAGCAAAGCGGGTAGCACGATGCGCGACATGACAACCTCCATCCCGTCACACGGGGCCGCAACTCCCGAAAAAGGAAAGGCCGACGCCGGCATTGTCCGGCATCGGCCGTGGGGTGTCAAATCATGGGGAAGCGCACCTGCCGTGCGTGCTGCGCATCTGGCCACTGATCACTGGCTACGCGTCACTGGCCACTCGCCACGGCTACTCGGCCAGCGTCACCCGGTACTGACGCGGCCGGGAGTGCTCCACTCCGTCGCCGGTTGCCTCGAGGACCGCTGTTTTGCCTTCCAGGCGGTACTCAAACGGCTTGCCGGTGAAGGGGTTCACCGGAAGGGGCACCTCGGTGACGTCGTCGAGCGACGCAGGCAGCTTGCCGCCGTGCACCGCGGCGTAGAAGCGGATCGCCTCGACCGAGCGAAGGGCTGCGACGCGCCGGTCCAGCCGGGCGCTGGCCACCCACCACTGGATGATGCCCGGGAAGGCCAAGGCTGCCACGCTGACCGAGTCTTGCTGGATGGAATCTCGAATCGCCTCGTCCGCGGCCTCGACGCCTTCCCGGGCTTGCCAGTAGGGCAGGTTGAGCCACTTGAACAACCCGTCGCGGAGCTCTTCGAACCGCAACGACGCGTATAGCACGACGACTTGGCTGGCCGGCATCCGATCGAGCTTCTCCTTGGGATGCCCTAGCGCGGCCAGTCCTCGCTTTGCCACCGGGTAGGCGCGATCGAACCGCTCACGCAGCATCAAGACCTTCTCGGTATCCTCTTCCGGACCAAGCGAGAGCATCAAGGCGATTTTGGTCGCGATCTCCTTCTCGTCGAAGACCGCGTCCCATTGTCCAGGCGTGTACCCCTGCACCTTCTCAACGGTAAACTCCGGGAACAGCAAGCTGAAGGCCACCGACTCCATCTCCAACGCGCCGCGCAGGTCGACCAGCGGATTGGGCAGGTCGGTCAACGACCAGTAGAGGTTCGGGGCGTCGGGCAATTGGACGAGCCGTTCGACCTGATCCGCCATCCTATGCGCAATCGCCGTCCCCACCAAACCGCCTACCAGGATGGGCTGTTCCCCAACGTGGCGTGCCAAAGTGAATCCGACCTGGAGCGAACCGACCGCCTTGTCGAGGTCCCCCTCGGCGATCGCCAGTTGCGTGCGGAGCGCCACAATCCGCGCCAGGTTTCGCGACTCCTGAAGCTCCGGGAGCAGGATGAGATACGGGTTATCGGTCTCCCAGATAGGCAGCCCCCAATCGCAATAAGTCCGCCGCGAGCCGATGAGGAGCTGCTCGAAGGCCGGGTCAAACGAGCCGACGGTCCGCCGGACCTCATCCTCGGGTAAGTTCCCCGGAGGAGTCGCGAGCCACTGCTCCGCCTTCAACCACACCTCGGGCTCTGGCCGTGCCATCAGGATCGCCTTGCAGTACATGGGCGCGGCGTTGCCGTAGGTCTTGTCGAGGCTCGACGGCAGCAGCCGGTGCGCTAGCGCCGCGCGAGGCGGCTTGGCCGGATGGACGGTCAGCTCGACCACGTCCACCGACGGCTTCTCCTTTGCGGGCGGAGCGGAATCATCCGCAAGACCCGAGATCAACTCCCCCGCGGCATGGCCGCTCGGCAGCCCGACCGCCAAGGCAGCAGCCAACGTCAGATAGCGGATCGACAATTTCATGGGCAACTTCCTCCTCCTGTGAATAGACGCACAGACAGACTCGCAGACACTTCACCTACCATGTGAGACAAGCGAAAGAAACGAACACCCTTGCTGCCGCGGGCGCGGCCGACGGTTAGCCTTCGAGAAACTCTGCGAGCGCCCGGTCGAATCCGGACCCCCAGCGGAGTGTCTCGACGTGGGAAGCGGGGGCCGCCCGCGATTCCGGAAGCGCGTCAATCCCCCGCATCGTCACCAGGCGGCGAAGCTGGAGGTAGTCGGTCCGCCACGGCGCGCCGGGCGAGGCGATCGCGACTTCCCCCTCCACCTCCTGTTTTTCTTCCGTCGCCACGCGGGGCTGCTCCGCCGGCTGCGGCGCCGCAACGGGGCGATCGCGGTAGACGACCACCGGCTCGCCCCGGGCGTGCCACATCGCGGCGAAGGTGACGGCCAGCAGCAGACTGGCGGCGGTGGCCGACGGCCAGAGCCACCAGGCTCGCCGACGGGGGAGATCGAGGGAACCGCCGGCCGCCGCTCGACCGGCCAGGTACATCACCCGGTCGCGGTCCACGCCGGTCGGCGTGGGCGTGAGCGACGAAAGCGCCGCTTCCACGCCCGTCAGGTCTTGCCTCACTCGTTCTTCTGACATGACACACCTAGTTTTTCTCGCAGCGTTGACAAGGCCGCCTCGTAACGGCGATGGGCCGTGCTGTCGGAGGTGCCCACCAGGTGGCCGACTTGCCGAAACGTCAGCCCGCCCCACAGATGGGCGACCACCACTTCTCGTTGCTCCAAGGAGAGCGACTCCAGGGCGGCAGTGGCCGACTCGGCGTCGACCGCGTTGCCCGGCGACGGCGTGAACCACGTCGCCCGGTGCCCGGCCGCCTCGGTCTCGTGTCGGCGGCGGCGCCGGGCCGAGCGCGAGGCGCTGAGCGCCTTGTTGCGCACGACGCGGTAGAGCCACGGCAGCACGTCGTCCGGCGTGCGCCGCTGCCGGGCCAGCTCGACCAGGGCCTCTTGGACGCAATCCTCGGGAGCGTCGCACAACTGTCGGGCGTACAGCTCCAGGGCCGCCCCGTGTCGATCCAAGAGCCGCCCGATCAGGTCCGACCCCGGAAGTCCCATCGCCTTGGAGTCACTTCCTTCCATCACCTTCAACACGCCGGCCAGGGCGTTTTGTCCCGCAAGAATGTGAGAAAACCCGTCGAATTGCAGATCGGCCGGCCCGTGCGGCCTTCATTCTTCCCGCGCCGCCCCCTTGCTGCTCGGCGTCACGTCGTGCCGCCCGAACCAGTCCAGCACGCGGCGAAGCACGTCCTCCTGGTGGGGAAGCTGGCGGATGGGGTGGCCCTCATCGGGGTAGATCACCATCTCGGTCTCGACGCCGTGCCGCCGGAGGGCCCGGTAGAACATCGTCCCCATGGGCAAAGGGCACCGGCGGTCGCCCGCCGAGTGCAGGATCAACGTGGGCGTGCGAACCTCCGCGGCGTAGGTCAAGGGGCTGTGCTCCCGCATCGCCTCGGGTACTTCCCAGGGCAGGCCGTCGAACTCCCATTCCGTCCAGCTCCCGAGGTCGCTCAGGTGCCACATCGCACTCAAATCGGTGACGGCGTTCTGGGCGACCGCGGCACGAAACTGCCGCGTTTGGCCCACCAGCCAAGCGGTCATGTACCCGCCGTAGCTCACGCCGTAGACGAACTGCCGCTCGGGGTCGACGATTCCCTCGCGCACCAGGTGCTCGACGCCCGTCAGGATGTCCTGCATGTCGCCGCCGCCCAGATCGAACCGGTCGGCATCGAGGAACTCGAGGCCGTAGCCGGTCGAGCCGCGGAAGTTCGGCTGGAAGACCGCGTACCCGTGGGCCGCGAAGAGTTGGACCGCGAACCCGCCGCCGCTCGACGCCCGATGGTGCGGCCCGCCGTGCGGGTACACGATCAGCGGGTAGGGCTCTTTGGCGACGCCTTTCGGCGGCACGGTCAAGATGCCCTCGATCGGGAGGCCGTCGGAGCTCTTCCAGCGGACGACCTGGTCGGGCGCCCGGAGCCGGTTCTGCATAGACGACACGCTGGGCGGGGTGAGTCGCCGCCGGGCCGCCTCGGCCTTCTGGCGCTGCTCGTCTTGCGGCGGGGCGTAGTCGGTCGCCTCGGGCCCCTGGTCCAGGTCGATCACCTGCCGGCGCTGATTCAGCCCGTCGAGGGCGTTGAACGTGACCCGACGGTCGTCCAGCCAGCAGTCGCGGGGAAGCGGGAACGAGGGGGACAAGTGCGGCGGAGCGTCCGCCGGCTTGGCGTGATGGTCGAACAGCACCTTGCTCTTCGGCTTGCCTTCCGTCCCCTGCGTCTTCTTTGAATCGAGGTCGACCACCAGCAGGTTGTACACGTCGGCGTGGGGGCCTTTGCGGGGTACGCTCAGGCAGACCAGGCGGCGCCCGTCGGGCGCGATCCGCGGCGAGACCTCCGGCCCGATCCCGTCGGTCAGGGCGTCGAGCGTGTGAGCCTCCAGGTCGATTCGCCACAGGTCGTAGTTCTTGTTGATGCTGTAGCGCACCGACTCGCGGTCGTCCGTCCGATTGCCGTGGACGACGAGGAAGCTCCCGTCGGGCGACCACTGGGGGTCGCCGTACCAGAAGTCGTCGTGCGTGACCCGGGTGATCCGCTTGGCGGCCACCTCGCCGGGGGCGTCGAGCAGATCGGCCACCCAGACCTGCGCCGGGCCGTAGCCCGTATAGCCCTCGCCCTGGTCTTCCCGGACGACGAACACCCCGGCCTCGATCTCTTCCGGCGTGCGGCGATCGCCGTCGTCGGCGAGGAAGACCAACCTTTTCCCATCGGGCGAAAAGGCGATGCGGCCGTAGAAGCTGTCGGTGAGCACCCGGCCGTACGGCTTCCGCTTCCCCCCAAGCGGGATCGCCTTGCCGCCGGTCGTCGGCACGAGCCAAATGTCGGTGGCCGGGTCGGAATAGGGCGGCACGGGCGTGAAGGCGGGCGTGCCGTCCGGGAACGCTCGCGTGGAGAGGAACAGGACCCATTTGCCGTCCGGGGAGAGCATGGGCTGGCGGGCGTCCGGCTCCCCGGGCTCGAGCGGCCGGCGGCTGTCGGCCTGGCCGTCGACACGCCAAAGCGCGTACCGATCGACCCGCTCGCCGGGATCGATCCACTGGCGGCAGTAGACCGCGCTATCCAGGTCGGGCAACACCGTCAGATAGGTCGCCCGATCGCAGCGGTACAGGTCGTCGAGTCGAGGGAGCGTTTTCTCCGCCGCTGAGATCGAAGCGGCGGCCGCCACGACGCCGACCAGCAAGGCGACGGCCGCGACCATCGGGCGGACGGACGTCGCACCGATCCGGACTTGCGCCCGAAGCCTGATTGGACGCGGTCGACGAGCGACGGGGATGGGCTGGTTCATCCGAGTGCCTCCGGAGTGGAAGAGGGTAGTCGCGGCCGGTGATCGCCCGGGCCCCATGATAATCTCGACCGCTCGGGACTCAAGGTTGGCTGCCGGGTTTGGGGAGGAAGTAGCTCGCCGCCTCCGGGCTCGGGTGATACGATAGGGCCAGCGGCGAGGCGGGGTCGTGCGAGGACGGGGTCGACGGGACTTCCGGAAAGGAGAACGGCTTGTGTTGAGACGGTATGCTCCGGCGGTGATCCTGCGGGCCTTGGGAGTCGTTGTTGCCGGCAGCCTGTTTGTCGACCACGGCCTGGGCGCCGACTGGCCGCAGTGGCGATACGACGCCCGGCGGACCGCGGCCTCGCCCGAGGCACTGCCCGGCGAGCTGCACTTGCAGTGGGTCCGCCAGTACCCGGCCCTCGAGCCGGCCTTCTGGCAGGTGCGGCAGGAAAGGGTGCAGTTCGACCTGGGCTACGAGCCGGTGGTAGCGGGCAAGACCCTGGTGTTGGGGTCGTCGCGGAACGACCGCGTCACGGCGCTCGACACGGAGACCGGCTCCGAGAAGTGGCGATTCTACGCGGATGGCCCGGTGCGGACCGCGCCGGCGATTTGGCAGGGCAGGGTCTTCTTCGCGTCGGACGACGGCTTTCTGTACTGCCTGGACCTGGACCGCGGGGCCCTGCTCTGGAAGCGGCGGGCGTCGCCGTCGCCTCGCAAGGTCCTGGGCAACGGCCGCTTGATCTCGGTCTGGCCGGCTCGCGGCGGGCCGGTCGTGGCCGACGGCCGGGTCTACTTCGCCGCCGGCGTCTGGCCATTCGAGGGCCTTTTTATCCAGGCCCTGGACGCCGCGACCGGCAAGGTGCTCTGGGTGAACGATCGCTGCGGCTCCCTTTACATCGTCCACCCTCACGGGGCCATGTCGTTCGGCGGGCCGTCGCCGCAAGGATACCTGCTCGTCGACGGCGATCGCCTGGTCGTCCCCAGCGGCCGCGCCTTTCCCGCTTTTTTCGACCGGGAGACCGGCCGGCTGGCGGCCTTCGATTTCGGACACGGAGGCCACGGGAGCCGCCCGGGCGCATGGTTCGTGGCGATCGACGCCGGCGGCCAATTGGTGGTCGACCCCCAAATCAACAGCGAGGGGCACGACGTGGGCCGGCAGACGATCGGCCAGCCGGGAATCCGACGGGAGGAGAACGATCCGCTCGAAGAGACGGTCGAGGTGGGCGGGCAGACGTATTGGGTGAGGGCGGGAGTCGGAGAAACGATCACCGTCGGCGGAAAGGCGTTCCGGTTCAGCGACGGTTTTCCCGGCGTCGCCGGCCAGGTGCACACGATGCTGGCCGCCGACGGGAAGCTCTTCGTCGTCACCCGATCCGGCGCCATCCACTGCTTCGGCCCGGGCCCCGCCGAGCCGAAACGATACGCGATCGAGACCCGCCCACTCGACCCGCCGGGCGACGCGTGGGCGGCTCGGGTGGAGACGATTCTCGGGTCGACCGGCGTCGAAGGCGGATACGCGGTCGTCTGCGGTTTGGGCACGGGGCGCCTGGTCGAAGCGCTGATCGCCCAGTCCAAGCTGCACGTCCTCGTGATCGAGCCCGACCGCGAGAAGGTCGACGCCTTGCGCCGCCGGCTCGACGCAGCAGGTCTCTACGGCGAGCGGGCGGCCGTGCACGCGGGCGACCCGCTGGAGTTCGGCTTGCCCCCTTATCTGGCCGAGCTGGTCGTCTCGGAGGACTTGGACGCGGCCGGCCTCGCCTCGGGCAGGAGGTTTGTCGAGCGGGTCTTCCACTGGCTTCGCCCCTACGGCGGCAAGGCATGTCTGGCGATCGCGGCCGACAAGCACCACGCGCTCGAAGCCTGGTGCCGCGACGCCGGCCTGCCGGGCGCCGAGCTGCGACGCGACGGAGACCTCTCCCTGCTGGTGCGCCCCGGGCCTCTGCCGGGTGCCGCAGACTACACGGGAAGCCCGAACCGCGACGCGCTGGTCAAGGCCCCTTTGGGTCTCCTCTGGTTCGGCGACACCTTCCACCACCACAAGCTCTTCTACCAGACCTTTGAGCACGAGATCGGGCGCGGGCTGCCGGAGAACATCCAGGTCGTCGACGGCGTGATGCGGTACGCGGTGACCCAAGCGCCGTACGGACCGAACCCGAAATCGATCGGCTACCGCGAGTATCTCCGCTTCCTGGAGACGAGCAAGAAGTACTTCGACGGCCATGTCGACGTGTACACGGGCCGCGTGCTTTCGCAGACCGAGGCGGAGAAGACTGCCTTCCCAGCACGCGGCGAGCCCGAGCCGAAGACGCGAGGCAACCTGTGGACGATCCCCTCGGCCCGCAAAAACCCGCTCACCGGGATCGAAGAGGGACGCCAGTTCCTCAAGAACCACGGCTGCGACCAGACGCCCGTCGACTATGGCAACCTGTTCACGATGCGGTCGGGCACGGCGGCGTTTTACGACAAGCGGCTGGAGAGCGGTACGATCAACGTCAGCGGGATTCGATCGGGCTGCCGCAACAGCCTCGTGCCGGCGTGCGGTGTGCTCAGCCTCCCCTCCTGGACCGGGAATTGCACCTGCAACTACCCGCTCTACACGTCGCTCGCCCTGGTGCCCATGCCCCAGGAGCACGAGCAGTGGTCGGCCTGGGGTGGGGTCGCGGTGGAGGGAGCGATCGAGCGGGTGGGGATCAACTTCGGGGCACCCGGCGACCGGGCCACCGAAGACGGCACGCTCTGGCTCGACTATCCGAGCGTGGGAGGGCCTTCCCCCGACGTGCCGGTTCACGTTGCGCCCGAAGAGGCCCCGTCCTACTACCGCCATTCCCTCTGGATTCAAGGCGGCCGGGGATGGCCCTGGGTGACCGCCTCGGGAGTCCAGGGCGTCAGCACGATCCGGATCGAGCCCGTCGCCAGGAGGTCGAGCCCCGTCGGCGACGTGATCGGCATCCGCTGGCAGGGCATGGTTGAGCCGGAGTTCAGCGAGACGTACACCTTTCACGCCGAGTCGGACGAGGGCGTCCGCCTCTGGATCGACGGGAAGCTCGTCGTCGACAACGAGCAGAACCTCCGCCGAGGAAACCGGGGCGAGGTGGCCGGTAGTGTCGCCCTGGAGGCGGGGCGCAAGGCCGGCCTCAAGCTCGAATACTACGGACCGAGGCACCACAAGGAGGGCGAGCGCGGACTCGTCGCACTGCGATGGAGCAGCCCGTCGGTCCCGAAAAGCGTTGTCCCGAAGGAGCGGCTGTTCACGGCCGACGCTCGCCCGGGCGGGCTGACCGCGGCCTACTACGACACGAAATTCGACGGCCCGGCCGTGCTCCGGATCGATCCCGAGATCGAGCTGGATTGGGGCGAAGGGCCGCCCGAGCCGCTGGAGCCGTCCGCCGAGCCGATCGACCCCTCCGGAGTGTACACGGTCGAGCTCTTTTTCGCCGAGCCGGACAGTCGGAGCCCCGGCGACCGCGTCTTCTCCGTGGCGATCCAGGGCCGGGAAGTCCTCGAGGATTTCGACGTCGTCCGAGAAGCCGGCGGCCCGATGCGGGGGGTCGTCAAGCAGTTTGGCGGAATCCGCGTGGACCGCGACCTGTCCATCTCCTTCACGCCGAAGGCCGGCCGGCCGCTGGTCTGCGGCGTCAGGCTGGAAAGGGACGGGCCGGTCGCGGACGAGCCGTGAAGCGAGGACCGATTGCTCGAAGCATGTCCGGCGGTCGACCGCACGTCCGCCCACCGAATCAATGAAGGAGGATCACCATGCCGCCTGCCGGATGGAAAGCGTCGCTCACGTCACTCGTGCTTGTCGCACTCGTGCTTGCCGCAAGCAGCCTGGTTCCCGGGGCCGTCGGCTCCGCCGCCGAGGCGGGCGCGCTCCGCGCCGGGGTGGTTGCGGAGGACATCACGGCGGAGAACCCCACCACGGTCGTTCACGATCGGCTCTATGCCAAGGCCCTCGTGGTGGCCGACGAAAACACCCGCGTCGTGATTATCGCCCTCGATCTCGGCGGGGCCTCCAGCGCGCTCGTTTCCGCCGTGCGAGAGCGTCTGCGTGACGAGCTGGGGATCGAGCCGGGTCACGTGCTCGTGAACGCCTCGCACAACCATCACACCCAGGGCCTGGTGCCTAGCGACGTGGCGGCGCGGATCGTGAAGGCGGTCCGCCGCGCGTCGGAAACCATGGTGCCGGTGAAGGTCGGGGCGGGCGCCGGACGCGAAGACCGGATCGTGATGAACCGGCGCCTGCGCATGGAAAACGGGAAGGACTGGACCATCCGCCGCGCCAATCCGTCGCCCAAGGATTCCGACGTCGCGGCGCTCGGGCCCATCGACCCGGAGATCGGCATCCTGCGATTGGACCGGGCCTCGGGCGGGCCGCTGGCCGTCGTGTACAACTTCGCCGGACACGCGTACGGCGGGGTGCCCAGCGGCGGCGTCACTGCCGATTTTCCCAGCTTCGCCTCGGCGGTCGTCGAAGAGGGCTTGGGCGGAGGTGCCAAGGCGCTCTTCTTGCAGGGAGCGGCGGGCGACGTCACCCCGATCCGCTACAAGGACGTCGACGCCCCCCCGCCCACCGAGCAGCTCGGCACCATGCTCGGCCTGAGCACGCTCCAGGCGGTCAACCAGACCACCACGCGGGAGCAAGGCACGCTGGCGATGATCTCGGAAACGGTCGAGCTTCCGCGGCGGCAGGACGTCGAAGCCCGGATCGAGTCGCTCGAAAAGCAGCAGGAAGAGATCCTCCAGTTTTTCACGGGCGTGGGCTGCGGCACGCACGGGGCCGGGACCTTCCTCAACTTCAAGTCCTTCCTGCCCCTCTATCTCAAGCACGCGATCGATCCCGACCACCCGGCCTATTCGTCCTATCTCTACCAGCACGAGCAGGCCACGGGCCGAGACGACCTGGTGAAGCTCGACGAGGAGAACCGCAAGCGGCTCCAGAAATACCTGGCGTGCATCGAGAACATGGAGCGGCTGATCCGCGTCCGCTCCAACCTCCAGGCGTACCAGCAGCACCAGAAGCGAGGCGCCACCGAGCCGATCGCCGCGGAGATCCAGGGCATCCGGATCGGGGACTTCGTCCTGGTCGCTTTCCCGGGCGAGCCGTTTGCGGAAATCAGCCTCAGGATCAAGGAGCAGTCGCCCTTCGAGCACACGTTCCTGGCCGGCTACTCGAACGGCCACCTGGGCTACGCCCCCACGGCCGATGCGTACGACAAGGAGGCGTACGAGGACGCGCTGACGCCGTTCGCGCCCGAGTGGCAGGCGATCTTCGAGAAGAAGGCGTTGGAGATCATCTCGCGGCTCGGTTCGCCGCCGGCGAGCACTCAAGCCAAGCCGTAGGGTGCGTGAAACGCACCATTCGTCCAGCCAAGCCAAAGATGGTGCGTTTCACGCACCCTACTTGCTCGCCCTCCTTGGATTCACTTCTGCCATCGCTTCCACGCCAGCCCCGGCCGGTCGACGCGGAACTGGACCAGCCGCCGGTGTTCCATTTCGGTCACGTAGGCGGTGCGGCCGTCGGGGCCGCCGAAGCAGATGTTGCTGGGCCGGGCGCCGAGGACGTCGATCTCTCGCAGGATCTCGCCGCTCGGGGAGAGCTTCACCACGGTCCCTTTGCCGTGGCGGGTCACGTAGAGGTTGCCGTCGACGTCGCACCGCATGCCGTCGAAGCCGTGATCGGGGAACTCCTTCCACAGCCGCTTCTCGGCGAGCGAGCCGTCGGGCCGGATCGCGAACGCCCAGATCTTCCGCTGCACGCTCTCGTTGACGTAGAGCGTTCTTCCGTCCGGGCTCACCTCGATCCCGTTCGCGGTGCCCATGTCCGGAGCGACGAGCGTGAGCTTGCCCGATCGGTCGATCCGCCAGACTTGGCCGGTCTTTGCTTTCCAGTTCGGGTCGCTGGCGTAGAGCGTGCCGTCGGAGGTGATCGTCAGGTCGTTGGGCTGGTTCATGCGGTCGTCATGGACGAACACCTCGACCGCCCGGGTCTTGGGGTCGATCCGCAGCACGTTGTGGCCCACGTAGTCGGCAACGTAGATGAGGCCCCGACGGTCGAAGCGGATGCCGTTTCCGACGCTCTCGCCCCCGAGCTCGACGAACAGCTCGGCCTCGCCCTGAGCCGTCACGCGGCCGATCGTCCCCTTGCGTTGGAAGTTGACGGCGTAGACGTTTCCCTCGGCGTCGCAGGCCGGGCCTTCGATTCCCCCGGTGAAGCTCCCGGCGGCGGTCAGCGGCTTGGCGACGAAAAGCTCTTCCGCCGGCTGGCCGGTGACGAGCCATGCGGCGACGATGGGACAGGTGATTGCAGCAGACATCGGAGTCCTCCTCGTGGGTTCAGACGACGCGAAGGGCCGCCGCGCAGTACGGGACGAACCGCGTTTTGGGGCCGCCCCTGGGCATCAGCATACGCAAACCGTGCAGCGACGCAACCGTTGTGGGAGCGAGTGGGCACGGCTAGAATCGCACGCGTGGAGCCGGCCTGCCGCTCCGTGAGGGCTCGACCGGCAGGGTGCCACGGGCATCTTGCCCGTGCTTTGGCCGTCGCACTGGCGAAACGCCAGTGGCACCAGCGTCGCACTGGCGAGACGCGCGTGGCACCAGACCGGGTAGAATCGCGTCCGCAAACTCGGCGTTTCCCCGTACGAACCGATCTCCTTCTCAGGAGGGCCATGCCATGGCAAGCCGCATCGATCGCCGCGAGTTCCTCCATCGAGCTAAGAACACAGGCCTGGGCGCCGGGCTGACCATCCTGGCCGGCGCCGGCTCGGTCCGGGGGGCGCCGGCCAACGAGAAGGTCGTGATGGCCATCGTGGGCTGTCGCGGACGCGGCCCGATGCTCGTGGGCGGCTTTCTCGACCGGGGCGACTGCGAGTTCGCCTACCTGGCCGACGTCTACACCACGCGGTTCTCCAACGCCGACGCGATCGCCGAGCGCCAGGGCGGCAAGCGGCCCAAGTGCGTGCAGGACTTCCGCGTCGCGTTGGACGACAAGTCGGTCGACGCCGTGGTGGCCGCCCTGCCCCCGCACTGGCACGCGCTGGCGACCATCTGGAGCTGCCAGGCCGGGAAGGACGTCTACGTGGAGAAGCCGCCCTCGCACAACTGCTGGGAGAGCCGCAAGATGGTCGAGGCGGCGCGCAAGTACGAGCGGGTGGTCCAGGTGGGTACGCAAAACCGCAGCGCCCCGTACAACGTCGCCGCCAAGAAGTTCATCGAGGAGGGCGGCCTGGGCGACGTCCACCTCTGCCGCGTCTACCAGCAGCGGTCGTGGAGCCAAACGTTCGAGATGGCCCCCGACGCCGATCCGCCCGAAGGGCTCGACTGGGACATGTGGAACGGCCCCGCGCCGGCCCGGCCGTTCAACCCCACCATTTTCGGCCGCAAGACGGAGTTCTGGGACTACGGCGGCGGGGACATCGTCGGCGACGGCATCCATCAGCTCGACCTGGCCCGATGGCTCTGCGGAGTCGCATGCCCCAAGTCGGTCTCCTCCAGCGGCGGCCGGTTTGCCAGCGCGGGCGCGGGCGAAGTGCCGGATACCCAGGAGGTCGTCTACGAGTTCGACACGATGCTGATGACCATGCTGGGCACGGGGTTCACGCCCTACATGCTGAAGACGCCGGGCGAGATCCGCGAGAGCGACACGTTTCCCTACTGGCCGCAGAACTCGACGCGGATCGAGGTTTTTGGCACCGAGGCGATGATGCTCGTGGGCCGGCACGGCGGCGGCTGGCAGGTCTTCGTCCGCCCCAAGGACCGCCAGCCGGTCGTCAAGTCCCAGAGGTACGGCCGGCATCCGGACGTCGAGCACAAGGAAGACTTCGTCCAGTGCATCCGCACCCGCGGGCGTCCCAACGCCGACGTCGAAGAAGGCCACCGCAGCGCGCTCTTAAGCCACCTGGGCCACATCAGCTACCGCACCGGCCGAAAGCTCCAGATCGACCGGGCCACGGAAGAGATCGTCGGCGACCCCGAGGCGATGAAGCTCTACAAGCGCCGGGGGCGGGAGCCGTGGATTATCCCCGAGAAGGTGTGAAGGCCGGCGGGTCGCACGCCTCTCCGATACGAGCGTCACGACTCCATGTCCCACTCCGCCACGATCTCCGTGCTCTGGGCGAAGTCGATTTCGCCCTCCCATTCCCCGAGGGCTTCGTGCTCCAGCCGGACGTGATGGACGCGGCGGGGGACGTTCGGGATCGTGCACGGCGTTAGGTAGGGCGTTCCATTCGGGTCGGTTTGGAGGACGTCGTCGAGATAGACGGTGGCGTTGAACGGGCGGGTGATGAAGTTGACGTCCACGCCGCGGTGGCCGACGAGGGGCACGTGGCGGAGCCACCAGGGGCTGGCCGCCACGAGGAGGGCCACCAGCAGGCAGGCGATCGCGGCGGCGATTCGCCGGGATCGTGGGCGTGGCCTGGGCCGCGGCGGCCCGGTCGCCGTCAACTGGCCGAGCATCCGGCCGGCGTCGCGGTACCGCTCGCGCGGGTCGGGCTGGCACGCTTGGAGGGCGACTCGGTTCAGCCGGCTGAGGACCGGGTCGTCGACCACGTCATGGGCGCGGTCGCCCAAGCGGGGGAAACGGTCGGCCGGGAGCCCCGCAACCATTTCGTAGATCACCAGGCCGGCCGCGTAGACGTCGGCCCGGGTGTCCATGCGTCCGTCGGGCGGCATGTACTTTTGGGTGCCCACGCGGGACGATTGCATGTCGGCCCCGGTCACCAGCCCGAAATCGGCCAGCTTCAGCTCGCCGTCGACGAACAGGCAGTTCTCCGGCTTCACGTCGCGATGGACCATGCCCGCCTCGTGGAGCGAGACGAGCCCGGCCAGGAGCTGCCGGGCGCACGAGAAGCACTCGTCGGGCGAGAGCGGCCCGTTCTGGAGCCGGCTTCGCAGGGTGGCTGGGCGATAGCCGGGATCGGCGGAGGCGGGGCCGCCGGCCACGTCGTCGGCCGGGTCCATCACGTAGAAGAGGAAGTCGGCCGTCTTCCCCACGTGGTGGATCGTCAGCAGATGGGGGCGCTCGGCCTGCACGCTCGCTTCGAGGCGGGCAATCGAGCTGATCTCGCGGCCGGCCGGGTCCGTGGCGCCCGCCGGTTTTAGGGGAATCACCTTCACTGCCCGCAGCCGGCCCGTCGTCCGGTTCGTGGCAAGCCACACCTCGCCGAACCCGCCTCGGCCGATCGGGCGGAGGAGGTCAAAGTCAGGCACCCGGGGCGACGGGCCGCGATCGCCCGACGGTTCGGCTTCGCGCGACGCGGAGTCGGTGGCGGAACCGCTCACGGCCAGAAAACCTCCTATCGCGATTGCATGGTTTTCGCGATGCGGGCGGTCAGGGATCGCTCGATGCGAGCATGGGGACGAGACTCGAGCGCCTGCTTGATCCGTTGGTCGAGTTGGCCGTCGTCCCGATAGCTGCTGCCGAGGTCCCGAAGCCGCCGAAGCACGTTCTTGCGGGACTGGTAGACGGCGTTGGGAGTCAGGCCGGTCGTCTCGGCGACCTTCGCGGCCGGCACTCCGTGCAAGGCGTAAAGCTCGAACGCTTGATAGGTTCGCGGGTTCATCTCTCGCTGGATGACGTCCAGGAGGACCATCAGCAGGGCCTCCTCAAAGGCGGCCTCCCAGGCGGCGTCGGGCGGGTCGGCGTCGTCTGCCGGCTCCGCAGAGCCGGCGCCCGCGTCTCCCCCCCGGCCCCGGATCCGCCCGGACGGCCGACGCCGGTGATCGGCCACTTTGTTCCGCACCAACGTGCCCAGCCAGTCGCGAAAACGGCCCCGCTCGGGGTCGTAGCGGTAGACGTCTCGCCGCTCGAACACGGCCAGCATTACGTCCTGGACGATCTCCTCGGCCGTGTCGTCCGAGCAGCCGTGCCGCCTAGCCGAGGCGTAGACCAACCGCCAGTATCGCTGGAAGAACTCGTCCCACGCCATGGGGTCCGCCCCCTCGCGGAGACGGTCCAGCAGGGTTGCCCGGGTTTCGCTGCTCATGATACTATGATATTCTAATCGAGGGGGACCGAATCCAGAAGAAGCCGTGACAGATTTCCACTTTTCGGCACGAATTGAGGGTAAAGTTGTCCTGCCACGCGCTGGATCGCAGGTCTCCTGACCTCGCCGAAAAGCGGTGCGGCGTGGGGAGACCCGGGCGACAGCGCGTTGGCCTGCCTGTCACGGGAGGCGCGGGACGAGCGGGGGTGTCGTTTTGCTCAATCCGACGGTGGGGGGAGGTCTGCGCGCGGCGATAACGGGGGACGTCGACTCCCCACCGGCTCGGGTGCGCGACGAATCGGTGACCGGAGCCTACGCCTCTGGCGGTCCGTACCGGAATCCTCTCCCGAGGAGCCCGCGGCCATGAGCAGAACCTTGCCTTGGGCGGCTGCGCTGGTGGCCATTGGCCTGGCTCACGGGTCGGCGGCTGAGCCGTCCCAGCGGACCGTGCCGCGGGTGAGCGCGTACGACCAGCGGTCCACTTGGCTGTTCGTCCAGACCCACCCCCCCGGGGCAACGATCGAGCTCGGCGACGAGCGGCTGGGCAGCTCGAACGGGCTCTTCCTCGCTCCGCCCGGTCTGCATACGCTCACCATGGCCCTGGACGGCTACCGGACGGAGCGCCGGCCGGTCGAGATCTCCGAAAAACGGATAACACGGCTCGTCGTGGAGATGCAAAGGCCGCCCGATGGGGCCGCCGCGGGGTCGGCTCCGCCCGCGATGCCGGCCCGGCCCCTGGTCGTCCAGCCGAGAGCTCGCTACAGCGTGCTGAAGCTCGCCTTTGGCAGTGCGCCCCCGGCCGACGAGCCGCCGGCCGCTGCGATCCTCACCGGGCACGAAGGCCAGGTCAACTGCGTGGAATTCTCCCCCAACGGCCGCATCCTGGCCTCGGCGGGCGCCGACGGGACGATCCGCCTTTGGAGCGTTCCCAGCGGCAGCGCGCGTCACCTGCTGGAGGTTCCTGACTCGCGATTCGGCGTCTATTCGGTTGCCTTCTCGCCCGACGGGAAAACCCTAGCCTCCTGCTCGGGCAGCGTCGTGCGGCTGTGGGACCCGGAGACGGGGAGGCTGCTGATGGCCAGCAGCGAGATCGGCCGTGCCCAGTCGTTGGACTTCTCCGCGGACGGGAAGACCCTGATCGTGGCCACCGGCGCCGACAGCCTGGCCCTCTGCGACACCAACTCGCTGAAGGTGCAATCCGTTCAGGGAATCAAGCTGCCGACCGAGGTCGCGCTGCTGGGCCATGACGATTCCGTCCGGCGGATCACCTACTCGCGGGACGGCAAGCTGTTGGCCTGCGGCGGCGGCTGGCATCCGCAGCGCCCGGGCCGCCTCACGATCTGGGACACCACCACGGCGCGGTTGGTTTCGTCGTTCCAGGTGGCGGGCGGACCGGTCCGCGGCGTCGCCTTCTCCCCCGACACCAGGCTCCTGGCCTACGCCGCGGGCGATACGATCAAGCTCGTGGAGATGGCCAGGCTGCCCCGGCCGCTCGCCAGGTGAGGGCTCTCACCCGGCACGGGAACTCTTTCGCGGAAGCGTGTTGTGTGGCGAAGCCTGATCTACTGAACTGAACTCCACCGCAGTGCCCCCTTCCGGCCCAACGTCTTGCCCAATCCCTTCTTTCGGGGTAGAATAGCTTTGCAGCCGAATCGTGCTGGCTGGCCACGTAGGCGTGGGTGAGCGTGCTTGTGGGCGCACCGTGCGTGCGCGCACTGTGGGTCCGTCCCAACCGCACAGCAGACTGGCGGAATGGCAAAGTGGGTGAATTATGTCCGAAAAGGGAACCGTTGAAGAGCGTCTCACCGTCCTGGAGCGCGAAATGGCCGACCTGAAGCGCCAGGCCCTCTTGGCGCGCGCACCGGGCAACTGGTTTGGTTTCGTGGCTGGTTCGTTCAGGGACGACCCCGACTTTGAGGAGGTCCTGCGTCTGGGCCGCGAAATGAGGGGATCGGACCGGTCGGATGCCCGCGCGTGAGGAAGCCGTCGTGTTCTTGCTGGACACGGATCACATCGCGATCATTCAACGGCAGACGGAGCCGGAGTTCGGTCGGCTCGCCGCGCGCATGCAGCAGTATCCGCTCACCGACTTCTACGTGCCCATTGTCAGTTTTCATGAGCAAGTTGCCGGATGGAACGCTTACATCAACCGGGCAACAACGCTTGAGGCCGTCGTCAAGGCGTACCGCATGTATGAGCGGATTCTCGCTGACTTCGCGTGCATGCAGGTTCTCCCGTTCGACGCCGCCGCGGGGCGGACCTTCGAGTCTCTGCGGAAGCAACGAGTTCGCATCGGAACGATGGACCTGCGAATCGCCGCCACGGCGTTGACGCGAGGGTTCAAGCTGCTGTCTCGCAATCTGATTGACTTCCGGAAAGTGCCCGGACTCGCCGTGGAGGATTGGACGGCTGCACAACACGAGTGATTTGCACCTAAGGGACGGCCGGGAAAAAACGACCGGGTGGCCCCGGGCGGTTGCCCGCCCGGGGCTCCCACAGACCCGAACGTGCGCGATTAACGCATTCGGTTCCTCAGGTTATCCGTTCGCTACGCCTCGGTACACCGAGTGGACTGCCCGCAGGTAAGGTACGGGGTA
>DATKZH010000758.1:0-7333 GCA_035528065.1 Thermoguttaceae bacterium | reverse complement strand
GACGCGTGGGTCTCGTGCCTCGACCCACCCTACGCGTCTCGCTTCTATCGTTCCCACGCTTCGCGTGGGGACGCGATTGTCGCGACGCTTTGCGTCGCAGATCGGGACGCGAAGCGTCGGAACGATGAAACCTTCGAATCCAACTTCCAAAACCGAGAAACGGATAGGCCGACACCATGCACCCCTTGGACTGGACGTTCATCGCCCTCTATTTCGCCGCCCTGTTTGGACTTGCCATTTGGGTGATCCGCAAGGGCAAGGACACGGCCGACGACTACTTCCTGGCCGGGCGCAACCTGGGGTGGTTCATCGTCGGGGCGTCGATCTTCTCCTCGAACATCGGCTCGGAGCACCTGGTGGGCCTGGCCGGCTCGGGCTGCACCGACGGCGTGGCCATGGCTCACTACGAGCTGCACGCGTGGTGCATCCTGGTGCTCGGCTGGGTGATGGTCCCCTTCTACACCCGGTCGATGGTCTACACCATGCCCGAGTTCCTCGAAAAGCGGTTCTCCGTCACGGCACGCTGGGTGCTTTCGATTATCTCGCTGGTGGCCTACGTGCTGACGAAGATCGCCGTGGGCATCTTTGCCGGCGGGGTGGTGTTCGGCACGCTCCTGCCCGAGCTGCGGCTCGACCTGGGGTTCGTCGCGCTCAACAGCTTCTGGGTGGGCTCGATCCTGGTGATCGTGCTGACGGGCATCTACACGGTGCTCGGGGGCCTCAGGGCCGTGGCCTACACCGAGGCGTTCCAGACCGTCGTGCTGGTCGTGGGCTCGATCCTGGTGATGATCTTCGGACTGATCAAGCTGGGCGGCTGGGGGCAGCTCTACGAGATCTGCGGCTCCGAGATGTTCAACCTCTGGAAGCCGCTCGTGCCCGAGGGGATGCAGGGCACCTGGGCCCCGGTGATGGAAGAGACCCGCATCGCCTGGTACTTCAACGGCAACTACCCGTGGCTGGGCATGCTCTTCTGCGCCCCGATCATCGGCATGTGGTACTGGTGCACCGACCAGTACATCGTGCAGCGAGCCCTGGGCGCGCCCAACGAGCGCGAGGCCCGGCGGGGCACGATCTTCGCCTCGTACCTGAAGATCCTGCCGGTGTTCATCTTCATTATCCCGGGCATGATCTGCTTCGCGCTGGCCCAGAGCGACAAGGCCCCCGAGCTGCAACGGGCGCTCTACACGGCCGGCGCGCTGGACAACGAGAAGTGTCAGGCCGCCTTCCCGCTGATGGTCGCCCACGTGCTGCCGGTGGGCGTGCGGGGGATCGTGGTGGCGGGGCTGTTGTCGGCCCTGATGAGCTCGCTGGCCGGCGTGTTCAACGCCAGCTCGACGCTTTTCACCATCGACTTCTACCAGAAGTTCCAGCCCGGGGCCTCCCAGCATCAGCTCGTCTGGATCGGCCGCGTGGCGACGGCGGCCATGGTGCTGATCGGCCTGGCCTGGATCCCGGTGATCCAAGGGCAGCGGGGACTCTACGACTACTTGCAGACCGTGCAGGGCTACCTGGCCCCGCCGATCTTCGTGGTCTTCTTCTTCGGCGTGTTCAACAAGCGGCTGAACGCCAAGGGGTGCCTGGCCGCCCTGGTGGTCGGGTTCATCCTGGGCGTGCTCCGCCTGGCGGTGGATACGCCCGTTGCTCTGAAGATCGGGGGCTTCGAGGGGTACACCGAGGGCTCGTTCCTCTGGATCGTCAACCACATCTACTTCCAGTACTACAGCCTGCTGGTGTTCGTCGTGTCGGTCGTCGTGATGATCGTCGTCAGCTATCGGACCGAGCCGCCCGCGCCGGAGAAGATTGCGGGGCTGACCTACGCGACGGTGACCGAGGAGCACCGGCGGGAGTCGCGGAAGAGCTGGGACAGGCGCGACGTGATCGCCTCGTGCATCGTGCTGGTGGTGATCCTGGCGGCGTACCTTTACTTCACCGGCTGATCGACCGGATTCGTAGGGTGCGGAAACGCACCATAATCGGACCGGAAGCACTTGTTGGTGCGTTTCACGCACCCTACAACTTCACCGGGTGATCCGAGCGCGCGGGCGAAACGGCACGTCTCCGAGAAGACCGCTAGTCGACGCGGTACGCGGCCAGCTTTCGGATCCTCGGCTCCGCCGCGGCCTGGATCGTGCAAAAGCGGACCTTGCTGACCTGCGCCGGTTCGAAGCGGTCGATCTTCTTGTGGCCGACGGCCGTGCCTTCGCACAGCTTCTGCCAACGGCCGTCGGCGAGGCCTTCGATCACGTACCGGCGGACCCGCTCGCCTTGGGCGACGTCTTCCATGATGATCACGTGGTTGATCTTCGTGGGCCCGCCGAGGTCCAATTCCACGATCGGGCCTTCACCGCGGATCTCCGCAAGGCTGCTGCCGAACCGGCGTCGGATCTCCGCCCCGAATTCGGCGCTGCGGCGGGCGTCGGCCGCGGGGATGAGCCCGGTCGTGTCCGGGGTGTTGTTCAACAGGAGCACCGCCCCGTGCCCCACGCTCTGGTAGTACATTTGCATTAGCTCGTCCACGCTTTTCAGCGTGTCGGCGCCGTGCGAGTTCCAGAACCAGGTGCGGCGGATGCGGGCGTCGCACTCGTTGGGGAGCCAGTGGCTTCCGTCCGGATCGCCGTGCTTGGCCGTGGCCACGCCGCTAAGGGCATCGGCTTCTGAGAGGGCGTTCCACGCCGGATAGGGGGCCACGCCGCCTTCGTTCCCCACCCAGCGGATCGTGGCGTGTGGGCCCTGGAAGACCATCGCCTTGGGCGCGTGCTTCCGGAGGACGTCGCCGACCGGGACCACGTTGCTGCCGTCGAACCAGACCTCGAACATCTCGCCGTACCGGCTGAGCACTTCGGCGAGCTGCCGCCGGTACAGCCTGTTGTACTCCTCCTGGGCTTCCCGGGTCTTGCAGCGCCCGCCGACGGCGGCCCCATGCTTCCGATCTTGGGGGGAAAGGTAGACGCCCAGCTTGATCCCCCGCTTGCGGCACGACTGGGTCAGGTCGGCCAGCACGTCGCCCTTGCCGTTGCGCCACGGGATGCTCTTCACGCCGTAGTCGGTCGTGTCGGTCTGCCACATGCAGAACCCGCCCACGTGCTTGGCCACGAACACGAGGTACTTCGCCCCCATCGCCTCGGCGGTGGCCGCCCACTGGTCGGTATCGAGCTTCGCGGGATCCATCTTCTCCAAGGGCAGCGACAGGTCGTCGTATTCCTGATCGAGCCACGTGTTGGGGGCGAAGTGGATGAACATGCCGATCTCGCAGTCGTGCCACGCGACTTGCTCGGGACTGGGCCGGGCGAGTGAGGGGGCGTTGTCCTGTTGGCAATGGGCCGCGTTGGACGCAGCGGCGACGAGCACCAGAGCGGCAAGAAGCTTCGTTCCATGCACGGTGAGTCTCCTGCAATGGGACGGATCTCGCGTCCGGCGCAACACGGCTTCTACGAAGCAGTAGCGCACGGCGAGATCTTACGAGTCATCCGATTCCGTCCAGTTCACGCACCAACGCGCGGCATTCGCGCCCCGTGTCACACCGCCTCGTTGATCAGCTCGGTCTCCGTGAAGCGACAGAAGAGCTCCAGCTCCTTGGTGACGTCGCCATAGCAGGTCTGGCGGTGCAGGCCGGCGGTCCAGTTCTTCCAGAGCTTTTCGGCGTCGCCGTCGATCTTGACGGTGACCTTCGTGCGGCAGCCGCGGTCGATGTCCGGGGCGTCGGTGATCGTGCCGGTGAAGTAGATCAGGTGATCCGTACCCACCAGCTTCGCCTGGGTGACCCGCTCGCCGGCGCGCATGAACACCTGGGGCACCACGCCCTCCTGCCGCTCCATCACCGTGCGGAGCTTGTAGGGGGCCGCGGGGCCGTCGGGCCCGTCCATCTTCGGCGTCCCCAGGCAGTGGGCCAGGATGATGCTGTTCGTGGCTTCATCCATGGTGGGATCGCTGACGAAGCCGGGTTTGCCCGACAGTCCCTGGAGCAGGACGTGCGTCACGGCGCACTGCAAGTCAGACTCGCAGATCCCGCCCAGGCCCATGTTGTTGAGCCTCACGAAGCCGACGCAGGGGTACGCATACGCCTGGCAGAGCGGCTTGTGCATGCTGCCGTAGCAGGCGGCGGTCATCACGGTGGCCTCTTCCTCGTCCAACAGCTTCTCGAAGGCCAGGGCCATTTTGCACGCCTTGAAGACGTCCTGCACCGAAGGCTCAACGACCTCCTTGGCACCCTGGATCCAGCGGTCGGCCTCGGCCTTGGCCGCCGCGTCGTCCACCGCATCGTACGCGGCGATCACGCGCTCGAGCTCGACCTGCTTGGTCTCGGTGCCGAATTTCTCCTTGATCGCGTCGCAGTACTCCACGGGCATGTGCGTGGTGACGTTGAGGATCTTGGCCTCCCGCATGTGGTGGATCGCCCGGAACGGCCGGATCGCCACGGCCAGTTGCCGGTAGTCGGTGGTGAGCATGGCCTCCAACTTGGCGCCGGCTTCCTGCTTCATGAGGGAGCCGAAGCTGCACCATTCGTGGCCGGAATAGGGCACGGCGAAGACGATGGTCGGCTTGCCGGCGCTGACGATCTGGTGCAGGATCGCCGAGATGCCGATGTTCAGGTGGATCACCAGGACGCCGTCGACCTGGGCCAGTCTTTCCTTGAGGGTGGCGGCCTGCTCGGGCGAGGTGACCAGCTCGTCGACGGCGAAGTCGACGTCGGCCACTTCCTTCTTCATCTTCTCGAACTGCGCTTTGTAGAACCGCACCTCCTCTTCGAGATTGAGGTTCGGCTTGGGCCAGAGGCCCGTCGGGGTTCCGATGAAGAGGCGGGCGACCTTGACCTTCGATTTTCGGCAGCCCGGGCTGATGATCTTGGGCGCCGCCGGGTTTGCCCCCAGCGCCGCCATGCCCGATCCGGCCAGGCAGAGCCCGCTTCCGGCCGCCGCGACTTTGAGGAAGTCTCGTCGCTTGATGTCGTTTTGCATGATTACCTCCCGTTCTGGATGTTTGGCCGTTTCGGCTGCTTCGTGCCCCTTGCTCACTTCTTACATTCCCAAGCTTCCGCGTCCTTACGGAACTACCTCGGGCTTATCAGGATGCGCAATCCATCCATGACCCTGGCGAATCTTCTGCGTGCTCTTTCGATCTTCTGTGTCTGCTCCGTGTCGCGCCTTCTCTTCGCCTGCAACTGCTTTGGCGTCATCTTAATGTGCCCGGCTTTGATTCTCAGCTCTTCCCGTCTAAGTCTCTGCTTTCGTTCAGCCGTTTTCGCGACGAACTGCTGAAAATGTCCCTCAATCAGGAGATAGGCTTTGCCGTAGTCGCCCCGCCGGAACTCGCGAGTTCCTACATGAGAGATACGCTCCGACATACCCGGGGTAAGACCCGACTGCTGGACCGCCGTTGCCAGGAAGGTGAATGCTCCCAAATCCAGGACGCTGTCGGCAAAGCTCTTTGCCGCACGCGCCGCACCTGGCGCATCGCCTTCCGCTACGCCTTGACCCTGCGCAGCCGCGCTTGACCCGGCGCGCGATATCGCCTGCCCCTTCGGCGCGAGCCGAACCAGCTTCCGCCTTTTGCCCAACTCGAGGAACCTGTCTTTCGAAAGAGGCTTGACGCGATTCCCGGAGAGAGCCGATACCATGGAAACCTTGTCTTCGGGTATTGTCTCGGTGGTGCGAATCAGATACGTTCGCTTCCCACTGCGCAGGAAGTAGAACGTGTCCGGCCGAATATCCTTATCGGAGCCAACTTCCTTCAAGTGGCAGTACTTGCGGACCACCTTGAGTTGCTCATCATAAGTCTGGGCAGCCTCGAACTCTGCCGGCATACCTCCGGGAAGCTGGCCCTTCTCCGCTTCATCCGGCCAACTCATCCGGTCGATTTCGAAGGCTTCCGGTGTGTAGTCCCGGGGTCGTGGGCCTTTGCTGCCAGAAGGGTCTTCGTGCTCCGGGCTCGGCACGGCAATACGGTCCTTGTGTACCGAATCATTAGCGATTTAGGGGGCCGGCATGTCAGGCAGAGCGCGAACTGCTTCTTGGGTCAATGATCGTGACGCACGCGTCGACGGTGCTTCGCCGAAAAGCTCATGGTGTCAGGATACCCCACTGAGCCAGGGCGGACAAGCCGTCCATGGCATCCGCGCGCCATGGCGCCGCCACACCGGCGAGCGGGGGTCGGAACGCCCGGCCGGGGTGTCACTAAGTCGTTGTCAGAAAAGGACTTAGCTCAATCGGCGTCTTGGCCGTGATTGCGAAGCCCGTCGGTGCCGGCTAGAATCGTGTCGGGGGCAGGCCGATGCGTCAACCACGCGGCCGCACCGCACGAGGATCCCCGCCGCGGAGGAGTCTTCCCACTATATCGTCACGCCATACGCGAGGATACCTTGCGGTTTTATGCGTGAACGGCCGGATCTGTGGTTCCCTCGAAGGAAGATGCAAGTGACAAGTGAGGCCGCTACCACGTCGCTTGCGAGACGCTGGCCGCTCCACGGCTGGCTGGGGCTGGCTCTGGTGGCCGCCTTCTGGACGCTGAACTGGTCGCTGGACGGCCTGCGCACCCATTGGGGATTTTTTCCGCTCTGGCTGGGCTACTGCCTTACGGTCGACGCGCTGGTCGTAAAGCGTAAGGGCACCTCGATGCTCACGCGCAGCCCGGCGGCGTACGTCGCGCTGTTCGTGGTCTCCTCGCCTGGCTGGTGGCTGTTCGAGCTTTTCAACCTGCGCACGCAGAACTGGTTCTACGAGGGGAGGGAGTATTTCACCCATCTCGGGTACTTCCTCATGTGCTCGGTGAGCTTCTCGACCGTGATGCCCGCCGTCTTCGGCACCGCGGAGCTGGCGAGCACCTTGGGCTGGATCCGGCGAATGCGGCGAGGCCCGGTGCTTCGGCCGACGCGAGGGTTGCTCGTCGGGCTGTTCCTTGCCGGTTGGCTGATGCTGGGGCTGCTCCTCAAGTGGCCGATCTACTGCTTCCCTTTTCTTTGGGGATCGGTCTACCTGATCCTCGATCCGGTGAACGTGTGGCTCGGCAACCGCTCCCTGCTTCGCTATGCGGCTACGGGGGACTGGCGCCCGGTGATCGCCCTGCCGGTCGGATGCCTGATCTGCGCGGTCTTCTGGGAGATGTGGAACTTCTACTCCTATCCCAAATGGATCTACGAGGTCCCGTTTGTCGGCTTCCTCCACGTCTTCGAGATGCCGGCGTTGGGCTACTTGGGCTATATCCCCTTTTCCTGGGACCTGTTCGCCTTGTATCACCTGGTGGTCGGGTGCATGGGGCGAAAAGTGACGACGCGCTTCGTGCAGGTGTGCCTGGACGATCCGATCCCTGCGTAATGCAAACCATGTAGGGTGGGTCGAGG
>DATKZH010000757.1:0-3134 GCA_035528065.1 Thermoguttaceae bacterium | reverse complement strand
CGAGTTCATCCGGGGGGAGATTCGCGAAATGAATCCGATCGACTCGCTACATGAGGTGGTCCTGGATCGACTAACGGAGTGGAGCTTTGAGAATCTGCCGAAAAGGAGGGTATGGGTCCGGGTGCAGAACTCGATCGGCTTTGCGGAGCTCGAGAGCGCTCCCGAGCCGGACATCGCCTGGGTCGCTCGGCGCGATTACTCGGAGGGCCGACCCGCAGCCGCGGACGTGCTCTTGGTGATCGAAGTTGCCGACACGAGCCTGAGCTACGACACGGGCGAGAAGGCCGATCTCTACGCCGCGGCCGGTATCGCCGACTACTGGGTCGTCAACGTCCCCGACCGCTCGATCGAAGTCCGCCGCGATCCGGGCGGCAGTGGCTACCGCAGCCTGCAAACCTTGACCGGCGACGACGAGGTCCGCCCGCTGGCGGTGCGCGAGATCGCCCTGCGCCCGTCAATGCTCTGGCCGAGCTGAAGGGGACAAGGAGAAGCCTGCACGGTCGGGTGGCACTGGCGTCTCGCCAGTGCAGGGGCAACATGCCCGTGCCGCCCTGCCGCTTCGCTCACGGTTCCCAACGCATGGCCCGGTCCAGAGAGACTGCGACACTAACCCGAAGCGCCAGCGAGGGCGAAGAACGACAAAGCGCCGGTCCTCGCTTGCGCTTCGGGTTAGTGTGGAGCATCGGCACTCGGTGCGGTTTTGTTGGAGCGGGCCACAATCATCACCGGCCATTGAGCCCCGCTGAACACGGACCACCCCCTTCTCGCAGCGATGCTTCCCAAACGTGGGGTGGCCGCCGGCGACCGTGCGGGGATGACGCCTCCCGATTCGGCCCCCGGGCCGGGAGAAGTTGGAAGCACCCGGGGGCGGCCGAAAATTGCCTTGCGGCTCGGCGCTAACATGGTATGCTCGACCGTGTTAGGCGGAAAACCACACGCCCCGAGCCGTGCGAAACCGGCCGTCCAAGTGTCCAACAAAGCCTCCCATGAAATGCCCTAAGTCCGTGCCTGGAAACACGTTGCGTCGAAAACATTTGTTGGACGGTTTTTCTTGGTTCCTACGAAAACTCCAAGTCCTTTCATACCCCTGGCTTGCGCGAGTGACCTCGTCCAAAAAGGGCGTTTCTCCCAGTACATGGCGTGCGCGCAGGTGGCCTGCGACCCTGTAGCACGTGCGCTGGAACCCCAGCGCATTCACCATGGGGCCCCAGCGCACTCACCCTGGGGCCCGCGCGCACGTGCGCTCACGGTATCTGAAGGGGGTAGTTCCCCCCATAGGTGGCGAAATCGCGGCGGCGGCGAAAGGGACCGCGTCCAACAATAGGCGATCCTCGCGCCCCGGTTGAGCGCATCCGGCCGTCAAGTCGGACGCGACACTCCATCCAACAGCCCGAGAACCGTCTCCCGTATCCTCGGCTCCGCCTCGATCTGGAGGCAACTGCTTCGGGCGGGCCAGGTTTCGTAGCCGCCCCAGGCGTGTTGCGGGGGCGTGGGGAGGTAGCCGTGGTAGGCGTTGGCGATCTCGATGACGAACGTGGGCTTCAGCGGGCTGGACTGCTTGATCGCCAGGCCCGTCTCGGCGAACACCTCGCAGGGGATCGCCGCGATGCCCAGCTCGCCGATGCGCAACGCCTGGAGCGGGAGCGACACCGTCGGGGGGAAGTCGGCCAGGAGGATGGCCTCCCGGGCGTAGATCTCGGGCAGTGAGAGGCGGGGTTTGCCCTCGGCCTTCGACCAGACCTCCCGGGCCCAGGCGAGTCGCGCCTCGTCGGGCCGGCGCGTGGCCAGCTCGAGCTCGGTCTGGCGCATGGCCAGCGAGACGTCGTCGCGGTGCTCGATGCCTCGGATCACGCGCAGGGCCTCGTCGGCCACCAGCTCGCCCACCTCCTGCATCCACTGGTAGGGGGCCTTCTTCGGAGCCGGCTTGCGGAAGTCGAAGCCGTTGGAAATGTCGCCGCTGGTGCCGTTCGACAGGATGCCGACGAAGGGCGGGTCGACATCGCCCGCGCCGAGCAGCTCGCCGATCCGGTTGGCGAACACACCGAAGTAGTCGGCGCTGACCTCGCGGCGCTTGGTCCCGCCGCAGTAGTGGATGCCGAAATTGGCCAACACGCCCAGCGGGCGCCCGTCGGCGTGCTGCACCGAAACGACCGAGACCTCCGGATCGACCGGGCCGGCCGGCTCGACCAGGTCGGGGCTCCCGCGTCCCGGGTTCATCTTGACCTTTTCGCCCTCCTGGCCGAACGGGTTGGGCGGGATCGTGCCCGGCTTCATCAGCCAGCGGCGGTTATGCACGAGCTCAGGCTTTTGCCCCACACCCCAGCCGATCCGGGCGGGCGCCAGGTTGTCGATCGCCCGGCAGACCGCCTTGGCGATGCCCTGGGCGAGCAGCTCCAGGTACTCCTTGTCGAGCGGGCCCTGGCCGATCCCGGTCGCCCGGACCGCGCTGTGGCTGTGCGTGCCGGCGAAGAGCATCCGGTCGGCGGCGAGGCCCGTCTTCTCGTGCACAAGCTGCTTGGCCCGGTCGAAGACGTCGCGGGAGGCCATCGTGCAATCGGCCGTGCAGATGGCCAGTCGCTCCGAGCCGTCGTCGAGCACGAGCGCCCGGGTGTTGAGCCGATCGTGCACCGCCTCGACCGGCCCGATCTGCATGATCGGCCCGTCGAGCACGACGCCCGGCTTGGGCGTGACGTCGCGGGTGGCCGCGCCGGCGCGAAGCCGGGCCGCCTTGCCTTGCGAATCGTCGGCTAGGGCTCGAGCTTTTCGGCCCGGGCCGAACGTCGTTCCGGCCGCGCACGCAGCGGCCGCGGTTGCGAGGAAGCCACGTCGGCTGACGGTCCTGTTCTTGGATTGCATGGGGAGACCTCGAGAGTGCGTGGGGTGGGTCGACGCAGGAGACCCACGGGTCGGGCATTGTGGAGCCCGAGTCTGCGCGTGGGTCTCGTACCTCGACCTACCCTACGAAATCCCGCGCAAAACGCAACCCATGCGGCCTAGGGTACTTGGTTTCCGAAAGTTGTTGCAGATGAGTCAAGTTTGTGGGGTTCAGGGTTCGGGGTTCAGGGGTCAGGACCTGGAGTTCCACGTATACACGCAGGTCCTGACCCCTGAACCCCGAACCCTGACCACTGGAC
>DATKZH010000756.1:0-3575 GCA_035528065.1 Thermoguttaceae bacterium | reverse complement strand
CTCTGCCAGTGCTGGTAGCAGATCGTGGCGTCGTTGAAGAGCAGTTGGCCGCGGCGCCGCAGGGTGAGTTGCGGCGGGGGCCCCAGGGCGATGGTGCCGGGCGGCTCGTCGGCCGGGGCCTCAAGATCGACCACCGCCAGGGTGTCGCTGAAGTACTCGGCCACGTAGACCTTGGAGCCGGCAACCGCCACCCCGCGAGGGCCCTTGCCCGGCAGCTTGATCCGGCGCGGCGGGCGGCTGTTGCTGACCGGGTCGTCGGGGATGGCGCCGACGTCGGGCGAGGTGAACATCGGGAAGAGCCTGCCCGACACGGACGCGGCCTCGACCACGCTCAACTCGTGCGAGCCGGCGTGGCTGATGCAGATCGACGCGCCGTCGGCCGTGCAGGCCACGCCCCACGGATTGCCCGCCCCCAAAAACATCTCGTCCAGCCCGACGGTTTGGATCAGCTTCTTCTCCCCCACGTCGATCACGCTGATCACGTTGCTGTTGATCCAGCCCATGTCGACCTGCATGGGGACCAGTTGGAAGTTGCAGAGAACGTGCGTCACGTAGGCGTACTTTCCGTCGGGCGACACGCACAGGTCGCGGAGGCTGTGGGAGCCGTTGGCCAGTTGGATCGCGCCGGTTTCGTGGGTCCGGGCGTCGATGACGGTTACCACCGGGGCCACCGTGCCGTAGAACGAGGCGTCGGTGCGGGTGTACGCCAGGTGGTTGGCCACCAGGACCGTCTTGCCGTCGGGGGTGACGGCCGCCGCCACCGGTTCGCGAACGGCCTTCACCCGGGCGACTTCTTTCCCGGCCGGCAGGTCGATCACCGAGACGTCGTTGTCGAACCGGTTGCAGACGTAGAGTCGTTTTCCGTCGGGCGCGACGGCGGGGCCCGTGGCCGTATGCCCCGCCGCAAAGCTTGCCGTCACCTCGCCCGAGGTAGCGTCGATCGCCACCACCGTGCTCCGCGGCGCCGCGCAGGTGACGAAGATAAGGGCCCCGTCGGGACTCGGAACCAACCCGCAGGGCTCGGCCGGCAAGCACACTCGCCGGGTGACCTTGCCGCCGGGCAGCTCGACCCAGAGCAGTTGCCGCGCGTCGGCGGCCGCGACGTACAGGGTGCCGGCGTCTTTCGATGCCACCAGCGAGCACGGGCCCTGGTACGCTTCCGGCTCCCCGGCGGAGAGCAGCGCCGGAACCATCGCGCCACAGACGGCCCATGCCCGGACCATCTCGCGGACAGTGCCCGTCGACTGTTTCCCCTTCATCTGGCAACTCAATCCGCAGGTGTTTGACCGAGACCGCGTAGACCCCACGGTTTCAATCTAATGGAACCGCTCAACCGATGCAATCGGCAAACTGGGGTCAGGCCGTGAATAGTGAATAGAGGCTGCTTGATGGGTTGCTTGGGGTAGAATGCGGCCATGGCCAGACCACTTCGTGTCGAATTTCCTGGGGCACTGTATCACGTGACGTCGAGCAGCGACGGATCGTTCGCGACGACGCCGACCGGCAGAAGTGCATCGACTGGCTCCCGCAGACCGTCAAGACCTGCGGCTGGCGGGAGCGCCGTCAGTCGCGCGGTACGCCGCATCGACAACGGCCCGACGGAGTTGCGTGGGACCCTGGATCGTATTTCCGAGGCACTCCAATAACGACTATTCACTATTCACGGATCGCGGTAGGGACCGCCGTTGCCGGCGGCCCCCCGCGCAGATCCGTACGTGAAGCACTACCTCATACGGCTCCTGCCTTGAGTCGAGCGTGAAATCGTTGGTTGGGATATGGGTGGATAATGCGAGGACGGGGGAGATGGCGTCTGCCAAGACGTCGCATCCGAGCCCACGTCCAGCGACTGCGACCTCGCTGACTACGGCGGCGGATGACTTTCAGCCAGAGACGAGTCACCTCGTCCACGAAGCGGCCGATGCGGTGACTGTTGCTCGGGACGGCATGGTAATTCAGCCAGCCCTGGACAACGCGTCGCAGCCAACGGGCCGTTTCGCCAAGTGGCCAGTGCATTCGCTTTCGCAGTTGAGCTTTGATCGCCTGTAGGGTCGCACGCATGCGTTTCGCCACGGAATGACGATGGATGGTGAACCAGCCCTGCTTCCGCGTCCGGGCACACATGTGAGTGAAGCCCAGAAAGTCGAAAGTTTCCGGCCGGCCCACGCCGCGTCGTTTTCGGCGTTGGATCGCAAAGCGACCAAACTCGATCAGACGCGTCTTCCTTTCGTGCAGCTTCAAGCCAAACTTGGCAAACCGCGCGTGGAGAGCCTCCAAACACGCCGCTGCTTCGCCATGGCTCTCGAAACCGATCACGAAGTCATCCGCATAACGCACCACGACCACGTCGCCGCGGCAACGGTGCTTCCGCCACCACTCGATCCACAGGTCAAACACATAGTGCAGGTACACGTTGGAAAGTAACGGTGAGATCACCGATCCTTGCGGTGCACCTACGGTGGTCTTTGACCACTCGCCTTCCTCGCTGACGCCGGCACGAAGCCATTTGCGAATCAGCCGAAGAATGCGGCGATCGCCGATCCGATGCTCCAAGAACTTGACCAACCACTCGTGGTCGATCGCGTCAAAGAAGCCTTCGATATCGGCATCCAATATCCAGTTCACTCGTTTGCTGGTGATCGCCACGTTCAATGCATCGAGTGCATCGTGTTGGCTGCGACCAGGCCGAAAGCCATAGCTGAAACCGAGAAAGTCTTGCTCGTAGATGCTCTGCAATACCCACAGCACCGCCTGCTGGACGATTTTGTCCTCCAGCGAGGCAATCCCCAACGGCCGCCTGCGACCGTCGGGTTTGGGTATCCAGACTCTGCGAGAAGGCTGAGCACGGTAGGCTCCCCGGTGAATTCGATCGTGGAGGCCCGCAATGTTGGCCGCCAGGTTCCGCTCGTATTCCTGCCATGTTACGCCGTCGACTCCGACGGCCGCCGTCTTCTTCAGATTGAAAAAGGCTTCGGTCAGGCAGTCTTCATCGACGTGATGCAACAGGGCCGTGAACTTGAGCGTGCTGTCCTTGCGGGCAGCTTCACGCACGCCGTGTAGTCCGCGTGACTTGCGTTTGATCCGGCCCGGTGTCCGGTGCAAGGCAGCTTGCTCGGCGTTCCTCTTGGCTGAGTCCCTTTCCTCGGCCGACTCCGCGAGTGCTCCAGCCGCACCGTTGTTCGCCGGCGTCGCAGGTACTACGGACTCATCTGACTTCCTATTGGCGTTCATGTCAGGATTACCGTCGGAAACGTTTTCTGACCGTTCCACTCCCGCCGCGATCATGCCACGGCGTTCGGAGTGGAAACCGATAGGATCTCCCGGTTCTCGCGCTTGGGATGTCTGCGCATGCACAGGTTCTTCGACTCCGCCGCGTCCGTCGCTGCCTCGCCAAATAGCGGCATCGACGATGTTGCCTTCTCCGTGTCAGGACAAGATCGGCACGCGGAAGTTGTGATTTCGGAGCTGGATAGCTGGCCTGCGTTTCCTCTTGCCGATGCCACACCCGCAATGTTACCATTGCCGGCGTACGGTTCGAGGCCAGAGTGACCGGCTAAGTCTTCTCTGTAGGACTCTTT
>DATKZH010000755.1:0-12075 GCA_035528065.1 Thermoguttaceae bacterium | reverse complement strand
GGTCTTCGTGCCGGAGAAGTCCGTGGTCACTTTCAAGCCGGGACAGGTTGTGCAGCAGCGGGTCGAGGCACTTCGGCACCGGAAATAACGGCGCCGAAGCGGTTGGCCGGACGATGGCTCAGTCGGAGTCTTCGAGTGCTGGGCCAAGAAGCAGGCCGCGCGGAGCAGGGCGTCGACGGGCTTCTCCGCGGCGTCCCGGCCCGCACCAAAAAAGGGCCGGGAGGGCCGAGATCGACTGCCTCCAGACCCTGCCTGCCCGGGGCCACAGGCCACGGCCCCGTCGCAGCGCCGGCCAGGGTACCTTGTGTCTATTGCGACACTTGGCATATTACCTGACCCAGAGCCCTTCAGGAGGTCCCATTGCGGCCCAGGACGGGCTTTCGGACCCCGGCACCACGCGTAGCCCACCCGGAGCCAAAGAGCGCCAGCGTGCCGCTAGCGGGCGGTCGGATTTCTGCGAGCTGGCCAAAGGCAGACCGTCGGGCCAGGCGCGTTTTTTCGGCGGCAAAATTCGGGGAGGGTCTCCAGCGACGGGGCCTTGTGGGTCGCAGGTCTCGCAGGCAAGGGGTGGACACCTAACGGGGGGTGGACACGCGCCGTCTCCCGGGTCCTTCCCCAAAGGCGTCCCCTGCCGGGTGCCACGGGAACGGTCGCCGGTCGAGACACAGTTTGTTTTCCCACGAGGGCCCTACCCGGCGGAGGGGTCTCAAAGGTGGCACGGGGACAATCGGGCCTCGCTACCCTGGCTCCTCACCCTTGGCCCGCGCGGCAGCCCCCCGGGGGCACCGCTGTCCCACGACTTGACGGGCGGCCATCGGACCGGTTGCCAATTTGCCCCTGAGGCTTTAGGCTAGCAGGCGATGCTCGGGACGGTCGTTTCGTAGCCCGGCGAACGACCAAGCGGTCCGGGCGGGGGCTGTGGCTTCTACCTGCCTTTCCCACATTCCCGCCCGGGCCGGTCCGGCCTGGAAAGGTGGGTATCATGTCGTTCTCCGACGAGCTTAGGGCCGCGCGCGCCCACAGGCTTCACGCGCAGTTTCTGAAAGGTAGGGTGATATGATGCGAGTATTCCACCAACAGTAAAAGACCCGGTCCGGGGTAACGAAGACGGCCAAGAACTGGTACGTCGAATTCAAGGACCACCAGGAAGTGACCCGGCGGATTCCCGGCTTTGCGGACAAAGCGCTTACCACGGAGTTGGGCCGCAAGCTGGAAAAGCTCGTTGCGACGCGTGCGCTAGGTGAGCAGCCAGGACTGGAACTTACCCGGTGGCTGGAAAGTCTGCGCCCGAGGATGCGACAGAAGCTCACGGACATCGGTCTGCTTGACTCCCGAACCGTTGCGAGCGGCAAGCCTTTGGCCAGGCATCTGGCCGATTTCTTCGCCTCCCTGCTGGCGAACGACGACACGGCAAAGCGCGCCATGGAAGTGGTCGGGAAGGCGCGCCGGATATGCGAGGGCTGTCGGTTCGCCTTCTACTCGGACATCAGCGCCTCGAAGGTGCAGGGCTATCTTGCGGCACTCCGAGACGGTGGGGAGGGTATCAGTGTCCAGACCTCGAACCATTACTTGCAGGCCATCAAGCAGTTCTGCCTCTGGATGGTCAAGGACCGACGGGCTAGCGAATCGCCGGTGGCCCACCTGTCCCGCATGAACGTCAAGGTCGACCGTCGTCATGACCGGCGGAGTCTTACGGCCGAGGAACTCAGCCGTCTGCTTGTGACGACCTCCAACGGTCGCAAACACCACTGTCTGACAGGGCGGGCACGGGCAATGTTGTATCGAGTGGCGATGGAGACCGGGTTCCGGAGGAACGAGCTGAGCACGCTTGCCACCTCACGTTTCGATTTCGACGGGCCTCACGCCGCCGCGGCGGTGGAGGCGCGCGACGCGAAGAACCGCAAGCCCACCGTGCAGGTGATTCGTCCGGAGTTGGTGGCCGAGCCGAAGACGTGGTTTCAGGAAGCCGGATTCGGCCCCGACGAACTCTTGTGGCCGAGGCTGACTGACAAGACGGCAGAGATGCTGAGGCGAGACCTCGACGAAGCAGGAATCGACTACGTGGACGACGCCGGTCTGTTTGCCGACTTCCACGCCCTCCGGCACAGCTACATCTCGCTCATTACCTCCGGTGGGGTACATCCGAAGATTGCGCAACGACTCGCTCGGCATTCGGACGTCAATCTCGCCATGACGCGGTACAGCCACACCTTGCTGGTCGACGAGGCGGAGGGGCTGGAGATGCTGCCGCAGTTCGCGTCAGTCGTCTAGGGCCCGAATGATTCCGAAGACGTCGTGTTGCAGGCCACGGGCACCGAGGACCGGACTGGCGGACGGGAGAGCGCTGATCGGAGGGGCGAACGTGTCTTACCGCTCTGCTTACCGGAAAAGGAGCCATCAGACCGCGCCAACGTGCACTGTTGTGCAGTGAACGAGTCAGACAAGCCGGGCCGTTCCGGCCGTGTTTCGGCAACCGCCGAAACGTCGGACACCCCTGAAAAACCAGCAGAAAAAGCGTCCGAAGACGCCTCGACGGAGCCGGTAGATGAAAGCACGCCCGGCAGGATTCGAACCTGCAACCCTCGGTTCCGAAGACCGATGCGCTATCCAATTGCGCCACGGGCGCGGAGGTGGGCGACGGAAGCCCGGGTGATTGCTCTTGGGGACCGTCGCCGTGTTGGTTGGAGCGGGGAATGTCGATTCCCGGAATCGCTCGATTGCACCGCACCGGATGCAACATGGAGAGTACCACAATGGTTGGACGAGCGTCAACCATCGCCTTGGCCCCCCTTTTGACAAACCCTGCGGGCAATCCTACAATACACGGATTGCCCTTCCCCAGACTGATGAATGGGAGGACCGGGCAATAGGGACACGAAGGACGCGCAGCAGTTTGGGCCGCCAAGGCGCTGGCCTTGCCGTGCGACGGGAGTCCCGCGGGGGCGTAGCTCAGTTGGGAGAGCGTGGCGTTCGCAATGCCAAGGTCGAGAGTTCGAGCCTCTTCGCCTCCACTGAATCTAAGTCATTGCCGCTGATTGACTTAGGGCGATTTTGCAGGGTGTCGCAGCCGCAACCGGTTACGGCACCTTGCTCCGTTTTCGGGCGAGGCTGTGCGGCGGGCTGCTGGGCCGGATTCTGCACGGCTTCGGCGTAGTCGTCTTCCGTGGCCTGCAAGTAGTGCTTCCGTGCGACTTCCGGGGGGTTGCCCAGCCGAATCGTCACCACGTACAGCGGGAAGCTCTGCGGTCGATGTCTGCCCACCGAGGAGACAGCACTTCGGGCGGGCGTCTGCGGCGACCGCGGGCCGGATGGGCCCTGGTGTCAGCGACCGATCGCCCGCGAAGCCCCGGGGCTGTGGACTCACCCTTTCCCGAAAGCCGAGGAGCCGCCATGGTCGGGCAAGCACGATTCCGCAACTCACCTGGGTCGAAGGTCAGCCGCTCCCCTCGTCGACGGGCGGGTCGATAGGGTCTTATGCCCCTATCTATTGGCTTCCGCCGCGTTGCGGCTTGAGGGGTCGTGCGGCAGAACGTCTTCCACGCAAGCAGGTTCGCGCCGAGCCTCAAGGCCCTCTCTGGCCGGGGCGGGATATTGGCCTGCTTCTCCCGCCCGGGGGCGCGGAACCGGCGGACTCCCCGGGCGAGCGTGGTCCGGAGCGGCCCCGCCGACGTACGGCGATTTGCCGACAAAGCCTCGATGCGGAGGCCCGCCGGGACGCGCGGGGCACGTCCGGAACCGATGTGGCGTATCGTGGTCGTGTTTCGCACTTGCCCTCGGGGGGGATGGCAGTCACAATGGGCTGAGACGCGGTGTCGTCCCATGTGCCCTCGTGCCGGGTCAAGTTCCGTTTGACGGGTTGGCGGTGGCCGCACTGCTGCGGTCGCTGGCGGCAGATGGACCTGATGAATCGGGTCCTTACGGGCGAAACCTGCCATTGAGAATCTGACAAGCCACAGGGCAAGCAAGGCCCCGGTTCCCACAAGGAGTAGGAGTGTGAAGGCGAGTATCCTGGGCATCGGTTGCCACGTGCCGGAGGGGATGGAGACGAACGAGGACCTGGGCCGAGAGAACTCGGACTGGAACATGGGGCGGATCGGGGAGAAGACCGGGATTCGCGCCCGGCCCGTCGCGGCGGAGGATGAGACCGCGTGCGATCTGGCGTACGAGGCGGCCAAGAAGCTCCTCGATCGCGGGCTGGTTCCGGCGGACGAGATCGACTATCTGATCTTCAGCACGCAGACGCCGGATCACTTCCTGCCCTCCAACGCCTGCCAGCTTCAACACCGGCTGGGACTGCCGGGGCATATCGGGGCGCTGGATTTCAGCGTGGGGTGCGCCGGGTTCGTGTTTGGGTTGCAATTGGCCAAATCGCTGATCCTGGCCCGCGCCGCCCGAAACGTGCTGCTCGTGACCGGCGAGACGTATTCCAAGCTGATTCACCCGAAGGACCGCACCGTGCGGGCGCTGTTCGGCGACGCGGCCACGGCCTCGCTCATCGGGGCCTCGGAGGAGGGTGCGGGCGAGATCGGCGAGTTCGTCGTGGGCACCGACGGGAGCTGCGCGGAGAGCCTCATCGTGCCCAGCGGGGCCTTCCGGCTGCCTCGATCGGCCGCCACGGGAGAGGAGTTCGCCGACTCGCAGGGCTGCGTTCGCAGCAAGGATAACCTGTACATGGACGCCCAGGCCGTGTTCTCGTTCTCCCTGAACACGGTTCCCCAGGCAATTGCCGCGTTGTTGGACAAGTGCGGGCTGGCCGGGGACGACGTGGACTGGTACGTCTATCACCAGGCCAACCAGTTCATGATGGAGAACCTGGCGACGTGCAGCAACATCCCGGCCGAGAAGATGGTCTACCATCTGGAGAACGTGGGCAACACGGTCTCTTCTTCCATTCCGCTGGCGCTGGACGCGTACGTCCAGTCCGGCCGGATCAAGCCGGGCCAGCGTCTGGTGCTGGCCGGCTTCGGCGTCGGGTTCACCTGGGCGGTGTGCTCGGTGATCTGGGGGTGAGCGGCGTTTCGCGCGCGACGGCCCGCCGTTGCCGGAACCGCCGGGAGAAGTCCCGCAGCAAATCGTGGCGACGAAACTCCTTGGTTGGCAACGGCTTGCGGGGACTCGGCAGATCAGACGCACGTCCACCTTTTCGGCCGAAATTGCGGCCGATCGCCCGCGATCGTCGCTTCGCGGGCGTTTGCTGGATAGAAAGCCTGCGATAGCCCGATTACTGTACAATGACGGCCATCCGCGCGAAATTCATCGCCTAAGTCGATTCCTTCCTGCTGCGAGCTTGTCGAATGGAGCCTACCCGTCCGGGTGAAATCGAGAGCGCCGACCGGCACATTGCACCGCGAGACGCGTTGGAGCTCCAGTTGACGCAGATCTGGGAGGACTTGCTGGGCCACCGCCCCATCGGGGTCGATGAGGATTTCTTCCAGTTGGGGGGCGACTCGCTGATGGCGATGTCGCTGCTGGCCCGCATCGTCCAGCAAACCGGGATGACGTTGCCGGCCGCGGGGATCGTCCGGGCACCGACGATCGAGAAGCTCGCCAAGGTTCTCCGCGAGGACTCGAACCCGGCGGATTGGTCGGCGTTGGTGCCGATCCAGACGGAGGGATCCAAGCTGCCGCTGTTCTGCATCCACCCCGGCGGTGGGAACGTCCTCTGCTACTTGCAGCTTGCGCGGCTGCTGGCGCCGGAGCGGCCGTTCTATGGGCTTCAGTGTCCGGGCGTGGACGGGATTCGTGAGCCCCTGGCGACCGTCGAGGAAATGGCCGAGGAATACGTGGCGGCCATGCGCCGGGTGCAGCCCCGCGGACCTTACGCGATCGGCGGCTGGTCGGTCGGCGGCGTGCTGGCGTACGAGATGGCCCAGCGGCTCAGGGCGTCGGGGGACGACGTGCGGCTTCTGGCGATCATCGACAGCGGCGTCCTCTACTCCTGCGCGATCGTGACCGCGCTATTCCCCAAGGGAGAGATTGGGGTTTTGGACATGCTGCGGCTGTCGTCGTCGGAGCAACTGTCGGAGTTCCGCCGGCGGAGCGCCCCGGCACGCTTGATCCCGGAAGATGCCGATGAGCGGCTCGCCCGACAGATCTTCCACCTGTTCACCTCGAACATGCACGCCGTGCTCAACTACCGGGCCGAACCCTATGAGGGCAAGATCACGCTGTTCCAGGCGAGCGAAGGGATCGTGAAGCGGCGATTCGAGCCGGCCCGCGAGTGGCCCAGGATGTGCGACGACGTCGAGGTGCACATGGTGCCCGGCAATCATCTCACCCTGATCCAGGAGCCGCACATCGATGTGCTGGCTCAACGACTCGCGCGATGCTTGGAAGCCGTCGAGCCGTGAGCTTGCGGCTCAGACGGCGAGCGGCGAGTTGCTCTGCGTAGAAGCCCTCCGCATCGTTCGCGGCTCGCCGTGGCCAAGTTGACTCGCCATCCGCACGGGTGGATACTGGTTCCGAAGTCGACTTCTCGCCCGTCGTCATCAACCCCGACCTGAAAGCCGCCCTTTGGGGGTGAAGCACGCCGCACGCAGTGGCGGCGACCGGCGGGCCTTGGTTGTCCGCGTCCTCGGCAAAGGAGCATGGTCATGGCCTCCCGTCTCCCTGAAGGCATCGGACACCCACCCAACTCGCCACGCCGGTTGCCGCGGCCGGTCCGTGCGCTGATCCTTGCCGCCACGGCGGCCCTTCTGTCGACAGGCACGGCAAGAGACGGACGATGCGAGGAATCTGCCCGGGCGCCGAACCTGGTCGTCATCCTCGCCGACGACATGGGTTATAACGACGTCGGCTGCTACGGCGCGCCGCTCGTCGAAACGCCCTCTCTGGACCGCATGGCCCAAGAGGGCACGCGACTGACGGATTTCTACGTCCAGCCGGTCTGCGGCGTATCGCGGGCGGCGCTGATGACGGGCTGCTATCCGATTCGCGTGGCCGAGGTCGCCAACCGCAAGGAAGGCCACCCCGTCCTGCACCCCGACGAGATCACCCTGGCCGAGGTGTTGAAGTCCGCCGGCTACGCCACCGCCCTGGTGGGCAAGTGGCACCTGGCGGGGCCGGGGAAGAACACCCGAGGTCCGGGCACCGGCCCGTTTCGGAGCGACTTGATGCCCAACGCCCAGGGGTTCGACGCATTCTTCGGCACGCCCCTGCACAACGGGTTCACCCGCGAGGTGAATCCCAAGCGCTTTGTGACCGAGCTGATGCGAAACGAGGAGGTGCTGGAAAGCCCCGCCGACCTCAACCAGCTCACGCGGCGATACACCGAGGAAGCGATCCGGTTCATCCGCCAAAACAAGGACCGGCCGTTCTTCCTCTACCTCGCCCACAACATGCCGCACGTCACGCTCGGCGTCTCCGAGCGGTTCCGCGGCACTTCGAAACGGGGACTCTACGGCGACGTCGTCCAGGAGCTCGATTGGAGCACCGGCCAGGTGCTCGATTCGCTCAGAGAGCTGGGCATCGACGAAAACACGCTCGTCGTCTTCACCTCCGACAACGGCCCCTGGGTCGAGGAGCACCTGGCGGGCGAGGGCGGAATCGACGCCCACTACGGCAGCGCCGATCCGCTGCGGGGCTGGAAGATGCAGACGTGGGACGGGGGCTTGCGCGTGCCGTGCATCATGCGCTGGCCGGGCAAGATCCCCGCGGGCCGGGTGTCTGGCGAGCTGCTCACCTCGATGGACCTTTTGCCCACGTTCGCCGCGCTGGCCGGCGCCCACGTGCCCGACGACCGGATCATCGACGGAAAGAACGTCCTGCCCATCCTCCTCGGCGAGCCCGACGCCCGGAACCCTCGCGAAACGCTCTTCTACTACTGCTACAACCACCTCCAGGCGGTGCGCCACGGAAAGTGGAAGCTGGTCCTGCCGCGTCCTGACCGGGCGAAGTGGTGCTCCTGGTCGGCGCGGATGGTCACCGCGGTCGACCAGCCCGAGCTGTACGACCTGGACTCCGACCCGGGCGAACAGCACGACGTGGCCGCCGAACACCCGGAGACGGTCGCCGAGCTGATGAAGCGGATCGAGCAGGCCCGAGAGGACCTCGGCGATTACGACCGCATCGGCCGGGGCGCCCGGTTCTTCGACGAGGGCGTGCGACGTCCGGACGCGCTTCGCTGGCAGGAGAAGCCGGCCGCGTCGCGCGAGCCCGTGCCGGCCGACGGCGGCGGGCCGTACCCTCGCGACTTGGTCTACACCACGGCCATCGGCCCGGAGAAGGGCGTCACTCGCCGCGACCCCAGCGACGTGATCCTCGCCGGACGGAAAAGCATGGACCGAGCAGGGCCCGGCCGTGGGCAAGGGCGACAAGGGGGCGTGGGACGAGCACGGCGTGTTTACGCCCAACATCCTCGTACTCCGTCAATCTGGAAAGCGTGAGTTGGGTGCCACTGGCGTTTCGCCAGTGCAGCGTACACGGCACGGGCAAGATGCCCGGTGGTCGGGCAGGAATCGGCATGGAGCGGACTGTGCGACCGGGCGGACGCCCCTTTCACGCCCCGGTTGCCATAGGCCGCCGCCTTGTCTTACAATCGACGAAGTCTCGGCGGCTAGTCAGAGTCCCTTGTCGTGGAAGGAAACAGCGCCTTGGCCGACGCAAGAAAGGTGCAGATTATCGGGATTGGCGAGGAAGGCTTGGGCGGGCTGAGCCAGGTGGCCCGCAAGCTCGCCGAAAAGGCCGACCTGCTGATCGGGGAGAACCACACGCTGGCCCTGGTGCCAAAGACGCCCGGCGAGCGGATGGTCCTGGGCACGAGCCTGGAGGAAGCGGTCAAGCGGATCGAGGCCTCGCCCGACAAGCGGGTGGTCGTGCTGGCGGTGGGCGACCCGCTGTTCTACGGGGTGGCCCGGTTCCTGTGCGATCGACTGGGCAAAGAGCGGTTCGAGGTCGTGCCGCACGTGAGCAGCATGCAGTTGGCCTTCGCCCGGGTGAAGGAAAGCTGGGAGGAGGCGTTTCTGACGAACCTGGCCACGCACGGGATCGACGCCGTGCTGGAGCAGATTCGGAGTGCCGAGAAAGTGGGGCTTTTCACCAGCGAGAGCTGCCCCCCGGACGAGGTAGCGCGCACCCTCCTGAATATGCAGATCGACTACTTCACCGCCTACGTCTGCGAGAACCTGGGCTCACCCGACGAGTGCGTCACCCAGGGCGAGCTGGCCGAGATCGCCGAGCAGGAGTTCGGCCCGCTGAACGTGATGATCCTGGTCCGCAAGCCGGACGTGCCCGACCGGCCCAGCGAGATGATCGGCCGTCGGCTGTTCGGCAACCCGGACGAGGCCTTCCTCCAGTCGAAGCCGAAGCGCGGGCTCCTGACCCCGTCGGAGGTCCGGTCGATGGTCCTCGCCGAGTTGGACCTGGGGCCGGCCAGCGTGGTCTGGGACATCGGCGCCGGGAGCGGCTCGGTGGCCATCGAAGCCGCGCAGATCGCCTCCCAGGGCACGGTCTACGCCATCGAGATGGACCCCGAGGACCACGACCTGATGGCCCGGAACGCCGAGCGATTCGGCGTGGCCAACCTCACCCCCGTGCTGGGCCGTGCCCCGGAAGCATGGGAAGACCTCCCCCAGCCGGACTGCGTATTCGTGGGCGGGACCGGCCGACAAATCGTCCGGCTGGTCGACGCCGCCTACGGCAAGCTCCGCCAGGGCGGCCGCCTGGTCGCCACGATGAGCAGCCTCGACAACGTGGCCGAAGTCCACCGCCTGCTCCGTGGGCACTGTCCCCACGTCAAGGTCTGGATGGTCAACCTCGCCCGCGGCTACTACCAGATCGACCGCGTCCGCTTCGAGTCGCTCAACCCGACGTTCGTGGTGGCGGTGGTGAAGGCGTCGTGACCGGACGCGGTCGGGAAGACGGCGAGGCCGCGCGTGCCGGCTCCCGCCTATCCGGCCCCTTTTTCGGACTCATTCTCGTGATACAGCCGCACAAGGAAGACGCCGAGAGCGCCGATGCGCTGGTCTGCATGGCCGACAACGTCTCGGTCCGGCCCGACGACCCGCAATGCCTGCACCCGTCGGGCTTCTGCCGCTTTCGCGACTTCTGCCAGGTGCTCGAGGCGGCGCGGAAGAAGAGACGCTCGGAGCGCCGGCGCGGGCAGAACGAGTCCGATGACTGAGTGGCCGTCCGGGAAAGGGAGGACTCTCGCCAAGGCGCAAAGAGGAGGGGCGATTATCTCCAGGATCGTCGGTCGAATGGCGGAGGTTGCCTGAAGCCTCTGGCTGCCGAATGATTCGGATTTCGACGACGCTTCCCTTCCCTTTGCGAGAGTCCATCTCCCCGCACCGTCCTTTGCGTCTTGGCGCCTTTGCGAGAGCCCCTCCCCCCGTTGCCCCCTGCGCCTCAGCGCCCTTTCGAGAAGCTCCGCCGCCCAAAGGGCATCCGGGGCCGAGCGCGCCTCACTCGCCGCCGAGCACGAACCGATCACTCTCGGTGACGACCGTCCCGTCGGGCCATCTTACCCGGGCTTCGATCGTGTGCTCACCCGGTTTCAGCGCGGTCGTGTCGGCCACCAGGCGGAAGTGGTGGGGCATGGTCAGGTCGGGCGTGGTCGCGCTTCGGACCTCGTGTGCGGGCATCGGCCGCCAGGGACCGCCGTCGATCCGCGCTTCGGCCGTGGAGCCGTTCGGGGCGTCGTAGGCGTTGAACACGAGCTCGGTCTCTCGGCCCGCCGCGAGGGGGTCTTCGAGGCCGGAGAACTCGCCCCGGCGGTCGACGTGCGACTCGCAGCTCGACCGGTAGCGGTGCGTGACGCGCGTGCCGTCGACGGAGACGATGCGGTAGCCGCGAGGGCAGCCGTCCACGCCCCGTTCGAAGCCCTCGCCGGCCTTCCACCAGCTTCCCGAGATCGAGATCGACTCGACGTACTCGACGCCGCCCACGGTCTGCCGCTCGTTCTCGTGCATGTGGCCTTGAAGGACGAGGCGGACGCCGTGCCGGCTGAACAGCTCGGTGAGCGACTGGTCGTTGGTCACTTCCCAGTAGGGGGCGTTTTTGGGGCTGTGCTGCCGGCGCTCCGGGTAGGTGGAAACGATGGGGATGTGCACGCCCACGATGATCGGCTTCTGCGGCGGCTGGGCGGCCAGGTCGGCCGCAAGCCACGCCATCTCGCTGGCTTCCACGGCCCCGTGGACCGCTTTCCAGCCCTCTTCGTGCGGGATCGGCTTGTTGCCGTCGAGCACGATGCAGTGGGCGGGCCCCCAGTTGAATGAGTAGTACGTCGGCCCGAAGAACCGCTCGAAGTCGTCGCGGGGGTTGGCGTGTTTGAGCATCATCTCGTGGTTGCCGGCGCCGTTGCGCACGGGCATCTCGGCCACGGCGAGGCACTCCACGTACTGCTTGCCCGCCCCGCCCTGAAGACAGACGTCGCCCTGCGCCCAAAGGAAGGCGGGCGCCGGCTCCAGCCCGTTGATCTCCTCCAGGCTCCTCTTGAACTTGGCCGCGCCGAACCCGCGATTGTCCAAGTGGACGTCGGCGAGGAACACGCAATCGAACCGGTCGGGCTGGTCGATCGGCTCGAGGCGGAAGTCGGCGCGGGCGGTGCGCGCGGCGGCGCCGATCGGCACGTAGAACCGTTCGGTCCAGAAGCCGCGGGGCGTGGTGACGAAGACGAATCGCCCGCTCTCGGGCCCGACCAGAAGCTCGTAGTTGCCGTCCGGATCGGTTCGCACCACGCGGCGTCCGTCGGAGACGAGCACGCCCCCAAGCGGCCGATCCCCGCCCGTCACGCGCCCGCGGATCGTCCGCGATTCGTCGGCGGCGAACAGGCGCGTCGGATCCCCGGCGATCCCGGCCAGAAGCCCCAGCCGGGCGGCGGCCCCGAGAAACTCACGTCGGTTGATGTCGCTCATCGGTTTGTCCTGGTGCATGGGATTCCACGGCTGCGTAAATGCTTCAGCGATTCCAAACAGGATTCCCCGATTCAGGGAGATTGCGTAGGGTGATACTATGGAAGCGGAGGCCGAGCCGAACTAGCTTGGTCCTTGAACACGTGGTAAACCGGGGGTTTGTACGAGTCTCAAACCAGCGATTTCCACAAAAGGAGCCAAGCCATGAAGTATGTCGGCGTCGACC
>DATKZH010000754.1:0-22927 GCA_035528065.1 Thermoguttaceae bacterium | reverse complement strand
TCCAGGGTACCAAGAAGCCTAGACGGCACAATCGGGCGGGAGCAACTGGATATCGATTCCGCCCGAAACCAGCAGGGACGAGCCGGTGATGTTGCCGGCTTTCGAGCAGGCGAGAAAGGCCGCGGCCTCGCCGATGTCCTCCGGGCTGGATTCCTTGCCCAGGGGGACGTTTTTCCAACGCCGCTCTTTCGTCTCCTCCGGAAGCGTGTCCCAGCGCTCAGTATAGATGTATCCGGGCACAATGCAGTTGACCCGGATATGGTGCTCGGCCAGTTCCACGGCGATCGCTCGGGTGAGGCTCTCCACGCCGCCCTTCGAGGCGATGTAAGCGGCGCGGTCGCCCAGGGCGCGCCCCGCCGTGTTGGAGCCGATGTTGACGATGGCTCCTCCGCCCCGGGCGACCATTTGCCTCGCGGCATACTGGGCACACAGGGCGTAGCCACGGAGATTGACGGCCAGCACTTCGTCGAAAAACGCGATCGGCATGTCCAGGAAGCGGTGGCCCAGGCCGAGGTGACAGGCGTTGTTCACGAGCACGTCCAGCCCGCCCACCTGCTGGTCGATGAATGAAAACGCGAGCGCCACATCGTCTTCACGAGCGACGTCTGCTGCGATCGGCAAGTATCTCCCGCCGTCTCCGCTGCCGTCACGGTTGAGCGTCTGCGCAATCTTCTCGACTTGCTCCGCCGAACGCCCATGCACGAAAACGGTTGCACCGTAGCCCCCGAAGACCCTGGCGATACCCAATCCGGTGTTGCGTGCGGAACCGGTTACCAGAACGTTTTTGCCTTCGAACATCATCGTTCTCACCTATCGTGCGGATCGTCAGAAATACGGTGCGGCCTCGGGTGGGCGGATATCGGTGAGGTCGCCACGGTAGTGCCGCAGTGGGCGCGGCTGGTAAGGGTGGTCGGCAAAGGCTTCCTCGTTCAGCTCGATCCCGAGGCCGGGACGATCGGGAATCTCGAAGTAGCCATCCTGGAAGACGAGACTCTCCGTCGTAAGATCCTTGCGCCACGGGACGTCGGTGGCCATGGTTTCCAGCAGGTAGAAGTTGGGCGTGCAGGCAGCCAGTTGCAGCGTCGCCGCGTTGGCGATCGGGCCGCAGGGATTGTGCGGCGCGAAGGGCAGTTGGTACACCTCCGCCATGGCGGCGATCTTCCTGCACTCGCTGAGCCCGCCGGCGTGCGAAACATCGGGTTGAATGACGTCGGCGGCGCGTTTCTCGAGCAGCTCGCGAAACCGGCAACGATGATAGAGGCGTTCGCCGGCGGCGATGCTGATCCGCGATTTCGCTCGCACGTCGGCCAGTGCGTCCAGGTTGTCCGGTGGGATCGGCTCTTCGAAGAACAAAGGGCGAAACGGTTCCAACTCGCGGGCGATCGTGCAGGCGGCCGGCACGTTGAACCGGCCGTGCCCCTCGATCAGCAGATCGACCGCGCTGCCCACGGCGTTGCGGACGGTGCCCACGATTGCCAAGGCATCGTCAAGCTCTTTCGTAGAGATATTCATGTGGGCGCTGCCGAAGGGGTCCCACTTGAGCGCCTGGAACCCACGGGCGACGGCCGCCTTCGCTCTCTCGGCAAAGGCGTCCGGCGTCTTCGCGCCAGCGAACCACGCATTCGCATAGGCCCTCACGCGGTCGTTGCACTTGCCGCCGAGCAAGCGATACACCGGCACTCTCAGCTCCTTGGCCGAAATATCCCACAAAGCCATTTCCACCGCGCTCAGTGCCGACATCAGCACCGGCCCCGTTCTCCAATAGGAGTCGCGATACATGACGTGGAAATGGCGTTCGATCTCGCGGGGATCCTTGTCCAGCAGGTAGTCTTTCAGCTCCAGGACGGCGGCTTCGACGGCCTTCTCCTTCATCTCCAAGGTCGCCTCACCGACTCCCGAAATACCCTCGTCGGTGCCGATCTTGATGAAGACCCAATTCGTTCGGTAGCAGTGAACGACGTATGTTTTCAAGTCGGTAATCTTCATGGGATCGAACTTTCTTGGTTCCTCCGGAAGCATGCACAACGCGTGCGGTGTGATGTCCTCGTCATAGAGTCTCTTCGACGATCCGATCTCTCCGAAAGAAGAAGATCAAGCCCGTGGCGACGGCTAGACCTCCAATCACGTACCACAACGAATAGCCCGCAAACGTGTAGGACAGTCCCTTGCCCGGCTCGAGGATCTCGCGCAACCAGCCCATCAGCCACGGAGCGGCGGAGCCCACGAGAAACGCGAGCATGACCATCACGCCGACCGCCGAGCCGCGGTATTCCGGTTCGATGACGTCGAACAGCGATGCGTGCGTATTGGATTCGTAAAGTCCTCGGAATAGTCCGAAGACGGCCATCGCAGCGTAGACACCGCAGGGCGACTGCGCCAGCCCCATGAAGGCGATGGCCGGAGCAGCGAGGAGCATGGCAACGGTTTGCATGGTCATCCGGGCGCCGGCGTGTCTCTTCACCCAAACGTCGGACAAGGTTCCTCCGATCAGTACGCCGACCAGGGCCGTGACATGATGGTAGAACATCGAGTACCCGCCGGCCTGCGACAGGGAGAGGCCGAATTTCTCTCGGATGAACTCCGGGGCCCAGACGACGTACGCATTGTTGACGAAAACGATTGCCGTGAACCCGACTGTCAGCAGTAACGCCGTTGGTTTTCGGAAGAGGATCGCCAACATGAAAAAGGGATTCTGCCACTGGCGTGGCGTCTCCGACTTCTCCGCTTCTCCGCCGTCCTTCAGACGGAGCACGAAAACCACGCCAAGCAGGATGCCTGCCGAGCCGTAGACGTAGAACGCCGATCGCCATCCCCATCGGTCGGCAATGTAGCCGCCGAGGAAGCCGCTGACGATCACGCCGAAATACATGGCGGCCTGGTGAGCCGACATCGCCAGCGCTCGCGTCGTCCGATGGAACTTTGCCAAGAGCGCGTAGGCCGCGGGCGCGTAGAACGACTCGCCGCCCGCCGTAGCGACACTGCGAAGCATCGTCAAGCTGACGACGCCCCGGCTGAGACCGGTGAACAACGTTGACGTACTCCAGAAGACCAGCGCGCCGGTAATCACCCACTTCTTGCGAAGCATGTCGCCCAGGTACCCGGCGACGGGCATCAGCACGGCGAGCGTGAAGAACAGCACGGTGCCGACGAAGCCAAGCTGCGAGTCGCTGAGCTGTAGCTCCTGCCGGATCTGGGGCAGCACGACGCCGTAGATCGCGCGGTCGCCCTGATGAAAGAAGAACGCCAGGCACAGCAGGCCGAGCAGCTCCCACTTGTAGTTGCGGCGAGACACCGTGGCTCCTTTCGCCCAGGTCGCTCATCGGTTCAGCCGACGTTATTGCGTATTCCAAACCAGCAGCCGAATCGACTCGGGGGCGATCGGTGCATCGCGATCGACGGCGCCCGACGCCCCCGGCGCGTAGGCGGCCGAGAACGCATGGCCGGCGATCGCGACCTCGGCCGACTGGGGCTGGTCGGTCGGATTCCACAAGATCACGCCGATCCGGTCGTCCGATTGGAACGCCTTGCCCACGATTCGGGCGCCTTCGACGACCACGCCGTCCACGTCGATGAATCGTCCCCGCAACAGCAGGTCGCCATGTTGCCTGCGCAGCGCGGCGACCTGGCGCATGTACTCGGCCGACTCCTTGCACGAAACCGTTTGTACAAGAGACACTTCGGGCGGCGAATTGCAGTCCGCGTATTCTTCCGGGCCGGGAACCTGATCCGTGGTCAGGTACTTGACGTCGGCCGTGTATCGGGTTTCGATCTCGAAACGAAGGCCGTACACGCAGGCATAGTTGGCGTAGTTCCTGGTAAGGAACGGATTCGGAATGCGTTGCGTCGCCACGAAGGCAGGGTAGGTGTATCGGAACAACTCGGGAAAAGCCGTCTCGGACGGCCCCGGCTCGAAGTATCCGAAGCCTGTCCCCCATCCGTGGAAGTAGGGGATATCGGCCTGTTCGACGTCGACCACGCCTTCCGTCATGATGATGAAGTCCGGATCGAGCTTCTTCATGTGCCGGGCGATCCCACGAATGAGCTCCCGGCGCGCTTCGGCGGTCGCCGGGGTCTTGTGTCCGTGGCCCTTGGTAAAACACTGTTTCGGCCCGACCACGCCGAGCTGATCGAACAGGATGCCGTCCGCGCCCAGGGCATGGGCCTGTTCGGCCAGCGAAAGCATGCGTTCTCGCCAAGCAGGGGCGGCCGTGCAGGCGGTCACGAAGATGGGCGTCGAAGTGGCCTTGAACTTGGCATACATCTGAATGACCGGCTTCCCGCTCGGATCGGCCACCATCGCTTCCACGCCATGAAGCCGATAGAACTCGGTCGCCGAATCGATCAACTGCCCGTTGGCGTACAGGATGACCCGCCGGCCGCGTTGGTGGACCTTCTCGATCGACTCCTTGAGGACCTCCGGGCCGCCCATCTTCGGGTCGGGGATGTAGTCGGGGTAGTACCGGTCGTGACCGCCGTGGGCCCAGCCAAAGAGCCCCAGCGTGTCGAGCCCTCGCTGTTCGGCCAGGTCGGCCAGGCGGTCCAGCGATCCGTAGTCCCACATCAGGTCGCCGTTCTGCTGCTTCAGGATCGCCAACAGCCAGCCCGTGCTGTCTTGTGCCCATGGGGGCTTCGGCAGCGAATCGAGCCACGACTCGACCCACCGGCGATAGTGCCGCGCGGCCACGTACCACGGACCGGCATAGGGCATCAGCACGGTCGGCGGGCTCTCCCACTGCTCGCCGGGCACGCAATAGGGGTGGTGCTCCAACGAGACGTCATAGCCAACGCCGCTGCTGCGCGCCGCCGCGAAAGTCTTCGCACCGCACTTCTCGTCGTGGCAGCCGAAGTAAAGCCCGCTCGCGCCGTGAGTGAACGCCAACCACTGCATCGTCCCGCGACCGCTGGGATACTCGAACGTCTTGTGCGAACCGAACGATTCCCGCGTTGGGAACCGGCGCCCCAGACCGTCCGGCCAGAGCAGGGCAGGCGTAGCCCGCTCGTGGGCGCCGCGTTGTGCCTCGATCCCCAGAAAGATAGGGTACTTCCATTCCGTGACGATCCGATCCTTGCTGTTGTTGACGATCTTCCCCCCAAAACGGAACTCGTCGCCCGCGACCGTAATGGTCAGGTCGAGCTGAACGTCGAAAGTTTTCTCGCCGTGGCGAATCCCGTTGTAGAGCAGCCGAACGCCCTCCGCTACCGGCGAGACGTGCGCCGGCGCCGAGTCGCTGGTCGTGAGCTTGGGCCCCGGCCGGAACGCGTTGGTCCCCTCCGCCAACGTGATCAGCCACAGCGGCGTTCGGAAGGAAGCCGGCGCCGGACATGCCGCATCGTTCGGCTCCAGCGCGACGCGCCCTTCCCCGTCGACCAGCAAACGGGCCTGCGAGGTCTTCAACTCGATGGGGGCGGACGAAGCCTTGGCGTCGCCCTGGGCCGACGCGCCACATACCCCCCCGGACAACAGCAAAGCAGAAACCGATCCGAACAAGAACAGGCTGCGTTGGAACATGGTATGAACCTCCTCGTTGGAATCGTATGCCCGCCCGGCTGCCAAAGCAGGCCGACACTGCTTGTTGGACGTCCACCAACCAGGCCGAGGGCTACTGATTCAGATCCACAGTCGCTCGCTCGGCGATCAGGATGGGGCTGTCGCGTACGGGCAACTCGGTGAAGACCGTGCCCTGGGCGCTTGTGCGCCAGCGGCCGGCATCCAACTCGTAGACGTTGCCCGACATCAATTCCACGTAGACCGGGTCGCTCGAAGCGACCGTTTCCAGCGTCAACTCGATCGGTGTCCAGGCCAGATCGTCCGAGGGGATTCCCGGAGGCGCCTTCCAGACGAACACCAAGGAGCCGCCGCCCTTGGTGAACCCGGCGACCTGGAGATCCGGATTCGCGGCTGCCTTGAACTCGACCTGTTTCATCGGGTGGGCCGTGCCGTCGAGAATCGACATCAGGTGCTGCACCGCATAATAGGCGGGCTTTTTGTAGAGCACCTCCTTCTGATCGTTGGCCCGCAACAGGCCCATCGAGAGAAGCACGTTGGGGTAGCGGATATCGACGATCGCGAAAACGCTCGGCGGAATCCCGCGTACACGGTCGCCGAGCATGCGGCGCAAGTACCACTTTGGCTGGTTGAACTCCGTCCACGGCTGCTTGCTCAACGCGTGGACTTCGTGCCGAACCGACGGACAGCCGCTCTCCCCCTGCCGGATCTCGATGCGATCGCTATAGCGAGCCACCGTCTGCCGCAACACCTCGACCCCCGGATAGTGATCCTCCGGGCGGACGGTGTAGGCGTGATAGGTGATCGCGTCGACCAGATGCAGCTTGTCGCGATTGCTCATCGCTTCGAGGAAATCGGGGATGAACAAAGCTCGGGGATGACAGGCCGCCACGGCCCACATTTTTGCCTTTGGATCGATCGCCCGAATGGTCTCCGCCGTTCGCAGGTACATCGTCACGTACTGGCCCAAGCGTTCGGCGCGAAGCTCCTCTTTCATGCGCGAGGAGTAGCCCCATTCCGGTTCGTTCCAGACCTCCCATTCGAATACCCGGCCCTTGTAGCGATTGGCCATCGTCTCGACCCAGCGCTGCCACGCGGCCAGCGCCTCGTCCGAGCTGGGCAGCTTTCCGCCGAGTAGACGCGTGCCGCCCCCTTCGTAGATCTCGTTTCCGTAACAGATGCAGACCCAAGGCCGCACGCCCTGGGCATTCAGGTCGTCGATCACGTGGTCGAGCCAGGCCCAGTCGTACTGCCCCTTGACCTTCTCGCATTTTCCCCAGCCGGCCTGAATGCGAGCGGCTTTGGCGCCGAGCGGGCCCACGTAGGCCCTGTAGTTGTCGTACACCGTGTAGTCGCGATCGAGCGTCTCGCAACCCACCGACCAGGGCGTGCTTTCGATCTGGCCAGCGGTCCGCGTTCGCAGCCGGCCGATCACCGCGAGGTCCGGCCCGGCGGCCCGGATGATCCGCCAACTCTCCGGCGTGGTCTCTTCAGCGGACGCCGACAGGGTCCAACAACCCAGGCAAAGCACGGTTGTCGACGCCAGACAAAGCCCCTGCGTGTAACGTGCCCAACGAAAGGACGGAGAATCAAGGGTATTGCTCATGGTTCTTTCAGTTCCTTTCCAGCCAGTACAACCGCGTTTCCATCGGCTTGAACGTTTCCGTGAACTCCGTGACCGGGCCATCCGTTACCGTTCGATCTTCGAACAACTCCGTCACCTTTCGCGCTTCGGGCAAGCGAAACGTGCGTTTTCCACCTTCTGCGGAGTGAAGGGCGATCAGTTCATCGTTGGCGTAGAAGGGGTCTCCGTCTTCGGAATAAATATGGACGCCCGCCTTGCGGAACATCTCCCGCAGCAACGACGACGTCATTTCCGGACGCGCGAGAAACACCGACGTCCACTGGCCGCGGTCCTTATAGACTGCCTCTTGCGGCTGCGTTGGGCGGCTAACGTGCTCGACTTTCACTCCCGTCAGCTTCTCGATATTCGCCGGATCGTACGTGCCGTCCGTGATGATGCCTGGAGCGAAAGGCATGACGATCGTCTTGCCGTCGCGGAAGAGTTTCTCTTCGAGCAGCTTCCGCTTCTCGGGCGTGACGACGAACAGGTTGGGCAGAATGACGACCTGATAGGGCGACATGTCCAGCTTCGGCAAGTCGGCCAGCGAATAGCACCGCCACGGCACACCTGAGCCGAACATCGCGAATTGCAGTTCTCGCAAGAGCGAGTCGGCCAGCCGGCAATGCCCGTCGACGTAATACATCGAATCGGCGTCCGCCAGCACGGCCACCTCGGCCTTGCCCGGCCCGGTGTCGGCGAAACGTTCGCTGATGGCGGTCATCTTCTTCATGTTCGCCATGACGACGGGATCGTCGAACCATCCGCCGAACATGTCGAACCACCACAAGTGCGATCCGTGAATCATGGCCATGGCGAACTCGCGTCGCAACGCGCCGACGGCCTCCGGCTGCGTGGGCAAGTCGAGCCGTTTCCCGTTGTTGGTGAGCCGGCGAGTGCCGATATTCTCGCTGTTCTTGATGCAGTAGGTCCTATGATCCACCTCGTGCCAGGCTCCCTTATGGTTGGCAAACAAGGAATCGATGCAATAGAGAAACCCACCCGTGCCGCCACCGCGCCGGTTCGCGTAGTCGGCCGGTTCCGTATTGTAGCCCAACAGCGGCGATTGGAACGTGCGATCGTAGCCGAGTTGCCCTTCATACAACAACCGGTGCGCGCCCAGTTCCATGATGTATCCGTGAAAGGTGCCCAGCGGTACGCGATTCCTGATGATCCGTTTCGCCTCGGCCGCGAAGTCGAGCATGGCGTCGGCAATCAGCCGATTGTGAAATTTCCAGTATGCGATCTTCTCTGCGTCCTTGACCGGATCGTAGAAGAAATCATGCGAGGTCCTCTCCCGATCCTCCGAGACCCGCAGCCCGGGACGCCCCATCCACTGTGCAAAGGCCGCGTGCTTCCGTGGGCCCGGCTTGCCCTTCTGCCAGTCGTACCACTCGCAGGTCCCGCCGCAGGAGAGTTGATACGTAACGATCTTGTCCTGGTATTTCGACTCTGTGTATTCGAGAAACCTGCGCATGTACTCCTTGGCGTCCCGTTTGAAATCGTCGCGAAGCACCGTTTCCGCCAGTTGGCGGAAACTGTCCGCCCCGTCGTGCGACTCGACCCACCAGGCCGGCGTGTTCAGGTCGATCATGACCATCAGCTTTGCCTGGGAATTCCACTTCAGCACGTCGCCGACGTGATCGTCGAGCGATTTCCAGTTGTACTGGTTCGGACCGGTCCAAATCTGAGGGTAGTTTGAATAGGGAACGTCCAGGCTGCAAATCGTATTCGAAGGATAGATGAAAACGAGCTTGACGCCGGCTTCGGCGAATTGACGGTTGTATCGCTCTTGGGGCCAAAACGAGCGATAGGCAATCCGCGGGAGGCCCGGCATCCTGGTGCTCTGCATCCCGGCGGTCTTGGCCGGCTCTTCGGCGGACGCAACCGATCCGATCATCGCGGCTAGCGCGAGGGCGATGATTCCGTAACGTGCCAAGAGCATGACGGTGTCCTCGCCAGATGGGTCCTTGCTGTCGGCAACCTGCATGAATCACTCGTCGAGCGCGGCTTCGTGCCCCGAGAATCAACGTCCTCTTCCTTGGGCGGACGACGGGATCGGGTCGCGGGTCGTGCCGGACCACGGCTCGCTCAAGGGGCCTTTGTGGCCGCCGTCATCCACCGCGCGAACGCGATAGTAGTAGGTAGTATACGGTTCGAGGGCCGTATCGTCATAACTCACAACCACGAAGGGCCCGGGCCGCACGGTGGCGACCAGAGTCTCCGGTGAGGGCGTAAAATCAACCGTCCGCCCTCGGTACAACTCGTAGTGAGAGACGTCGGTCTCGCGGTTCTGTCCCCAGAGCAGGTAGAGCCCGTCGGGCGCGTCGCCGCGCCAGGCGCACGGGGCGGCTATCAGTCCGCGGTCGTGATAGCCGACCGGAGCCGGCGGCGAGCCGCAGTCGGGCTTCGTTCGTCCGACAACCGAAGCCGAGACGGCCATGCCGACGTTGCCGGCCCCGACGCCTAGAACCCGATAGGCATACGCCGTGTCGCGGTTCAGCCACGTGTCGACGTGACGGCACTCCGTAGTGGTCGCGATGAGGCCGTCGGCGTCGGCTCGAAAGTCCGCTCGCGAACCTCGGAACACATAGTACCGCGTGGCCCCGACAATCGGTTTCCAAGCCAGCGCGACCGACTTGTCGTCTACCGGCGTGACGACAACCTCGGGGGCGGTTTCGGGGGCGGCCCCCGCTTCGATCCGAAGCGTTGCGAAATCGAACGGACGAACCGCAAACTCCGGGCTTTTCAGCGCCGCGACGTCTCGTTCGGCTACGTTGCATTGCGTCCACCGGCTTTTGGCCGCGAGGTCGAAGGCGACCGTCACGGCGTCCGTCGTTTGGCCTGAGATCTCATGCATTCGCGAGATGACGCCCCGGCCGGGCGTTTCGCTGAGTTTCAACGTCAGCAACTCGACGTTGGCCGCCGTCGTCGACAGGAAACTGTGTTGTCGCGCAGCCAGGTCGCCAGGCTGCTTCGCCGCGATGGTCGTCGCTACCAGCGGGTGGGCGAAACGGCGGGCGAACCAGTGGGGCCGGTCGGCCGCGCCGTCCGCGGCACGGCTGGTGATCGAATAGCGATAGCGCATCGTGATTTCACTCGGACTGGTCCAATTCTTCTGATACCAGTCGTTGAAGAGATAGGAATACAGATGCGCCGTCTTCGGCGGATCGTCGCGAGTCAGTTGCCGGGTGCGAATGCGTCCACACTCGACCAGGTGGCTCTCGCGCTGTGCCCACGTGACGCCGAACTCGCTGTTCGACACGTCGACGTAATCCTGAGCGGCCATCCAGTCTTCCGTGCCGGTGCCCACCTGGTCGTCGTGAGGCCGTGCCGTGCAGCCGTTCAACTGCACCCGGAACGTCGCGTCCGGTAGGGAAAAGGGGAAGGCGTAATAGCCGTATCGCAGTTTCTCGCTGCGCTGCTCGTTGTGCAGGTCGAGCACGTGTTCGAGCCGGTTGTCGAAATCGATCCGTTTCTCGCCTTGGGGCAGCGTTACGCGCTGCACGATGGCGGCGCCGCTGGAAGGCTCTCGCGTGCGGGCAACGACGCTGGTTGCCAAGTCCGATGTTTCCACTTCGAACGACGCCGTCGCCGGTGTGGCGAACGTTTGGTGGTCGTCTCTGGTATACACGAACTGATTGCCGCGGTAGGCTGCTTTCGGGTCGAGCAATTCGCGACGAAGCTGCTTGTCGAAAATACTCTCGACGGAGCCATCGGCAGCGAACCCGACACGGTAGAATCCATTCTCGACGACGGGAGCCTTGGCGACGGCCGCGCGGCTCGCCACGGGAGTCCGGCCTTGGCGCAGAGCAAACGTCTTGTAGCCCAACGGCGGCACGTCGTTGGCAACGAATCGCAAACGTCCGGCTTCGGCAGTCGCGGGCAGTGTCTCCCCGGAATCCGAGCAGGGGACCCAGGCGCTTGCGTTCAAGCCTTTCGGCAACTCGACCTCGACGGTATCGGTTCGCCGTCGCAGAAGGGGGTTGAAGACAACGAGAGTCGGCCCCTCGGTGGGAACATGGGCGGCCAGCGTCCGAAGTGCCCGACGGGTCTCGTGCCGTGCGGTCGCCCATCCGCGATCGATCCAATACCGTTTGTTCATCCAGGTGCAATAAACGTTCTTGCCCTCGTAGGCGCTGACTCCGTAACCGTGCTCGTCGCTGCAAATCAGCGCGTCCCAAGCGGCGCGAAACGACCGCAAGGGATACACGTACGCCGGATCGACGAGGCGGGCCAAAGTGGCCAGCTTTTCGGCGGTGGGCAGTAGCCGGTCGGCTGCCCGCTTGCGGGCGAGGTACGCCGGCGTAGACAGCGGATGGTGTGCCCAACCGCAGTTCATGTCGCCGCGAAGCGTTGGAATCTTGTCACCGAACCGCTGGCGAAGCACGTCGAAGGGTACCGAAAGATCGCCTGTGGTCCGCAGTTCGGGCCATCGCCATCGGGCGTTCCACTCTTTCGCCAGTTTCGGGAGATGCAGGTTCGGCTTCTCGTTGTCGTCGTAGTTCGACACGAGCCATACGTCGTAAGGATACCGCTCTTCCAGCAATTTCAGGTGGTTGATCAATTGCGGTTCGGTCGAGTCGGCCGTGCTGATTGCTTTCGCGCGATGCTCGCATGTGCGGATGCCAAAGAAATGGCCCGTGCTGATGTAGTGCGGACCCGACCAAACGAGGATACGGCTCGCCTCGTCGGGGCCTTGCCAGTAGAAGACGTGCGGAACCTCGGCCTTCCAGCCAACGTCGGTGCCGGCTTTCAGCCCCGAGTTCGGCAAGAAGACCATGTTGCGGATACCCGCCTGGGCGTAAGCCGTGGCAATGGGCCACGAAATGCCGTTGTTGTCGACCATCATCATCGTGTCGGCCGCCAGTCCCCAGCGGTCGCGCGCTTCGCGAATGTAGTACGCGCTGCGGCACAACTCTTCGGTGCCGAACTCCTGGGTATGGTTGCCCGAATGGGTGCCTCCAACGCCGATAATCCCTCGGCCGACGTAGTCCTTCAATACGCGGTCGACTGTCTCCGGTGCCCGGTCGGCCGGATAATTCCGCCACCACCACTGGCCTTCGACGACGTAGCGAAACCGCGACGCCTCGGGCCAGTCGGCCGTTTGGTCGGCCAGCTCCATCGCCCTGTCGATATTGTCGGCCGTCTCCTTGCACTGCATGAACTGGGCCTGGTGCAACCCGATGTCGATGTGCGCCGACTTCAGCACGTAGAGCGTCCAGTGCCGGGGTCGCCGCCACTCGAATTCCTCCTGGCTGATCCGTTCGCCCTCCGTTGTCTCAATAATCCACTGGGTTGGAAGCGTTTCCTTTGGTTCGGGCAGCAGCAACTCGCGTGTTTGCAGACCCTTTTCGACGATGCCGAGATCGGCCCGGGCGATTTCCGCGTCGCCGCACATCACGCGAACACGCCACCTTGCGACCGGGCCGGAGCCGTTGTTCACCTTGAGAATCATCTTCTGTCGCGGCGGGTCGTCGCGCGTGACAAGCGGCGCGGCCACGATTTCGAACGCCAAGGTCCCGGCGGGCGACAAAAGGACCATGGCCGACGCAGAGACGATGGCCGACAAGATTGTCGCACGGGCGTGAATGCGCATCATCGCAGGGTTCCTCGCCTTCGATTTTCGGGTTGGTCAGGGCCGCCCCTTGAGTCCGATCTTCTCGACCGGGATCGGCTGGAAGCCGGGGATTTTCTGCCAAAGGCTCGGGAGCTTGGCGAGGTCGAGCTTCTCGGACGACCCTTCCCCGGGGAGGAACGGGAAATCGTCCAGGTTCCACTCGGCGTTGTTCTCCCGGTCGAGCCATGCTTCTTCGACGCCCTTCGAGAGCGCGAACGGTTTCTTACAGCCGATGAGGACGTTCTCTCGCATGGAGTTGCCCAGCGGCATCAGGGGGTTGTCGTCCATGATCTTGGCGAGTCGCGGATACCGCTGCCTCCAGAGCGGCGACAGGTAGTCCACCTGCTCGCACTTCGCCAGGAGGTTCCAGGAGCCCGGCTTGTCGAGGGTAATCCCCCTGGGACCTCGGGCGTCGACGTGGATGCCGATCGGCAGGTCGATGAAGATGTTCCCTCGAATCGTGTTGTCGCGGCCCCCGCCCAGCAGCACGCCGCGACCGACGCCGCCGAGCACGATGTTTCCGGTCACCGTGTCGCCGCTGTCACAATCGTCCAAATAGATCGCCGACGAGCCGGAACCGTGGTTGTTGGTGACGTCGTGGATGTAGTTCCAGCGCACGACGTTCCCGCGACTGGACCAATCGCGACCCGTATAGAAAACGCCGACGTCGGAATAGTGAATGCAGACGTCGTGAATCTCGTTCAGTTCCAGGACATGCTCGTTTCCGCCGTAGGAGACGGCGCCGGTCGGGCCATGGTGGATGAGGTTGTTGGCCACCCGATTCCCGCAACCGCCGAGGGTGATGCCGCGGCCTCCCATCCAGTCGAGTCGTCCAACATGGTGGACGTGGCAACCGAGCACGGAGCACTGCCCCGGCGTCAGCGTTTTGCGGTCTCCGCCGTAAACGCTGATCCCGTACGACGCGGTCCGAGTCACTTCGCAGCCAACCGCGGCCACGTGGGCGCCACTGAGGTTGATTCCGCTTTTGCCCATGTTGCGGACGAGGCAGTCCTCGATCCTGCAATGCAGGCAATTCGCCAGCGAGACGCCAAGATCCCGACCGTTCTCGATCGTCAGGTCACGAACGACCAAATGGGAAACACCGTCGGCCCGAAACAAAGGCTTGGGGCACAGGGTCAGTCGAACCGGCTTCTCCACGACGTCGCCCGGCGGCCAGAAGTAGAGCCGGTTGTTCTCGCGATCGAGGTAGTATTCGCCGGGACCGTCGAGCTCCTCGAAAACGTGGAGCGCGTAGAAGCGGCGTTTCGAGTCCTTGTTCCAGGGTGAGCCGATCCCATAGGCGGGCTTCACCGCCAGCCGCAGCTCGCCGGTATTCGGGTCGTAGGTCCCGACCTTCAGCGCCTCGTCGCACCAGTCGTAGCACCAGAAGCCGTGCAGCCAGACGCCGCGATCGAAGTCCCATCGCTTCGCACGATCGCCGGGGAAGCGAAAGGAACCGGGCCGATAAACGTCTCGCTGTACCCAGTGCGTCGGCTGCGATGCGCCGGCATCGATCACCTCCGTGAAGACGGCAAAGTCGTCGTTCGGCCAACGGGCCGATTGCATCGGCTGGTCGTCGAATACCACCTCTTCTCGGCCGTGAGCGCGGTGTTTCTCCGGCAACTTCTCAAGCGGGGGGAAGCCTTGGCTCTTCAAGTCGGCGACGAGGACGTGCTGCTTCGCCTGCTTCGAGATCAGCGGTTCCGCCTCGGCGGCCGAGATCGGCCGGAAATCCTCGACGACGCGTGAGCCGGACAGCCGAGTCTTGCCCGCCCCGGCCCCTCGAATCACCAGCGGTTGTTCCGCAGTGCCGCCATGCTTCGCATCGAGTGCGACGCCTTGTTCCAGGTAGTATTCGCCTTCGCCGATCCAAATCGTGCCCGGCCCGCCCTCGCGCATCGCGTCGACCGCCCTCTCGACCGCTGCCAGCGGTTCCTCTTTCGTGCCGGGGTTCGAGTCGTTTCCCGTCTTGGAAACGTAGACGTCCTTGGCGAGGGAAAGCAGCGGCGACGCCAGAACGAGAGACAGCATGGCAAGTTGAAGGATCGCTCGGCGCATGACGGACTCCAGGGGCAGGGCAAGAAGACGGAGGGCACAGCGGAAAGGCACAGCCAATCGCTTTGAGCGTCGAATGTGTAGGAGGTACAGTCTCACGTCATTCTAGCAAGGACCGGGGCTTCTGCAAGAAAGCGGGGCTATCACATTTTGCCATGGAGACGTCATCATCAGTCGTTGCGGACCCGACTCGCCAGCCCATCAACTGGCTCAAGCCGCGTCTGGTGTGCAGTAGCACATTCCCATGCCAACCCCGCGTCAAGTTTGGGTGTCTGGGTTTGCCCCGTCTCGCGAGCATTTCGCAACCGTTCTGGTTGCCGTTCTCATGCAAGCCAGTGTACGGTCCCTCGACAGGCGTTCGCAATGACCTATACGGAAATTCACATGACATATTTGGACACACCTCTCTGGCGATGGAATTGGCGATGACAAGCACGCCCCTTCCGCCGAGATGCGCCGCCGTTTGCGTCGATACGCGAGACGGCGCCGGACGCCGTCGTTTGCGCGGAGTGGCGGAGTACGCGCAGCGGAACGCGTGGCAAGTCGGGCACCAAGGGAGAACTCTTGGTCGAAGACCAGGCAGCCTTCCTGCCGCTGCCGAAGCAGCCGTTCGAGGCTCGGCGGATCGAGCAGGCATCGGCCGATTCGCAGTCGCTCACTCCGCTTCGACACGAACAGTTGCAGCGTACCGGTGCGGTATGCCCCGCTTTCCGCACTTCTCCGTTTCGTTTTCTGCGAATTTCCGCACCCTCACCGTCACGGCCGACCGGGCGATCCCGGCCCATTTCGCCGCGGCCAGCGGAAACCTCACCGACGACCAAAAGCACCGGGACACGTGGAACCTCCTGGTGGAACGGGTCGGCCGGCGGGACTTCCTCGACGTGGCCGATTCGAAGCCGGCTACCGTGGACAACATGGGACACATCGCCGGGCGCGGCCCGGTCGGCCAGGAGTGGAGACCCCATTTCGCCGTCAGGTCCGTAGGCGGTTCTCGCTGGCCTGGGACGCCGATTATGCCCGCATGGCCGACGAGCGGCTCACCGACGGCGTCTTCCCGCTGGTGACCAACGACCGCAGCCTCTCGGAAGCGGAACTGCTGTTGGCCTACAAGCGTCAGCCACAAGTGGAGAAGCGTCTTGCGCAACTGAAGAGCGACTACGAGGTGGCCTCGGTATACCCCAAGGAGGCCCGCCGCATCCAGGGCCTGCCGTGCGTCTACTTCCCGTCCCAACTGGTGCAGGCCCTGCTGGAGCGCGAGTTGCGTCGGGCGATGGAGCGTGAACACATCGAATCCCTTCCGCTGTATCCCGAGGGCCGCCCCTGTCGTTGCCCGACAACGCGGAAGCTGATCGATCCGTTCAAGCCGGTCCAACGCCATACGCTCACCGTGCCAGGCGAGGCTCCGACAACCTTAGTCGCCGACCTCACACCCCTGCAACGCCGAATCCTCAAGCTGCTAGGCGTCCCCGCAAGCACCTACGGGCGCTATCCGATCGCCGTCCCCAACTGGTCCGCTACGCACGAGCAGGACAGGGCCATCGTCGGATTCATGAAAGAGACCGAAGATCCCACGCGACGAGAGATACTCGGCAAGGCCTATACCCCCCTTTATGGCCTTCAGACGTCAGCCGGAGTGGTCTCAACGGTCACAGACTTTGCCAAGTCTGATGTGGCTCTCGACCGAGATGTCCTGATCGCTCGCGGGAGCAGGGAGAAGACGTTCACACGAACAGTCTCTAACAGAGGAAACGTCCTGCCCTATGGGCTTGGTTGGTTCGTTCAAGAGCACCGCGGGGTCAAATTGGTGTGGCACCACGGAGAGTGGCCGCCGACACACTCGTGTTTCTACCTGAAAGTGCCCAGGAAGAATCGGACCCTCATCTTGCTTGCCAACTGCGCTGAACTTATTGAGCCTTGCATAGCCAATGAACGCAGAGCTTCCACCGGAAGCCTGGGACCGAAGGGTCCGGTCCACGTCGGGTGGTCATTAGAATGCAAACATCAGTAGCAGCCCCTACTCCTTGGACCGCGGAAACGTCCTGAGGTCTCCGTACGCAACGCTCTTTTTGGACGGTTTCGTCTGCGATGAACGAGAGTAAGAGGCGACAGCACCATGGCAGAATCTCGATTGCCTTGTTGGTAGAATCACCTGGCAGGAAGCAATGCTCGCAGAGGGTCATCAAGGGACCCCGAAGCAAGGCCTTGCACACTGGCGGTCGTCGCTTGACACGGCTCGGAGGTGTTGCTACGGTGTACCGAGAACAATGTTGCTTCCAGTGCTCTCCACCCACACGTCTACCTCATGGGGAATCCGCGCCTTGGTAGACTGGGGGATCAATAGGCCAACTTCGAATGCACACCCGGAGGTCCCGAGATGAAGACCGTCGCGCTGTTTGCCGCTGCCGCCTTGTGCGCTGCGTCCGTGCTACCGGCACAGGACGCTCGGCACCCCAACGCCCCTGCCGTGAAGGTGGTCCAGGGCGGCGATCCCGGCCAGGACTATCGGCAATGCCGCCGCATGCTGGTCGGGCCGGGCATGAACGAACCTGTCCCCTATCCCGGCTATCGAGGTTTCGTCGGCTGGCAGTCGCCCATCGTGCTGCAGGACGGAACGATGCTGGTCGGCTTCTCGTCCGGCTATTGGCACGCATCCCCGCCGACCGCTTATTTCGCGGTGAACCCGACGGCCATGGAGCAGTGGAAGAAGATCGGCATGCCGACCGACGTTGACGCTCCGCGCGGCGGCCGCGCGGAGATCATCCGCTCCACCGACGGCGGCAAGACATGGTCCCGGCCCAGCGTTCTCCTGGACACGCCCTGGGACGACCGCGCTCCCAACTTCTGCCAACTGGAGGACGGCACGATCCTCTGTAGTCTCTTCACGTACCCTGGCCCCTCGGGCACCGATCTCACCCGCGACCCGGCCAAGACCCCTCTCACCGGGATCATCCGCTCCTTCGATAACGGCCGGACCTGGGAGCAGCAGCCGAAACGACTGCCCGTTCCATTCGTCTTCGACGCCACGGACGGACCGATCATCAAGCTGCAGGACGGCTCCGCGCTGATTTGCGTTTACGGCAGAACCATGGATGCGCCCTACGACATGGTCGCCTTTTGCCGCTCCACGGACCGCGGCGATTCCTGGGAACTTCTCTCGACGGTGTCCACCGACCACGAGATGTCCGAGACCGCCGTGGCCCAGCTCCCGGACGGCCGCCTGGTGCTCATCGCGCGTCCCGAGGGGGACATCGCCTGGTCACGTGACGGCGGCCGCTCGTGGACCAAGCCCGTTCCCTTCGGCATCCGCCTGTTCGAGCCGCGGCTCATGACGTTGCGGGACGGTACGCTGCTCTGCCTCCACGGGTCTTACGGCGCAGGCGGTTTCCGGGCGATGTTCAGCACCGACGGCGGCGAGACGTGGAGATGTCCCCATGACAAGTGGGGCTTCCCCGTGGACCCGTCGGTCTACGGTTATGGCCAGGCCGTTGAGCTGTCGGACGGTTCCATTTGGGCGGCCTACATTCACACCGGCGGGCATGCGACGGAAGACGCGAAGACCGAAGCCCTCTGGTCCATCCGCCTGCGCGTCCGACCCGACCTCGACGGCATTGAGCTGCTGCCAGCGCCCGGGGCATAGGAGAGGCGGTGAGGACGCACAACAGTTGGCGCTGAAACGTGTCCTTCCGGCAGGCGTGCATGAATCGTTTTGAGGGGCGTGGTATCGTTGGCCGTCAACGCAGCACCCGGTGGAGGACAGCGGATGAGTGCCCAGGGGAGACGCGACCTTCCCGCCCGGCTGGAGGGCGTTCGGCGGCGGTTCGAGGATTGGCGTCGAACGCGCAAGGTCCGCTCGCGGATCCCCAAGTCGTTGTGGGTCTCGGCGGTGAAGATGGCCGGCACGTACGGGATTTATCGGACCGCCAAGGCGTTGCGGGTCGACGACTACTCGCTCAAGAAACGGGTCGCAGTGGAAGTTGCTGCCGCTGGCGACGTGCCCGGAAGGGGCCGAGCCACCCCCCTTGGGGCGATTGCGCCCGGTGGATCGAAGGCGTCAGGCGGCGTGCCGGAAGGGGGCGTCGCGGCGACGTTCCTCGAATTGACCCTTCCCACGCGGGCTGGCTCTTGCGAATGCACTCTGGAGTTGGAGGACGCTGGCGGGGCAAAGATGCGGGGCCGCTTCAAGGGCGTCGAGTTCCCCGACCTGACGGCGCTGAGCCGGAGCTTTTGGCATCTCGATTGATGATCCAGATCACACTTCGCGCGCACTCGCACGGGCAAACTTCGGCCCGGAGCTTCTGGCAGATCGAGCCATGATCGAGATCACGCCTCAGATGCGGATCGTGGTGGCCGTCGAGCCGGTCTACGTCGAACTGCTTCGGCAAGCCGCGCAGGGTGATGTCGTGTGTAACGAACCATGCCAGGCACTTCGACCTCGCCGTCCGGATGATTCGCGAGGCGCGGCAAGAACACGGGATCGAAGATCTCATCGTCACCGTCGAACGCACCGGCAACTATCACCTCGCGCCCCAACGCGCCTCCAAAAGGTCGCTTGTTTGGGGCTAGGGTACTTGGATGCGGACGGTTGCTGCAAGCGAGTCAAGTTCGTAGGGTTCGGGGTTCAGGACTCATGGGCAGACGTGGAATTTCAAGTTCTGAACCCTGAACCCCGACCCCTGACCACTCGACTCTTGCCTCGGTCTGAGGCCCAGCCTCGCTAGGAGTCAGCGGCCACGTAGCAGACCAGCGACCGCGACTCGAGCGGGACGGTTCCATCGGGCGGGGGCGGCGGACCGTCGAGCTTGGGATAGACGTCGCGGGGGGCCTCGGCGCCCGTATTGATGAATAGGTGCCAGGGGATCTCGCGGACGACTGCCGGCAAATGGAACTCACGGGGCTCCGCGCCCGCGTGGCACATCAAGAGGACGTGATGATGGGGCGGCGCGTATCGATCCTCCCGCGGCACGGCTCCCAGCAGGCAGACGAGGCTGCGGTCCTTCCCGCTCCAGTCGACCGGCATGCCCCGGGCATCGTACCAGCTTACGTCCGGAATTTTGCCGGGCCGTTTCGGCTGGCCGGTGAGGAAATCCTCCTGGCGGACCGTCGGCTCGGCGAGGCGGAACGCGATCACCGCCCGACAGAAACGGAGCAGGGACTCGCTCTTCTTCACCAGTCGCCAGTCGAACCAACTGGTGGCGTTGTCCTGGCAGTAGGCGTTGTTGTTTCCCCGCTGCGTGCGACGGCATTCGTCGCCGGCCAAGAGCATGGGCACTCCCTGGCTTAGGAACAACGACGCGAGGAAGTTCTTGATCTGTCGCAGGCGGACTCCCTCGATGCTCTTGCGCCGGGTCGGGCCCTCGGCTCCGTAGTTGCAGCTCAGGTTGTTATTGTCGCCGTCGCGGTTGTCTTCGCCGTTATCGTCGTTGTGTTTCCGGTTGTAGCTGACCAGGTCGTTGAGCGTGAAGCCGTCGTGGGAGGTGAAGAAGTTGATGCTGTGATAGGGGAGGCGGCCGCCGGACTGATAGAGGTCGCTGGAGCCGGCCAGTCGCGTGGCCAGAGCGCCGACCATTCGGGCATCGGCCCGCCAGAAGCGGCGAAGATCGTCGCGGTAGCGGCCGTTCCATTCCGCCCAACGCGGCGTGTGGAAGGAATCGGGCCAGGGGGGGCTGGCGAACGTGCCCACCTGGTAGGCCCCGGCCGCGTCCCACGCCTCGGCAATGATCTTGGTGTCGGCCAGGAGGGGGTCCTCGGCGATGGTTTCCACGACGGGCGGGTTGGGTACGAGATTGCCGTCGCGGTCGCGGCTGAGGATCGAGGCCAGGTCGAAGCGGAAGCCGTCGACGTGGTAGTTGTGGACCCAGTGCCGGAGGCAATGGAAGATCATCTCGCGGACGACCGGATGGTTCCCGTTGAGCGTGTTGCCGCATCCGGAGTAGTTGCGATAGTGACGGCCCCCGTTGGCCAGCATGTAGTAGACGCGGTTCTCCAGCCCCTTGAAGCTAAGCGTCGGCCCCTTCTCGTTTCCCTCGGCCGTGTGGTTGAAGACGATGTCCAGAATCACCTCGATTCCGGCCTGGTGCATCGCCCGGACCATCTGCTTGAACTCGGAGACCTGAGCCCCCGGCTCGGAGCCGGCCGCGTAGCCCCGGTGCGGGGCAAATAGGGCCAAGGGGTCATAGCCCCAATAGTTGGGCCGCTTGAGCTTCTGCCCGATGCAGTCGTGGACCGGGAACTCGTGGATCGGCATCAACTCGACCGCCGTCACGCCCAGCGATTGGAGGTAGGGGATCTTTTCCACGAGCCCCAGGTAGGTGCCGGGATGCTTCACTCCGCTGGAACGAGATTTGGTGAAGCCGCGGACGTGCAGTTCGTAGATCACCGTCTCCGACAAATCCCGCCTCAGGTGCCGGTCGCCTTGCCAATCGAACTCCTCGTCGACCACCACACATTTGGGGGGGCGGATCACGCCGTCATCGGCCCCCAAAAAAGTACCGGCCAGGGCCTTGGTGTACGGATCGATCAAGCGGGCTTGGCGGTCGAAACGGTGGCCCTCCTGGGGATCGAAAGGCCCCTCGGCCTGGAAGTGGTATAGCTGGCCGGGCCGCATCGCCGGCACGAACACGCTCCACACGTCGCCCCAACGGTTCAAGTCGCGATCGAACTCGATCACTTCCGTCGGTTCGCGGTCGCTCACGCTCCCGTAAAGCAATACTCGCATCGCCGTCGCCGAACGACTGAACACCACGAACTGGACACCCGTCTCGTGGACGATTGCCCCGTAAGGTAGGGGGTGGGTGAACTTCAGAGAAGGGAGACGCTCGAACATGGCAGAACGCTCCGGCGAGCGACCGGGGACAAACTTCACTTCGCCAGGATACCACTGATTCAGGTCAACGGCCATCTCGCATCCGTGCGTGGGATTGCGGGTTGCACAAACTGGGAGAAACGGGGCGCCGATGGAAATCCGTCCGGCGGCCCAGTTCTTATAGGTCGGAAAACTGAACGAGGAAGTGGAGTGCAACAGACAAAGCCGCCCTGGGCCGCATGTCCGGCACGGTCCTCTCGTCCGGACCATTCATACGGTGGCGTCGTAGCACAGGCATCTTGCCTGTGCTCGCGATTTCACGGGCTGGAAGCCCGTGCTACACGCTTCGTGAATAGTCCGAGTTGGCGGCCATCGGCGAAAAGGACGGACCTTTGGCGAGGGCCGGCCGGGGCGCAAAGAGAAAGCGGGCGACAGTCAGGGGGGTGCTGCCGCCCGCGGGGGAAATGTCTGCTTGGTCAAACGCGAGGTCACTCCTCCTCGGTGGTAGTCGTCGACACGTCGGGCTTGAAGACTTCGTGACAGGCCTCGCAGCTCTTGTTCAGGGCCTCCACGGCGGCTTTGGTGGCCTCGAATCCCTCCGGCGTCGCTGCCTTGCTGAACTTGCGGACCGCCGTGTTCACGGCCGCCGCCTTCTCGCGCATCTCGACGCAAAGGGCCTGCCACTTGCCCACCTCGTTCGGCTTTTCCGTGTCGCCGCAACTGTCCAGGCTGCCCTGGGCGATCACGGCCAACACGGCGGCGTATCCGGCCATGTCGTCGGCGCCCTTCTGGAGCCGGCTCTCGCTACGCAAAGGCCGCTTCATCTTGGTGTTGATCAGGGGGACGGCCTTCATCAGCTCCGGGAGGGAAGCGAGCTTGCCCCATTTCAGCTCGGCAGCGTCGCCTTCCGCGGAAGTCGTGGCCGCTTTGACTGCCGCCACCCCGGCCTTCGCGGAGTCATAATCCTTGGCAGCCGCCAGTTCTTGAGCGGCCTTGAGCATTGCGGGCGCGGCCGCCTTGAACTGATTGTCGCTATCGTGGATTCCCAGGGCCAAGGCGATGAGGATGAACGTGTTCGCGTACTTGGCGATCTTCTCCGCCGAGTCCTTATAGTCTTCCTCGCTCTCCACCGTTTTTTCGAGGTCCTCAACGTATCCCTCTACTTGGGCAACCAGATCCTCGGCCGGCGCGAACTTGGAGACGGGGGGAGCCAAGTCAAGATCGGCAGCCGCCGGCGCCGGTTTCGCTTCCTCGCTCGGTTTCTTCTCCGCCGCCTCAGAGGGCTCGGCAGCCTTCGATTCAGCAGCCTTCGATTCAGCCTCA
>DATKZH010000753.1:0-60606 GCA_035528065.1 Thermoguttaceae bacterium | reverse complement strand
GTCGATCGGGGTTTTTACGGGCAGATTGCGAGGGAGGTTGGGCACGCTGAAGCGGCCGATCATCGTGCAATGCTCGGGCGAGCGGCTTTCGCCTTCGACGATCTCGACCAGGATCGACTTCTGGTCGGCCTTCTGGGTCTTGAAGGTCCGTTTGGCGGTGACGGGCAGAGGGGTGTTTCGGGGGATGATGACCCCGGTTCGCCGCTCGTGCGTCTTGGGGTTGACCCCCACCACGCCGAGGCTGTGGGAGTTGACGTTCTTGATCCGGAAGGTGGCCGGCTTTCCCCGCTCCTTGGAGAGGATCAATCCGGCGCGCAACGCGGCCCCCTGGGCGACCGCTTCGTCGGCGGCGACCGAGGCGTCGGGCTCCTTGCCGGAGATCTCGGAGAGCATGCTGTGGATCATGGGCATCCGCGTCGATCCGCCCACCAGGAGGATCCGATCGACCTCGGGCCAGTCCCAGCCGGCGGCCGTGAGGGTCTGGGTGACCGTGAACCGGGTCCGATCCACGAGATCGAGGGTCGCCCCTTCGAACTGTTCGCGCGCGACCTCCACGCGAGATGATCGTCCTTGGTAGTCGCAGGCGACCGAGGCCCGGCGGCGCGCCGAGAGGGTTCGCTTGGCGTCTTCGCAGGCTTGCCAGAGCCTGGCCGCGGTGGCGGCGTCTTCCCGGGGGTCGAGCATGTGTTCGCGGATGAAGCCTTCGGCCACGAGGTCGACCAGGCGCTGGTCCCAGTCGTAGCCGCCCAGTCGCACGTCGCCGTCGGTGGCCAGGGCGACGTACTCGCGGCCGCGGATCTCCATCGCGGTCACGTCGAAGGTGCCGCCGCCCAGGTCGTAGACGAGGATCTTCATCGGCCGGTCGCCCTTCTGGCCGGACCAGAGAAACCCCTGCTGGAAGCCGAAGGCCACCGCGGCCGCGGTCGGCTCGTTGATGATGTCCATCACCTCGAACCCGGCCATGTAGCCGGCGTCCTGGGTCGCCTTGCGGCGGACCTCGTCGAAGTAGGCCGGCACCGTGATCACCACCTTCGCAAACGGGCCGATCTGTGCCGACGCGTCGACCCGAAGCTTGTTGAGGATCCAGGCTTCGATCACCTCCGGCGGATAGTGCTTGCCGCCGATGACCTTGTGAAAGACCGGATCTCCCACGTCTCGCTTGGAGCATTCGGCCACGAGATCCGCCTCGGAGGCCAGCGCCTTGAGGGCCTCTTTGCCCACCACCACGTCGTCGCCGTCGAACAGGACCACGCTGGGCGTGATCCGATCGCCTTCGGCGTTCACCAGCGTGGCCGGCTGGCCGTGCTCGTCCAGACGTGCCACCACGGAAAACGTGGTGCCCAAATCGATGCCGACGGCGGGAGTAGGTCGAGCGGTCATAGGCGAGTCGATTCTCTCCAGCGGCCTACCATAGCCTCAGCAAGCCGCTCTGGGGAAATAGCCAGGAAACAACCAAGTAGCCAAGCCCCAATCCGACGATCGCGGATACGACGAAACCGATCAGGTTGATCCACCACCGGGCGATCGGTCTTCGGCGCCGGGCCACGGGCGGCTCGCGGCGCGCCCACTCGGGATCGGCCGCGCGCGCCGGAGGTTGGCGCCCGGCGCCTGCGGCCTGACGGCCCGCGCCTGGCGGGGGAGCGACGTGCTTAGGCGGCGGTCCGCCTTCCGGTTGGGTCGCGTCATCCGGCTCGGGATAGAACGTCATGGGCTCCGATGTCGGCCCGGGCGGAGCGGCAGCCGTGGCTTTGCCTGGGGGCTCGGGCGGAGGTCCCGGGCTTGCTCCCGGGACCGCGGACTCGTCGGCGGACGGCCGTCGAGAGGTCCCCGACGGGGCCCCTGCCTCGTCAAGTCCCAATGCCTCATCCACAAGCGACTCGAAGGCATCGAAACCGGAACCGGAGGAAACGGCCTCTCGGCAACGCGACACGCCCTCACGCGAAAGACCCACGTTCCGTTCGATGCTCAACGCCGCCTCGTGGTGGGTCCCGGGGACCACGCCGTGCACCGTCAGGCGTCCGTTGGCGCCATACTCGAACGTGACCTCAACCGGCCAGCCTTGGGGCAGGTCGGGGGGCAGGTTGCGGATGACCGTTCGCCCGATGGCCGTGCACTCGTCGGGCAATGAGCTTTCGCCCTCCAGGACCTGGATCACGATCGACCGCTGGCCCGCCCTTTTCGTGATGAACCGCTTGGTGAACTTGGCCGGCAAGGCAGTGTTCCGCGGGATCAACACGATATTGGCCTTGCGGAGCGTCTCCGGCTCGATCCCCTCTGCCCCGAGACTGTGGGAGTTGACGTTGGTCACCCGGAAGTTGGAGCCGGGCCCCCCTTCTGCCTGCTCTGCCAGAAGGTGGCTCGCATAGAGCGCTGCGCCCCGGGCAACCGCCTCGTCGGGATTGACCGTGTGATCCGGCGCGATCCCGGTCATCTGTTGGAGCATCTCGTGGACCATGGGCATACGCGTGGCTCCCCCCACGAGGAGCAGTCGGGAGACGTCCGCCCACTGGAGGCGCGCGGCCACGAGCAATTGACGCGTCGTGTGAGCCGTTCGTTCCAAAAGATCGGCGGTCAGTTCCTCGAATTCGCCGCGGCTGACGCCGATCTCGTCGGAGAATCCCCCGTGCTCGACCCGGATCGTGGCCCGACTACGGGCGCTCAGCGCGTGTTTCGCCGCGATAACCTCGTTGTAGAGGCGATTCAAGGCGGCCGGGTCGTGGCGGGGATCGACGCCGTGGGCCCTTTGGAACGACTCGGCCACGTAGTCCACCAGGCGCATGTCCCAGTCGTGGCCGCCGAGCTGCACGTCGCCGTCGGTTGCCAGCGTGCAGAGGTTTCCCGGCTGGAGCCGGAGCAGGGTGACGTCGAAGGTGCCGCCGCCCAGGTCGTAGACCAGCACGTTCATCCGGTCGGTGGCCCCGCCGGTGGGCGAGAGGTAGCCGTGGATCTCGCCGAAGGCCAGCGCGGCGGCGGTTGGCTCGTTGACGATGTCCAGGACGCTCAAGCGGGCCATCTCGCCGGCGTCGGCGGTCGCCTTGCGGCGAGGCTCGTCGAAGTAGGCCGGGACGGTAATGACCACCTTGACCTCCGGGCCCAACGCCTCGACGAGGTCTGCCCTCAGCTTCCGCAGGACGCAGGCCTGGATCACTTCCGGCGGCAGGTACTCCCCGCGAATCGCCCGGCTGTAGACCGGCGAGCCCATGTCGCGTTTGACCCATTCGGCCACGTGGTCGGGATGGACGACCGTCGCGTTTCTCGCTTCCTTGCCGACCACGACTTCGGCGTCGTCGAACAGCACGACGCTGGGCGTCAGCAAGTCGCCCTCCGAGTTGCGGACCATCACCGACCGGCCCGACGGGTTTACCCAGGCCACCGCCGAGTTGGTGGTCCCCAGGTCGATTCCTACCGGTTTTACCTTGGTCATGGCTTCGGCCGAGAATCCGCTATTCCAGTCGCCCCGAATCTGAGCGCGGCACCCACCTTCGACTCTACCAGCCGTGGCCGCACGGCTCAAGATCGCCAGTGAAGTCATTGGCACCCCATGACTTGTAGCGAACGAGAAGCGGCCTGCCGGGCAGCCTGTCGAGAGCGGGCCGGCAAGACGTCGGGCGGCTCGGGGCTGTAGTGACGGGCGAAGCCGCAAGCGGCGGAAGGATGCGGGCGAGCTTATCCTTGCCTGCGGCGGCAGTCGGAGCAGATGCCGGTGATGAACATCCGGTGGCCGACCACCTGGAAGTCGTGCCGGCGGGCGACCTTGTCGCGGAGCCGCTCCAGGGCGTCGCTCTGGAACTCGATCAGCCGGTTGCAGACCTGGCAGTAGAGGTGGTCGTGGCTGGGGTAGCCGTACTCGTGCTCGAAGACGCTACGTCCGCCGAGGGTCATCTTGCGCAACAAGCCCGCTTCGACCAGCTCGGAGAGCGTGCGGTAGACGGTGGGGCGGCTCACCTCGCGCTTGGCGATCAGATCCCGGAGGTGCCCCATCAGCTCGTCGGCGTCGAAGTGGTCGTGGTGGCTGAACACGGTTTCGACGATCAGCCGACGCTGCCGGGTGATCCGCTTGCCCCGGCGCTGGAGGAACTGCGCGAACTGCTCCATCGGCGGGAGCTTGACCTGAACGGAACCGAGCGAGAAGTCGTTGGACATGATGACGAAGCGGGCCGGAACGTGGGCCGTTGGAGATCGGGGGACCGACGTGGCACGCGACCCGCGCCGGTTGCCCCAGTTGCCCCAAAATCGCGTCAGCCGATCTCGTCCAGGAGCCGACCCAACGCGATTTCCAGTTTCTCGTCCGTCTCGTACGTGCCTGCGGCGATTTGGGCACGGATTTGGTTGACCCGGTCTTGCCGTATTTCCGGCACCTCGCCGACCTTGTTGACCAGTCGCGCGGCGTCGGAGATCTCCAATTCATCCTGAATCGGCCCGGAGTAGTCCGGCTCGGCGGGCTTGGAAGCCCGAGAGGTATGGGGCGGGCCGACTTGCTGGGCCCCGTGCAGATGGGTTGGGCCGTAGATGTGCATCCTTCTTCTCCCTTGAAGGCTGGGGCGGAAAACGAACGATTCCGTCCTCAGAATTCTAGCTTACGCTCCGCTCATCCTGAATGGATCCGACAAGTGGCCCTTCCGTGCCGCGCTGCGGAGTCGCTTGCAGTGCTGTCATCGGCCAATCCCCGCCGTAGGTTTCAGCCAAAGCGGAAAGCGCCCGTGTCGGACTAAAACGTTCGGTTCGCGACCTGTGAGGTATGTGACGGCTCGCCGGGTCGGTGCGAAGAGGCGTCGTTTCCAAGCAACACATACCTGGTGAGATTACGCTACGATGTCGCTAAAAGGCGACCTTGTCGACCGGGATAACCACGACCGGTCGACTCCGATTCTCGAAACCCCACGTTGCCGACCCCGTCGACTCTGCGGCCGCGCCACTCGGCGCGTCCGGAACCACTCGACCTGGGCGGCGTCTCCCGTGGCTTGAATACGCCCCCTATCTCGTTCCTCTGCGGGGCGCCGCGAAGCCTACTCTCGGTTTCGGCCACGCGCCGGACACGTTTGGTCCGGTTACGAAGGATTCTTGGCAATTGTTCGCGATTCTACCCTCCCGGTCGCGCCACCTTCCCATTATTGCAGATCGGAACCATGGGGGCCAAGGTGCTTTTCGCGGTCGGGCTGTCCGAAAACCTGCCGGCGCGCAGTCTGTTCGCAGAAAACCGCTCCGAGTCGCAGGGCCGCGGATTATAGGTAGTTGTCAGAAGCGAGGCAAGATCGACAGGATCTAGCGACAGGGGGGCCCATCAGTCAATAGTGGCCTCTTGCTCGTGCGGTCCCAGCCTGATCCGCCGGTTGGGCAGAGACGGGCGCGCTATTGACTATTGAAGACGTGGCCCTAATTCGGGGGGCAAGCGAGCCGAAGGCGGCACCGCAGCAGTAGGCAAACTGCGGGAAAACGCCCCCGGATGAATCCCTGGCAGCCGGAGCCCGGCCCGATCCGCCTGCGACCTGGCCGGGCCTTCTGCTGCGCAGCGGTTCGGCCCGTGATCTTGCCGCGAAGTGGGCGGGCGAACCCGAACCGGGCGGGGCTGTCCTACGTATGGAAGGTAGCTTTCCGGGGTGACCGTCAGTCCCCGGCGGCAGTGCTTCGGTCGGGAATCTTGTTTTCACAAGATCCGGCGATCACGCCTACGTTACGGATGACCCTCCGGTGGAGAACGAAATGCGACGCGACCGCTTCGGTCTGAGCCCTCGCCGCAGAGCGAGTCCCTACGGCGACGTGCCGGTGAAGGTCGCCAGCGAGTCGTACCAGGAGTTCGCTCGCTGGTTGGACCGCGAGTTGGAGGAGCTGGTGGCCCGCTGGGCGGACGCGGCGGCCCCGAAGGCGTCGCGACGTGCACCGTCCCGCCGCCGCTTCGTGAAGCCGAAATAGGCGGCCCCAACACAAGCGGGCAAGAGAATTCAACAAGGCGAGGTTCCGACCGTGGAGCCTCGCCTTTTGTTATGTGCCCGGCCCGGTGAAGAACTCAATCGGTCGGTCCGTTTCGCAACGGACGGCAGGGTTTGCCGGCTCGGTAGAGCTTTAGATGTTGACGGATCCCTTGGGCCAGGCGCTCGTCCTGGGGATTGACCAGATCGAGTGCCCTGGTCGCGGTGGCGACGGCCTCGGGGAACTTGCCCGTTTCGGCGTAGGCGGCCGCCAGGGTGCTCAACAACACGGGGTTGCGGTGGCGGGTGACGGCGCAGACCCGCTCGGCGAGCCGGACCGCCTTGGCGCCGTCACGGACGTCGTCTTGGGGACAAACGGCCAGCAGCCAGGCGAGGTCGTTTGCGCGCCACGGATTGTTCGGGTCGGCCACCATCGCCTGTTGGAGCTGAGCGACGGCCGCGGCGAAGTCTCCCCGTGCGGCGAGCGTCTTGGCGAACACGAGGCGGGCGTCGTTGTGGGACGGGTCGATGTTGAGGGATTTCTGGAATTGCTCGCAGGCCGGCTCAAGCATCCCCCTTTGGAACAGGAGGGTCCCCAGCTCGGAATAGCGACGTGCGTTTTCGGGGTCGAGCTTTATCGCCGTCTGGAGACGGGACACCGCTTCGTCGAGCATCCCTTTCTGCACGAGGAGCCTTGCCATATTGGCGTGAGCCTCCGCTTCGTCGGGATCGATCTCCAGCGCCGCCTGGAAATGGGCCATCGCCTCGTCGAGCATCCCATTTCTTGCCAGGACGCCCCCCACGCTGCCGTGCGCGCGGCCGCGTCCGGGGTCGGTCTTTAGCACCTTGTCGAGGCTCGCCATCGCCTCGTCGAGCATCCGTCGATCGAGGAGGACGACGGCTGCGTTGAGGTGTCCCTGCCAGTAGTCGGGTCGGAGCTTGACCGCCGCCTCGAACTCGGCCATCGCCTCGTCGAGCATCCCCTTCTTGCCCAGTTCGACGCCTCGTATGCCGTGCTGGAGGTACTCCAGCGCCGGCACGCGGATGCTCTCCAGCCCGTCGTAAGGGACGTTGACGAACTCGGGGAGATTGACGGCCCGGTTGGCTACGGTGGAGTCCGGAATCAGCACCGCGGGGCTGTCGTTTCCATTCTCGTCGACGTGGGTCAGGAACATCTGCGTGTAAGGCGTGTTCGCCTTGGAGGAGAAGACCATCCAGCGGCCGTTGGGAGAGAAGCTGTGCCAGGAGTTCATACGTCGGGTGTTGCACCGCATCCGCCGGGCCGGGCCGCCGGGAGCGGGAACGATCCACAGCGTGCTGTCCGGACGCATGAGCTGCCCGTTGCGGCACTTGACGAACACGATCCACTTGCCGTCGGGCGAGACCTTGGGAAACGTGTTGCTCATGCCGTTGCCCGAGGCCCCGGCGATCGGCTCCGGCTTGCCGCCTCGGCCGCCGTCGAAGGGCATCCGGTAGAGGTCGTACTGGATCTGCGTCTCCGTGGGATCGTTGGCACGTTCGGCGAGTGTTCCGTCCTCGGGGTAGGGGTCCTTGGCCTCGGCGCGGGCGAAGACGAGATGCTCGCCGTCGGGGGTCCAGACCGGGTCGCAGTGCACGTACTTCGGGTCGTCGGCACCGGGCAGCGCTCGGATCTCATCGGTCGCCCGGGAGTAATACCCCAGAATACCGCGCGTCGGGTAGAAGACTTGAAGGAACCGGTGGTCCAGGAAGTTGCAGACGTACACGGCTTCGTTGAGCGTCGTGAGCGTGTACTGGCCGTCGGGAGACATCCGAGAGAGGAAACCGATGGTCCTGTGATCCTTGGGCTTGTCCGCGAAGGAATTCCAACTGATCACGTCTTCTTCCTCGATCACCGTTTCCTTGGCGATCGGGACAATCGCGTAGGAGCCTTTGTCGCCCTGCGGGCCGTCCAAGTCCATGCCGAGCGTCTTGCCGTCGGCGGAGAACGAATGGCAGTTGGTGCATCTGGGCACGTTGGTCAAAAGGAGCCGGCTCTGGGGCTTGGAGATATCGCGAAGCCGCCAGCCGATCAGGCTCACCGCGTATTCGCCCAGCGGCGCGATCACGCCCTTTTGGGTCAGCTCCGGCGCCAACGGCACGTCGCGGTAGAAGATCGGCGCGCCGACCGGGTCCAGCGAAGTGGTGATCGATATCCGGCCGCGCGAGATCGCTTCGGCCGGCTCGCTGCTGCAAAAGCCGAGGATGGTCACGGTCGACGTTCGCCCGACCGAGCCCTGTTTGATTGCCGTCCAGACTCCGCCGCTGGGGGTCCAGCTTCTGGCCGAGGCCTGGTAAGGAGTCGGCTGGTAGATCTCGTTGTGCTCGCTGATGCACTCCGGGTCGATCGGACCGGCAGGAGGCGGGTTGCCCGGCGAAAGGACGTAGATGTGCTCCGACTCGCCGGCCGAGGCCACGTCGATCAGCCACGTATCCGCCTGCTCAATCGGCTCGTGCCAGAGGAACGTGGGAGGGACGATCTCCGGGGGGAAGATCGTCTCGTCGAGCGGGTAGTCGATGGTCAACGAGGCGGGCGCGTCCGACTCGCCGGCCGCCTGGAGGACCGCCCGGATCACCTCCGCCAACTCCGGCGCGGCCGTCGAGCGAACCTCCTCGCTGCCCTCGGCCAGGACCGCCTCGTCGGCTTCGTTCAGCAGGGGGTGGATCTTTCTCGGAGCCGGCGGCGGCAAGACGAGCTGACCGGAACCGGCCATCCGGCCGGTGAGCCCGGCCGTATCGGCGTCGCGGCGGGCCTCATCCGGCAGGAGCCGGGCGTCGGGCTTCGTCGGCGCGTCGACCAACGGGACATTCGCGCGGTTCGGCCGTGTCCGGACGTAGACCGCCACCAGCACGCCGGCCAAGATGCCCAAAGCGACCCACGCGACCGTCCTCCGCACGGCTTTTCTCCTCTCGGACGTCGAGCGCCAAAGCCGTCGTGGCCGAAGCGCGGGCGTCCGACGTTCTCTGCCAGGCAATCGGGCTTCGGTCGGTCGGCCTTCGCACGTTGGCTCGGAAGGGCTCAACGAGATCCAACACGCTCGACAATCCGCCCGAACGGCACGTTGCTGAGTATAGCACCCCGGCGAACAAGCGGCCACTAGCGCGCCCCCGCCCTTCGGCTCACCGGGGTCGGGTTGCCGAGGTATGCTAACGATAGCCCGGCGCAGCTCCGACCGGAACAACACACAGGATCCGCACCCCATCCCATGCCGGCGAGAATCCCCTGAACGGTCACGGCAGATGAGCGCGGCTCGCGAACCCAAGATCCTCGACGTCTCTTCCCGGAAGCTGTGGCTGATCCTTGCCCTGATTCTGCTCAGCAAGGTGCCGGTCTTCTTTCAGTCCCACCGGGAGAACGACGAAGTCATCTACGCCTTGCTTGCCCGCAACGTCGTGGAGAACGGGCAGTACACGATTCCCCGGGATGCGCCGCAGTCCCTCCTGGAGAACCCTCGGTACAATCGCCCTTTGTTCTATCACCCGCCGCTCTACGTTCTGCTGCTGGTGCCGTTTGTCTGGCTGGGTGGGACGGACTTCGGGGTGCTTGTTTCGTTGGCGGGCCACGCCCTTTGTGTCGCGGCGATTTGGATCGTCGTGCGCGAGTGGGCGTTGGCGCACAAGAGGGCTCCGTCTGCGGCCGGAGTCTGCCTGCTGGCCGCCGCGTTCGACCCGATTCTCTCGTCGATCTCTGCGCGGCTGTGGATGGACAATCTCTTGGCCGGCCTCGTCTCCCTGAGCATTTCCCTGGCGTTTGTTGCGGCCAGGAAGCGGTCTCTCGCATTGTGGGGCGTCTGCGGGGTCCTGGGGGGGATGGCTTGTGCCACCAAGCTCTCGGCGGCGGTGGTGCTTTGGTTTCCGGTTCTGGTGCTCGCGGTGCGATCCGTGCCGCTCCGAGAGAAGGTAGCGTCTTTCTTGGCGTACGTGCTTCCCGTGTCGTTGGCCGTGGGGGTCTGGACGGGGTTTTTCTATCACGTCTACGGAGTGTTCCTGCCCGACTGGGTGGCGCCCGGCCCGGCCGACGACAACCCCTTCATGCGCATGATTCGTTCGCGCCCTCCGTACTACTACCTCGTCGCCCTGATGTCCTTCCAGCCGCTCTTGTTGTTGGGGCTCCTGGGCGTCCTCCCCAAGGCGTTCCGCTGGAAGCAGAGCGTGCTCGCCGCGATCGCGCTGGTCCCGGCGTGCTTCTTGCCGTTCATCTCGTACATGTCCGCCCGGGAGCTCGGGTTCATGAGCCGGCACCTGGCGATCTCGATCCCGGCCCTCTACGGCTGCCTTTTCCTCTGGCTCCAGGGATCGGAGTCCTGGTCCCGCGGGAATCGCTTATTCGTTCGTGCATGCCTGGTCCTCGGCATCGCGCAGGGGGTCCTGTTCCAGACGGTCCCCTGCCACGGCGACATCCCGGCCTTCCTCTACGAGCTGTTCGCCCACGGCCCAACGCCGGGATGATCCACGAGAGAGTGGCGAGTGGTGGGTGGCGAGTGGCGTTCGTTTAGCCGCAAGCCGAGGGCGTGCGCGTCCACCCTGTCACCCCGTCACCCCGTCACCCCGTCACCCCGTCACCCCCTCACCCCGTCACCCCCTCACCCCGTCACCCCGTCACCCCCTCACCCCGTCACCCCGTCACCCGGCCACCCCCTCATCCCCCTTTCCCATCCCACGGTCCCTCGCGAGGCTCGCGAACGACACGACGGCACTGGGCAGGCTGGCGGCGCTGCGATAAGATGAGCGGTGCGAGAATGGCGCAGACTCTGGCCCAGTAAGCGGTCGCCGGCTCTCGGCCGCCTTCTTCCCGCCGGCCTTCAGCCCCCCCTATGGAGCGACCTCGATGACCCCCGAGTCGACTATGAACGCCCTGGTCCTACACGCCGTGGGCGATGCACGTTTCGAGAAGGTCCCCCGACCGGAGCCGGGGCCGGGCGACGTGCTCGTTCGCGTCGGGTTCTGCGGCGTCTGCGGCTCGGATATCCCCCGCACGTTCGTCAAGGGCACGTACCACTTCCCCACGATCTGTGGGCATGAGTTCGCCGGGACGGTGGAGGCATGCGGCGACGACGTAGAGGGCTACGCGCCCGGCGACCGGGTGGTCGTGTTCCCGTTGTTGTGGTGCGGCCGCTGTGCGTCGTGCGAGCTGGGCAACTACGTCCAGTGCTCCGACTACGACTACTACGGCTCCCGGCGCGACGGGGCCTTTGCCGAGTACGTGGCCGTTCCGCCGCAAAACCTGATCCCGGTGCCCGACGGCGTCTCGCTCGAAGCGGCCTCGATGACCGAGCCGGCCGCCGTCGCGCTTCACGCCTTGAAGCGGGCCGGCGGCGGGTTCGTGGGCGAGTCGGTGGTGATCTTCGGGGCCGGGCCCATCGGCCTGATCTGCGCCCAGTGGGCCCGGATGATGGGCGCCGCCCGGGTGATCCTCTTCGACCTCGTGGCGGAGAAGCTGGCGATGGCCGGGCGCCTCGGCTTCGAGCTGGCCTTCGACCCGCGCCGGGTCGACCCGCTGGAGAAGGTCGACGAGCTGACCGGCGGATACGGCGCGGAGGTCTGCGTCGAGGGGGCGGGAGTGCCGATCACGTTGAACCAGGCGATGGCCGCCGCCCGAGTCGGGGGGCGAGTCGTCATCCTCGGCAATCCCTCGGCCGACGTGACGATCCCCGCTTCGCTCATCTCCCAAACGATGCGGCGCGAGCTGGACGTGCTCGGCACCTGGAACTCCTCGTTCAGCGCCCAGGGCAACAACGACGACTGGCGCGCGGTGCTGGCGGCCGTGGCCTCCGGGGCCGTGGATCTCGACTCGCTCGTCACGCATCGCGCTGCGCTAGACAAGGCCCTCGACGCGCTGGTGATGATGCGGGATCAGAGCGAGTTCTTCGCCAAGGTGCTGATCCGGCCGTAGAGGCCGCGCGTGGGCGGCCCGCCGGCACGCCCCTCGTCATCCACAACACACGGTTCGCCGCACGACGCGAAAGACGCTTGACGGCAGAGACAACGCGACAATCCTGACCTAGGATCGGCCGAAGAGCAACTTCCGCATTTGCGGAGTAGTAGGCACACGCCGTGTGCCGTAACCGGCGGACGGCACACGGCGTGTGCCTGCTACTAAAGTCGGGAGGTAATTCTTCGGCCGATCCCCAACAAATTCCCCCTAATCCGGAAGAAACGCACCATGAAAGCCGCCGTCCTGGAAGAGCTCGATAAAATCGTGGTCAAAGAAGTCGACGATCCCCAAATCGACGACGATTCGGCCCTGCTGAAGGTCGAATCGGTCGCCGTGTGCGGGTCCGACGTCCGCATCTTCCACCACGGGAACCCCCGCGTGAAGCCGCCGGCGATCATCGGCCACGAGACGGCCGGCGTGGTCGTCAAGGCCGGCAAGAACGTCACCCGGGTCAAGGAGGGCGATCGCGTGGCCGTGGGGGCCGACGTCCCCTGCGGACAGTGCCACTGGTGCCGCAACGGCCTGGGCAACAACTGCGAGATCAACTACGCCATCGGCTACCAGATCCCCGGCGCGTTCGCCCAGTACATGAAGCTGCCGCGACTGGTGCTCGAGGAGGGGCCCGTCGCACCGTTCGGCGACGCGCTGAGCTTCGACGTGGCCGCGCTGGCCGAGCCCTTGGCCTGCGTGCTCAACGGCCTGGAGCTGGTCGGCATGTCGCTGGGCCGATCGATCGCGATCATCGGCATGGGCCCCATCGGCTGCATGATGATCGACGCCGCCCGGGCGATGGGCGCCGTCAAGGTGATCTGCGCCGAGCTGAGCCCCGAGCGGATGGCGATCGCCAGGAAGTACGACGCCGACGTCTACGTCAACTCGGGGGAGGAGGACCTGGTGGCCCGCTGCCGCGAGGAGACCGGCGGCGAAGGCCCGGACGTGGTGATGACCACGTGCCCCTCGGTCGATGCGCACGAGCAGGCGATCGAGATGGTGGCCCATCGCGGGCACGTGAACCTGTTCGGCGGGCTGGGGAAGCACGTGCGCCCGATGTCGGTCCTCTCCAACACGATCCACTACAAAGAGTGCTTCGTGACCGGCTCGCACGGGTGCGTGCCCCGGCATCACGAGCTGGCGGTGAAGCTGCTGGAGCGAGGCATGGTCCGCACCGAGCCGATCATCACGCACCACTTCCCCCTGGACGACATCAACGAGGCGTTTCAAACCATGGAAACGCAGGGCGGGATGAAGATCATCGTCCACCCGCACGGTTGACTGTTGCTGACTGACTCCGCTTGAGATCACGGGCTACAGTCGCGCGCACGGACTTCACGATTTCAAGCCGCTTGCGGCTTCGCCCGTGGGACCATCCGGTTCTTGTTCAGAGAAAGGACCTCCCCATGCCCTCGATCCGAGAAGAGCTCGCCCGATATGGCAAGAGAGTCTACGAAGCCCACCTCGTCGTCGGCGCCGGCGGGAACACGAGCGCCCGCGACGGCCGTGTCATCTGGATGAAACCGAGCGGACTGGCGATGGACGAGGTGGAGCCGGACGATCTTTGCGGCATGGAGCTGGAAAGCGGCCGCCAGGTCGAGGGCCCGCACAAACCGACCTCGGAAGTCAACATGCACCTGGGGATCTACCGCGTACGGCCCGACGTGAACGCCGTTTTCCACACGCACTCCCCTTGGCTTTGCGGCGTGGTCAGCTCGGGCGTGGAGCTGCGCCCGATGTTCTTCGAGTTCGTCAACGACCTGGGCCGGCGGACCACGATCCCCTACGTGACTCCCACCACGCAGGCCCTGGCCGACGCGGTCACCGAAGCGGCCCGGGAGCACGACACGATCTTCATGTCCAACCACGGCGTCTGCTGCCTGGGGGCGAACATGAAACAGGCCTTTTACCGGGCGCTGATCGTCGAAGACGCCGCCAAGTCGATGGTCGCCGCGGCGGTCGTGGGAAAGCCCCAGTTCTTCACCGACGCGCAGGAGCGAGACGTGATGGCCCAGGCCGCGTCGCACCATCGGATCAGGATGATGGAGGAAGGTTAGTCGGAAAGCGCCACATCGGCGCGAAACCCCTGGAATATCGTAACCCGAAGCGTAAGCGAGGAATTCGGAGCAACGCGTGCCCTCGCTTACGCTTCGGGTTACGATGAGACGCCAAAGTGGCGCTGTCCAATTAGGACGCCGCGCCAGGAAGCGTTTGGGGCCCCCTCGCCGCACGCGCCGAGCCGGTTTCTTCCGAACCCATACGCCCGACTACAGCAACGGGCTGAGCAGCTTGGCGACGTGTTGAACCGTTCTCTGCGCGATCGGGCGTTCTTGCCACTCCTCACGGGTCAGTTGCACGGAGTTGTCGATGTACTCCTGCTGTTCGGCGCGGAGCCGCTCGGTCACCTCCTTGTCGTACAGAAGCAGGTTGACCTCGAAATTCAGGGCGAACGAGCGGATGTCGAAATTGCTGGTGCCGAGGAACGCCACGGCGTCGTCGATGCTCATCGTCTTGGAGTGCAGGAGTCCCGCGTTGTAGAGGTGAAGCTTCACCCCGGCGTCCAACAGCTCGCCGTAGTAGGCCCGAGACGCCGCGGTCACCAGCCACCGGTCGGACCGCTTGGGCACGATCAGCTCCACCTCGACCCCCCGCAACACGGCCACCTGGAGGGCCTGCATGAACGGCTCGTCCGGCACGAAGTACGGCGTGGTGAGGATGACGTGCCGCCGGGCGCCGTAGAGCGCGGCGACCACCAGCCGCTGGTAGTTCTCGGTCGGGTAGCTCGGGCCGCTGGGCAACGTCTGCACGGGCGTCGTTCCGGCGACCGGCGGATCGGGGAAGACGTCGTCGCCGTCGAGCAGCTCATCCGTGTCGAAGTACCAATCGGCCACGAACACCGCTTGAAGCTCCAACACGGCCGGGCCGGCCAGCCGGGCCATCATGTCGTGCCACGCCAGATCCTTGTGCCCGTAGTCGGCGTTGACGATGTTCTGCGAGCCCGTGTAGGCGATCCGGCCGTCGATCACCGCCAGCTTGCGGTGGTTCCGCAGATCGATCCGCGCCATGCGACGCCGGAAGATGCCCACGGGCAGCGTCTCGTGGAGCCGGATGCCCTGGGCGACCATCTGCGGCCCCAGGCGCTTGAGCATCCGGGCCGATCCGACCGAGTCGACCAGCACGCGGCACGGGACGCCCCGTTCGACCGCCCGGGCCAGCGCCTCGGCCACCCGGCGGCCCGTCTCGTCGTCGGCGAAGATGTAGAACAGCAGGTGCACGTGGTGCTCGGCCGCGTCGATATCGGCGATGAGCCGATCGATGACGTCTTCGGTGCGGGTCATCAATTCGACGTCGTTACCGCCCAGAATGGGCATGTATCCGAGGTGCTCGGCCAAGGTGACGGCGGCCATCGATTCGGGGGCGAGCTCCGGATGGACGGCGCTGGGGTGGTCCTCGAACCGGCGACGGACGGCCAACAGCTCCTCGACGAGTCGGGCGTGCTGCTCCATCCGGCGACGAGGAAGGTGGTTCTCGCCTATGAGCAGGTAGAGCACGAGCCCCGGCCAGGGCAGGAAGAAGATCACCATGAGCCACGCCATGGCCGATCTCGGGGGGCGACGCTGGTTGACGACGATGACCAGCATGACCAGCCGGATCACCCACTCGCTGGCGGTGTACCAGGACCAGAATTCGGACCAGGAAAGCATGGTTTCGCTGCCCTCTGCGCCAAGCCGGGCCGACGCCCTCCAACGGTGTGCAGACGCAGCTCACGGCCAAGCGGATTCATTCAGTTCTTCGGTGCCGAGCGAGGAGGCTTGCCGGGAGACCGCTCCCACTGCCCGGGGCACGGTGCCGCCGACCGTGTGGCGCGGAGCCGGGGATTATACGAGTCCGGGGTGCTCCAGACAACCCGTTTGGACGGTAAGGAACAACGCCAGCGGACGGTCTCGGTCGATTCCTCGGCATTTGCACTCCCGGCCCTCGACGGGGGGTCGATCGGCCACAACGAACTACTACGCACCCATCCTGAGACATGTCTTATATTCGCCAGAACTCCCATATTCGCGCAAAATCGCAGAAATGACACAATTCAACCGTTTGGTGCGTCGCATTGTGGCTATTCGTTGCACAGCAGTGCAACTAATTCTTCATTTAGGTGCCATCGGATGCTTGCGTTCTTCCACTCCATCGAAGATAATCGTATTGTTGTAGTGAGACTGCCTCCTCTGGGGTGAACTGCGATGGTCGGAGAAGAACGGCGCAGTCGGTTGCTGGAACTGGTCCGGGTGCGGCGGTTCGCCTCGCCCCGGGACTTGGCCAGCGAGTTGGCCGTATCGGAGTCGACGATCCGGCGCGACCTGGAGCAGCTCGAAGAGGAGGGGGCCGCCCGACGGATTCACGGCGGGGTCTTGTACACCGAGACGTCGCCGCGACTGCCCCACTTCGACGCCCGGCAGCGCCAGAACTGGAATCAGAAGCGGGCCATCGCCGTACGGACCGTGGGACTCGTCGAGGATGGAGACGCCGTCCTGCTCGGCGGGGGCACGACCACCTACGAGGTCGCCCGCCTGCTGGTCGGCCGGCCCCTCCAGGTGGTCACCAACTCGCTGCCCGTGGCGAGCCTGTTTGCGATGCATCCGGGGAGCGACCTGGTCCTGATCGGGGGCAACATCTGCCCGCGGACCGGCGTGGCCCAAGGACCGTACGCCGAGCAGATGGCGGGCTCGTTGCGGGTGCGGAAGGCGATCCTGAGCGTGGCCGCGGTCAACGACGAAGGGTTTTGGGACAATAACCCGCTTCTGGTGGGGACGGACCGGGTGATGATGAACGCCGCCGACGAAGTGATCTTCGTCGTCGACAGCTCCAAGTTCGGACACCAGAGCCTGGTGCAGCTTTGCGGACTGGATGCGGTGCGGGATCTCGTGGTGGATCACGGCATTGAGGAAGACTGGCGGAGCAAGCTTCTGGCGGGCGGAGTGAATCTGATGGTCGCCGGCGCGACCGACAACGCGTAGGGAGATACTATTGTAGCCGTCACGCTCCGCGTGACGGTGCACGTCGCGCGGAGCGTGATGAGTACTTTGGCGTGCATCACGCGGAGCGTGATGAGTACGTTGGTTGCGGCCGCAGGCCGCGCTAGGATCAGACGGAATGAGCATCGCGTCTCCTATGGATCGAAGCCTCGTCGAGCAGATCGTCCGCGAGATCGTGCTCAAGCAGATCGGCGCGCCGGACGGCAAGCCGGAGTTGGTGGTGAGCATCTCGGCCCGGCACGTCCACTTGACGGACGAGCACGTGGAGACCCTGTTTGGGCCCGGTCGCAAGCTCACCCCGGTGAAGGAGCTGTACCAGGACGGCTACTACGCGGCCGAGGAGACGGTGATGGTCGTGGGGCCGCGGCGCCGGATGCTGCCTTCGGTGCGGGTGCTGGGGCCGACGCGTCCGGCCAGCCAGGTGGAGCTGGCGTTTACGGACGGGATCTCGCTGGGTATCGATCTTCCGGTGCGGATGAGCGGCAAGATCGAGGGGACGCCCGGCTGCGTGCTGGTCGGACCGCAGGGCGTGGTCGACTTGGACGAGGGGGTGATCCGCGCCGAACGGCACGTGCACATGGGTCCGAGCGACGCCGGGTTCTACGGCGTGCGCGACGGCGATCGGATGAGCCTTCGGGTCCATTCGCCTTGCCCCACCGTGTTCGAGGGTCTGGCCGTCCGGGTCGGCGAAGGGATCAAGCTGGAGGTTCACGTGGACACCGACGAGGGCAACGCGGCCGATCTGGAGCACGCGGAGAAGGTGGAGTTGTTTAGACCGTAGATTTGGCAAGTGGAAGGTGAGAAGTGGTAGGGGAATGGGCGGAAGCGACCGCCACTCGCCACTCATTACTCATGTTCTCACGCATTGGGAGAAGCAAGCGATGGCAAAAGCTATGGAAGCGCTGGGCATGATCGAGGCCAAGGGGTTCGTCACCCTGGTCGAGGCCAGCGACGCAATGATGAAGGCGGCCAACGTCGAGTTCCTCGGCTGGGACAAGGTCGGCAGCGGCCTGGTCAGCGTGTTTGTGACCGGCGACGTCGCCGCCGTCAAGGCGGCCACCGATGCCGGGGCGAACGCCGGGAGCCGGATCGGGGAAGTGGTCAGCGTGCAGGTGATCCCCCGGCCTCACGAGGACCTCGGCGTCGTCCTGCCGCAGGTCTCCAAGGCTCGAAAATCCGCTCCAGACACCTCCTCGTGACCGAATAACTCGCAGGCACACCATCCAGACTCGACACAACGAAGAAGGGAAGAACCGACGATGCAAGACGCCATTGGACTACTGGAAACTCGGGGCCTCGTGGCTCTGGTCGCAGCGACCGACGCGATGGCCAAGGCGGCCAACGTCCAGATCGCCAAGCGGATCCAGATCGGCGGCGGACTGGTGACGACCGTCGTCCGCGGTGACGTGGGCAGCGTGCGTGCCGCCGTGGAAGCGGGGGCCAACGCCGCCGGCCAGGTCGGCGAGCTGGTCGCCAGCCATATCATCCCCCGTCCCGCCGACGGCGTGATCAAGGCGTTTCTTTCGTGAGGACGTGAAAGGAAGCAGCCGTGCGCTGGCGGCCGGCCCGCGGGTCGAAGGCCGAAGCGCAAGATCGGGAGAAGGAAGCCATGAAGATCCTCGTAGCCAACCTGGGATCGACGAGCTTTAAGTATCGTCTCCTGAACATGGACGACGAGACCCAGATCGCCCGCGGCGGAATCGAGCGGATCGGCTCGCCCGAAAGCCGCTCGACGGTCGAAATCGGCGATCGGCAGTGGGAGGATACGCTCCAGGTGGCCGACCACGCCGAGGCCGTGCGCCAATGCCTGGCCCAGTTGACCGATCCCGAGCGAGGGTGTCTGGGCGACGCGTCCGAGGTCTCGGCGATTGGCTTCAAGGCCGTGCACGGCGGATCCGTGAGCGGCGTACAGCGGGTGACCGACGAGGTGCTCGCCGCGATGGAAGCAATGAATCAGGTGGCGCCGGCCCACAATCCCCCGTATATCAACGCGATGCGGCTCGTGCACGACAAGCTGCCGGAGATCCCCTTGGTGGCGGCGTTCGAGACCGGCTTCCACCAGACGATCCCGGATCGCAACCGCTACTACGCCGTTCCCTATGAGTGGGCCGAGAAGGCCCTGATCCGGCGATGGGGCTTTCACGGGGCCAGCCACCGCTACATCGCCACGCGCGCCGCCGAGCTTCTGGGGCGAGACGACCTGCGGGTCATCTCCTGCCACCTCGGCGGATCGAGCTCGCTCTGCGCGATTCGAGGCGGCCGGAGCATGGCGACGAGCATGGGAATGAGCGCGCAGAGCGGCCTGCCGCAGAACAACCGGGCGGGCGATTTCGACGCCTTCGCCCTGCCGATCGTGATGGAGCATACCGGCAAGTCGCTCGCCGAAGTGCTCTCGATCCTGGCCTCCCAGAGCGGGCTTTTGGGATTGAGCGGCGTCAGCGGCGACGTCCGCGACGTCCGCGAGGCGGCCGAGCAAGGGAACTCACGGGCCCAGTTGGCCCTGGACCTGTTCGTCTCCAGCGTGCGGCACTATCTGGGGGCGTACCTGGTCGAGCTGGGCGGGGCCGACCTGATCGCCTTCACCGGCGGCATCGGCGAGAACCGTCCCGAATTCCGGGCCCAGGTCTGCCGCGACCTCGAGGAACTGGGCATCGTGCTCGATCCGGCGGCCAACGAGCGAATCAAGGGCGAAGGCCCCATTCACGCCGAGGCGACCCGCGTTCAGATTTGGGTGGTGCCGACCAACGAGGAGTTGATCGTCGCCCGGCAGGCAAAACAGCTACTGGAGGCGTAAGGCGATGTTCGTGGGCAAGGTCACCGGCTCGTTGGTCTCCACGCAGAAAGTCGGCTCGATGGTCGGCCGGAAGCTGCTGGTCGTCGAGCCGTACCGCGTGGATGCCGAGACCCGGGCCAGCCTGAAGACCACCGGGCGGACCTTCGTGGCCGTCGACACGGTGGGGGCGGGCGAGGGCGAGTACGTGCTGGTCACGCAGGGGTCCAGTGCCCGGCTCACGCCGGAGACCAAGACCCTCCCGGTAGACGCGGTGATCATCGGGATTATCGACAGCGTTCACGTCGACCACCGCTGCGTGTACGCGAAGGAAGGGAATCCGTCCAAGTGAATCTGGCAGATCGTGCGAAACCAACAATCTCGGAAGGCTCCTAAGCCATGCAACTCAACGAGACCGTCATACGCAACGTTGTCGAGGAAGTGCTCAGCCGCCTTGGATCGAACGGGGCGGGCGTTCCGGTCGTCGCCGGGGGCGGGTACCAGGGCCGATTCGGAATGTTCACCTGCGTCGACGAGGCGGTCGCCGCCGCCCGGGATGCCTTCGACCAGCTCTCCCGGCGAACGATGGACGACCGCAAGCGGATCATCGACCACATCCGCCGAATCTCCATCGATCAGTGCGTGGAGCTGGGCACGATGGAGATGGAGGAGACCAAGATCGGCCGGCTCGAGCACAAAATTGAAAAGCTGAAGGTGCTCGGCGAGCGGACGCCGGGCGTGGAGTTCATGCGGAGCGAGGTGTTCAGCGGCGACCACGGCCTGGCCGTGATCGAGCACGCCCCGTTCGGCGTCATCGGGGCGATCACCCCGGTGACGCACTCGCTCCCCACGATCACCGGCAACGCGGTGAGCATGATCGCCGCCGGAAACACGCTGGTGATCAACCCGCATCCCAGCGGACGCCGCGTGGCGGCCGAGGGCGTGCGGCGCTTCAACGAGGCGATCTATCGCGACCTGGGAATCGACAACCTGATCTGCCTGATCACCGAGCCGACCCTGGAGACGGCCGATGCGATCTTCAAGCACCGCGACGTGGCCCTGCTCTGCGTGACCGGTGGACCGGGGGTCGCCCGGGCGGCGATGCGGCAGGCGAAGCGGGCGATCGTGGCCGGGCCCGGCAATCCGCCCGTCGTCGTCGACGAGACCGCCGACCTGGACCGGGCCGCCCGATCCATCATCCAGGGCGCCGCCTACGACAACAACCTCCTGTGCATCTCCGAGAAGCAGGTGTTCGTCGTCGACCGGGTGTTCGACGCGATGATGGCCGCCATGGAGCGGGCCGGCGCCGTCCGGCTCAGTGCTTCCGAGGTCGAGGCGTTCACGAAAGTCGCCATCACCAGCGTGGGCGAAGGCGGCAGGAAGCACGACGTGCCCAGCCGCGATTTCCTCGGCAAGGACGCCGCCGTGCTGGCCGCCGGAATCGGCAAGACCATCTCGCCCAACGTGGAGCTGATCTACGGCGAGACCGACGAGTCGAACCCCTTCGTGCCCGTCGAGCAGATGATGCCCTTCCTGCCGTTCGTCCGCTCGCGCGACGTGGACGAGGCGATCGAGATGGCCTATCGGAGCGAGCACGGTTTCCGGCACACGGCCATGATCCACTCGAAGAACGTCGACAACATGACCAAGATGGGCAAGGTGATGGACACCACCTTGTTCGTCAAGAACGGTCCGAGCATGGCCGGCCTGGGGCTCGGTGGCGAAGGTTACCTCTCCTTCTCCATCGCCACCCCAACCGGCGAAGGCCCGACCACGCCCCTCACCTTCACTCGAGAACGCCGCTGCTCGATGATCGACAACCTGCGGATTTTGGGGAAGTAGGAAGTAGGGAGTAGGGACTAGGGAGTGGGGTAATTTTTTCGATGGGTAACTGGAAGCAGGAAGACTGCTGAACCGAGCGTTGAGAGCAAGGGACAGCCAAAGCCCACGGGCTGCGGCCCGTGGGATGAATGGAAGCGAGATCGCGCTTGCTGACCGAACCCGCAGAACAAGAGCATCCTGCCCCCTGACCTCCGACCCCTGATCCCTGACATGCTCGCCGGCCGTGTGATTGGAACCGCAACGTCGACCGTGAAACATCCTTCGATGAAAGGCTGGAAGCTGCTGGTCGTCCAGCCGCTGGCGGCCGATGGCCGCTCGCCCGACGGCGACCCGGTCTTGGCCGTCGATCGTCTCGGGGCCGGCAGAGGAGAGACCGTGATCGTAACCAGCGACGGGCGTGGCACCCGTGAGCTGCTCCAAAGCGACAACACGCCCGTCCGCTGGTCCGTCCTTGGGATTTGCGACTGATGGCCGAACCATCGATCGACGTCGACAAGCTCGTACGCGAGGTGCTCGCGAAGCTCGGGATTGCGCCCGAGCCGGGCGCGGAGACCGCTGGGACGGTCCAGCCGGGTGACCTTTCGGCCTCCTCCTCGCCTCCCGCGGGTGCCCCTGGTGCCGGGACGCGTTCGCAAGCCGCGTCGAGTCCGTCCAGCGGCGAGCTGGTCGTGCTCAGCCAGGTGGTGACGATGTCGGAATTGGAGGGCCGGCTCGAGGGCGTGCGACGCGTGGTCGTGCCGCCCCAGGCGGTGGTCACCCCGTCGGTGCGCGATGAGCTTCATCGCAAGAAGATCGCGTTGGTCTGCGATCAGGCCGTGCCGACGCCGGCGGCCGGGGGCGTGCGCCTGGTGATGACGGTTCTCGGTTCTCGGTTCGACCCGGCCCCGCTGATCCGGGCGCTCAACGGCGAAGGGATCGAGATCGAGACCCACCGAACCGACTGCCTGGTGGCCGCGACCGATCGATTGGCCGGCGAGCTCCCGAAGCCGAACACGCTGGGCCTGGTCGTCAGCGCGTATCCGGCCGTTGCCCTGTGTCTGGCCAACCGGCACAAGGGCGTTCGGGCTATGTTAGGAATCGACGCCGGGATGGTCGACGCCGAGGCGGCGACGGTCGGGGCGAACGTGCTCGTGGTCGATTCGAGGACCACAAGCCTCTTCCCGATGAGACAGATGATTAGCCGATTCTGCCGCGGAGGGCCCCGGGAGTGTCCGGAAGCCCTGCGCGAGCGCTTGGGATAGACATTCGATGCGAATTGCAGAAGTTGTCGGGACCGTAACGCTCAACCGCTCGCACCCCAGCCTGACCGGTGCCCGGTTCAAGCTGGTCGTGCCGCTGTCGCTGACAGACCTGGTCGGGGAGGGGGCTCCGTCGGCCGAGGAGATCGCCGTCTACGACGAGCTGGGGGCCGGCGTGGGCAGTCGGATCGCGATCAGCGAGGGGCGAGAAGCCGCGCAGCCGTTCTATCCCGACGTCAAGCCGATCGACGCCTATAACGCGGCCATCCTCGACAACGTGACCGTCGAGGCGCTTGAGACCGACGAAGAGCCGACATAACCGCAGTTGCCCGGAACGAGAACGAATCGATGACCAACATCTACAAAATCAAGCAAGAGATATGCGAGATCGGCGACCGGCTCTACAAGAAGGGCTTCGCCGCGGCCAACGACGGAAATATCAGCTACCGCGTCAGTGAGAACGAGGTGGTCTGCACGCCGACGATGATCACCAAGGGGTTCATGAAGCCCGACGACCTGTGCGTGGTCGACATGGAGGGCACCCAGATCTCCGGGCGTCGGAAGCGGACCAGCGAAGTGAAGCTGCACCTGGCGATCATGAAGGAGCGGCCGGAGATCAAGTCCGTGGTCCATTGCCATCCGCCGCACGCAACCGCCTTCGGCATCGCCCGCGAGCCGATCCCCCAATGCGTGCTTCCCGAGGTGGAGATCTTCATCGGCGAGACGCCGATCACCAAGTACGCGATCCCGGGGGGCCAGGAGTTTGCCGACACGATCCTGCCCTTCGTGCACAAGGCGAACGTGGTCATCCTGGCCAACCACGGCACGGTCAGCTACGACGCGACCGTGGAGAAGGCCTACTGGTGGACGGAGATCCTCGACGCCTACTGCCGAATCCTGATGCTCGCCCGGGGGCTAGGTCGAGTCAACTACTTCACCGAGCCGGAGGCCCAGGCCCTTCTCCAACTCAAAGGGCAGTGGGGCTTCCAGGACCCGCGGAACGAGCTGGAAGACTGCGACGTCTGCGCCAACGACGCGTTCCGCGACAGTTGGAAGGAGACCGGCGTCCGCCCCGAGGCGTTCTGCCCGCCGCGGTTCCGCAAAGCCAAGCCGGGCGAGAGCACGCCGTCCGGCTCCAACGGCCGCCCGACCACGCCCGAGCAGGAGGCGCTGGTCCAGGCAATCACCGATCGGGTGATGGTGGCGTTGGGCAACGGGCGGAAATCGTGAACACGCCGGGACACGCCGACTCGGGATGATCCGTCCCCCGGCTACCTTCGCCACCCACGTCCCACACCGGCCGGCCGACGCGGCCTACGCCAGATCCCGGTCCTCGAACAAGAGCAGGGCGAGGAACATGGCCGCCAGGCAGTAGAGCGCGCAGTAACCCGCCGTCGCCGCGAGATAGATCCACGGGACTTCCTGCCCCGTGGAGATGGCCGTCTCCATGCTGAAGTTGTCTAACACCGGGAGCACCGCGGCGAGGAATCTCCCCACGAAGCCGACGATCGCAAACTCCCCCAGGGCGGAGTTCACCAGCACCGGCACGAGGTGGCCGAGCACGTAGATCGACACGCAGATCACCAGGTTGGCCAGCATCGGCAGCCGGGTGGAGATCGCCACGCTGATCGAGGCGAGCACCACCGCCTCCATGAACGACAGGGCCAGGCCCGGCATGATCTGGATCATTTCCTCCTGGCACTGCGCGGGCTCAACCTCCGGCAGGCTGTTCTCCCGGGCGTCGTAGACCACTTTGTACGAGACCGTGGAGAGGAAAATCGCGCCCAGGATGACGAACAGAATGACCACCGGAGCAATCACACCCAGGAACTTCCCCACAATCAACTGGCGGCGTCCGATCGGCTTCGACAGCAGCGTCAAGGCCGTCTGCCCTTCGATCTCCTCAGAAATGGAGACACTCGCCGTCCATACCGCCAGGATGATCGCCAGGATCTTGATCAGCGTCAGGCCCTCGGCCTTCAGCATCTTGATGTCTTCACCAAAGGTGTTGTAAGGGACGAAGGGGGAAATGAGGATGACGAAAACGCCGATCGCCAGGAGTACGTAGAAGAGCGGCTGGGAGAGCGCCTCCTTGGCAGTCGTATGGGCGATGGCGGCCACCTTCGGGGCCAGCAACCGCATCACCGCCAAGATGCCGAACAACGCCCCCAGCGCCGCCGCCACCGCCACGCCGACGACCCACAACGGCTTCAGCCACGTAAGGGCAGCAGCTACCAGAATCGGACTCCCCAAAGCTATCTGCATTTCGTCATCCCGTTAACTGTCGTCTACACCCTGAAGGCTGCCCGGCAGCGCACCCTTCGCTACGCGTATCCCTACGCTCCGCGAGCCCGGGCGGTTCGCCGGTGGCGGGGCTAGTGCCGGACGCCGAAATCGCGGAACTGGCCGGTGGCCGGGCGGACGGTCTGGTCGACGTCCTCAATGTAGCGGTCCATCGCCAAGCGAACCGCGGCCAGGAACCGGTCTAACTCCTCCGGAGGGCCTTCGGCCACCACCAGCACGCGGCCGTCGGGCAGGTTCCGGACGTAGCCGGTCACGCGAAACCTCGCGGCGATCCGACGCGTCGTGTAACGGAAACCGACCCCTTGAACCAGCCCTTCGAAGTAGACTTCGCGTTGCTCGTCGTCCCGTGCTTCCGTCACGGCTTTCCATCCCCGGAAACCCTTAGTATAGCGCCGACGGGTAGGCGATTCCAGTAGGTCAGGCAGGGCTTCCCCAAAAGTGGTGATTTCCGGTGCTCACCGGGTGACAATGTCCCCCTAAAGGACGTAGAAATCCGCCTCATCTTGTCTTGACCCGGTTTGTTGAATCACTTACTCTCCGCCCGCTATGTCACGGATCATGAACCGGCTCAGCTTGGCTCTGGTGGTTGTCGCCCCGGTCGTGGCCGTCGTGTCGACGGCTTCGGTCGGCTTGGCCCAGGGGTCCGCCGTTGCATCCCAGTCTGACGCGGGGGCGCTCGTGCTGCGGAACGGCAGCCTGCTGCAAGGAGAGATAACCCAAACGGGGGACGGCTTCGATGTCGTGGTCGAGGGTGGACGGATCCACGTCAAAGCCGGCGACGTGGAGTTCCACTGTCGGACGCTGGAGGAGGGCTACCAGCGAAAGAGAGCCCTGATCCAGCCGGGCGACCTCCGCGAGCACCTGGACTTGGCCCAATGGTGTCAGCGATACGGCCTGCTAGAGTTGGCCGCCGAGGAACTGGCCCGAGCGAGGGCCCTGGACCCCACCCATCCTCTGATCCCGCTCGTCGAGCGACGGATCAAGATGTCGCTCTGTCGACCGCAGCCGGCCGAGCGGCCGGCCGAGCGCGTGGATCCAGCGCCGTCGCCTGAGGATCTCGAGCGATCGGTCCGCGAGATGCCGCCGGGCTCCGTGGAGGAGTTCACAAAGACCATCCAGCCCCTCTTGGTGAACCGGTGTTCCGCGGCCGGTTGCCACGGGCCGGGGAGCGACCACGAGTTTCGACTGCTCCGCATCCCTTCGGCGAGACCTGCCAGTCGCCGGCTCACCCAGCGGAATCTGCACGGCACGCTCGCGTGGATCGATCGGGACGACCCCGCTCGCAGCAAGCTCTTGACCGTCCCGATCCAGCCACACGGCTCGGCCGAAGCGATCTTCGCCGATCACGATCGCGACCAGTACCAACGGATCGTCAACTGGGTCTACCAGGTGGCCGGGCCGGCCAGCCCGATCAACCCCATCGCCGCCGAGCCGAAACAGGAGCTGCCGCCACACGTGCGCCCGCCCTGGCTGGCGAAGTCGGCAGCCCACACGGCCCCCGTCACACCGCCCACCGACGATCCAGCCAACGTTGTCCCCGCAGTGCCCCTGCCGAACGGCTCTTCTTCGAGCAGTCGGGCGAAGGCCGGCGCGGTCGGATTTGGCCGCGGCGGGAATCCTCTGATCAACGGCCCGATGGTCGCGGGCGGGACGGGCCTGCCCCAAGTCGCGCCGGTCGATCCTTTCGATCCGGAGATCTTCAATCGCCGCTTCTTCCCGGAGCAACGCACGTCCGCGCAGATCACGCCTGACGCGTGGCAGCAGTTCGTGGAGGAAGGACGGCAGGCTGGTGACGCGGATCGCGTGCCCAGCGAGGCGTCTACCGGCGACCCGGCGTCGCCGTCCCGACCGATCAAATAGCCAGATCGATCTCGCCCGATGCCAGGGCGGCGAGGAAGTGGCGATTGCTCTCCAAGAGATCGGGCAGTTCGGCCATTTCTTCGGGCGTGTACCAGTGAACCGACTCCACCTCGGACGCATTGGCAGCGATCCGGGCGTCGGGCTCTAAACGGCCCAGCCACCAGGCGAGATGGACGTGCCAGGGCGTCACGCTCTGCCAGACCCGCCGCTCGGCGAGGATCGCCACGCCCAACTCTTCGCGGATCTCGCGCACCAGCGCTTCCTGCTCCGACTCGTCGCCCTCGATCGCTCCCCCGGGAAAGCAGAACGTGCGCGGCGCCACGACGAACCGCGAGCGACGGATCACCAGCAGGCGGCCGTCGCGCACGATCACCCCAACGGCCCCGCGTTTTCCGGAATGTCCCATGGGGTGCGACATGCCCACGTATCATAGCGTGGCGCTTGCGAGGGTGCCAGTCGGCAGGGACGGTTGTGCCGGGCGTACACCGGGAGGTATAATGCCGCGACCGAACGGCCGCACGATTCTTGTTTCTCAGGGCGCGCTCTCGCCCGGGGCGGTTCCCAACGTGTCTGAAGGCAATTTGGAGTCGTATCTGCCGCGGTTCCGGCTTGAGGCGTTTCGGCCGGGACAGAGGGAGGTCATCTCGGCGGTGCTGGCCGGCGAGGACTGTCTTTGCGTGATGCCGACCGGCGGCGGCAAGAGCCTCTGCTACCAGTTGCCGGCCCTGGTGCTCGACGGCCTCACGCTGGTCGTCTCCCCGTTGATCGCCCTGATGAAGGATCAGGTCGACCAGCTTCAAGTGTTGGGCCTGCCGGCCACGTTCGTCAACAGCACGCTGGCGATCGCCGAGCAGTACGCCCGACTGGAGAAGATGGCCGAAGGGCGGTATCGGCTGGTCTACGTCGTGCCGGAGCGGTTCCGCAGCGCGCGTTTTTTGGAGGCGATTCGCCGGGTTGGGGTGAAGCTATTGGCGGTGGACGAGGCCCATTGCATCAGCGAGTGGGGGCACGACTTCCGCCCGGACTACTCCCGGCTGGGCATCTTTCGCCGTCAGTTCGGCAATCCCACGACCATCGCCCTGACCGCCACGGCCACCGACGCGGTGCGGCGCGACATCGTCGAGCAATTGCACCTGACGAGCCCGCGAACGCTGGTCACCGGCTTCGCCCGGCCCAACCTGTTCTACGAGGTGTGGTCTCCCCGCTCGGAGCGCGAGAAGGCGGCGATGCTCGTCCGCTTCTTGCGCCAGACGCCGGGATCGGGAATCGTCTACGCTTCGACGCGGAAGAAAACCGAGGAGGTGGCCGAAAGGATCGCCGCCGACTTGGGCCGCTCGTCGGTCGCCTATCACGCCGGCCTGTTGCCGGAGCAGCGTCACACGGCGCAGGAGGCGTTCATGAGAGGCCGCGTCGAGATCGTCGCGGCCACCACCGCCTTCGGGATGGGGATCGACAAGGCCGACGTCCGCTTCGTCGTCCACTACAACCTGCCCGGCAGCATCGAGGCGTACTACCAGGAGGCGGGCCGGGCCGGGCGGGACGGAAAGCCTTCACGCTGCCTGCTGTTGTACAACGCCGCCGACCGCTACATCCCGGAGTATTTCATCGAGAGCGCCTACCCGGCACGGGAGATGGTCGCTCGGGTGTATGAGTGCCTGAAGAGCTTGAAGGACGATCCGATTGAGCTGACCCAACAGGAGATCAAGGAGCGGCTGAGCCTGCCGATCGGATCGGAGGGCGTGGGGACGTGCGAGCAACTGCTCGAGTCGGCCGGCGTGCTGGAGCGGTTGATCGCTTCGCAAAACCGGGCGGCCGTGCGTCTGGACAGCGACCTGCCCACCTTGGTCGACCTGTTGCCCAAGCAGGCGAAGGTGCGGCGCCGGGTGATTCGGGCAGTCGAGGAGCTGGTGGGGGCGAGACGGCACGAAATGGTGTTCTTTTACCCCCGTGAGCTGTGCGACCGACGCGAGCTGGACCATGCTTCGGTGACCCATGCGCTCCGAGAGCTGAACCGGCTGGAAGCGTTCACCTACGTGCCGCCGTTTCGCGGCAGGGCAATCCGCATGGTCCGCCGGGACGCGCCGTTTGACGGGCTGGAGATCGATTTCGACACCTTGGAACGCCGCAAAGCCGCGGAATACGAAAAACTCAACCAGGTGATGTACTTCGCCCTCAGCTCTCGCTGCCGGCAACAGGAGATCCTCGAGTACTTCGGCGACAAGACGGGTGCGCCTTGCGACCACTGCGACAACTGCACGCCGAATCGGCCGACCGCGCAAGAAACTCCGCACGCCGGCACAACCGTGGACGAGAAGCTGCTCGAGGTCGTCCGCATCGTGCTCAGCGGCGTCGCCCGGACGCAGATCCAGCTTACCGTGGGCTGCGGCAAGAACCTGTTGGCCCAGATGCTCTGCGGGTCGGCTTCCGCCAAAATGAGCAAGTTGGGCCTGGACGAATTGAGCACCTTCGGTTTGCTGAGACACCTGACGCAGCCGGAAGTGGCCGCGCTGGTGGACGGTCTCGTGGCCACCGGGCATCTCGAGCAGGTCGACTTCGAGCCCCGCCGACCCGTGGTCCAATTGACGCCGCTGGGGTCCGACGTGATGAAGGGCAAGGCCGAGATGGAGGTCGCCCCGCCCATCCCGGCCTACTTGCTCCGGAAGATCCGCGGCGAGAGATCGGACGCTCGCGGCGACGCCGGCCGCAACGCGAGGGACGGGGGAAAGCAGCCAGCCGGCGCGACCGGGTCGGACGCCGTTGGGGCCGAGATGCCGCCGGTCGATACGGACTTGCTCGGCGCCCTGAAGCGGTGGCGCCAGGAAGTAGCGTCCCAAGCGGGGATCCCAGCCTATCAAGTCTTGTGGAACAGCACGTTGGAGGAAGTTGCCCGACGACGGCCGGATTCCCACGAGGCTCTGTTGCTGGTCCCGGGGATTGGGCCTGCCAAGCTGAAACGGTATGGGGAGGCCCTGCTGGCCCTCGTTGCACGGCACGCCGGCCGGCTTGTCGAAGAGCCGGGCGGCGAGGGGGGCCTGGCGGAAGCACCAACTCGGCCTGATGCGTGCTACGATGAGCCGTCCGCCTCCGAACGCATCCCATCGCAAATGCACGGACCAGAAGAAGAGGAGGACGGACTACAGCCGGCTCCTCCGGCGGATGATGAGGGGCTTGCCCCCGGCGTCAGTGGGTGGTTCGACAATGCGCCAACGGAGGGGGCCCCGGCTCCCGAAGCCCGCCCAAGCCACTATTGGACCTGGCGGCTGCTCTCGGCCGGGTTCTGCGTCGAGGAATGCGAGGCGATTCGTGGAATTGGGCGGGACATGATCCTGGATCACATGGTCCGGGCCGCGGAGGAAGGTTGGCCGGTCCGGGCTGAGTGGTGTTTGTCTGCGGAGCTTCTGGAGGCCCTACGGCGGGTGGTCACCTCCGAGGAGCCGGTGGCGGCCCGGTCGCTTCTATCGCGCTTGCCGCCCGGCACGCGGCACAAGGAGGTCCAGTTGTTCCTCCAATGTCGGAAAAAGGTCGGGGGGCAGACGTGACGGGGTGACGGGGTGAGGGGGTGAGGGGGTGACGAGGGGCAAGCGTTAAGTGGTAAATGGCACCCGTTTTAGCGCAAGCCGAAGGGGTCCGCCTTCAGCCCATCAATCCGCCACCCCGCGTGCCCCTGACCACGTCACCCCCTCACCTTGTCACCTTGTCACCCCGTCACCTTGTCACCCCCTCACCCCCTTCGTGTCACGTGTCCTGCCTGCCTCTCTTTTTCTGCCTTCCCAGCTTTGCTCGTCGAAAAGCGCTGCCTGTGCGGTAAAATATCGTGATGGGTTTCGAACGGCCCCGAGAAACCGCGACCGCAACCGCGAGATCTGCATGGAAAGAGAGCCGATGGAGAACCAGCCTGAGAGGGGGGGGCCTCCGTCCGACAAGCCACCGTCCGGAATGGCCTGGAACCCCTCAATGCTGTGGTTCTTGCTCGCCGGGTTGCTGGTAATCAGCATCTTCTACTTTGGGCAGTCGGCGAAGCGCTCGATGATCTCCTACGGGCAGTTCCGGGATGAGCTGGAGCGGGGGAACATCGCGGAGGTCCACGTCCGGGGAATGCGGATCTACGGCAAGTTCGGCACCAAAGAGAGGGCCCAGGACCTGCTCGCGGAGTTCTACACGGTGGTGCCCCCGTACGTGCTGGAAGATCGCCAGCTCGATGACCTTCTGTGGCAGAAGCTGGGCGGAAAGTACTCCGCGGAAGAGCCGCCGAACAACGAAGCCCTACTGATGGGGGTGTACGTTCTGGTTACGGTTTTGCTGCTGGCCGGCGTCTGGTTCATGTTCCGGCGGACGCAGGATCGGATGCTCGGCGGCGGCGTTCTCGCCGCGTTCGGCAAGAGTCCGGCGAAGCGGTATGAATCGGGCGACAAGCCGATCACGTTCGACGACGTGGCTGGGTTGGACCAGGTCAAGCACGAGCTGGAGGAGATCGTCGAGTTTCTCAAAGACCCGGAGAAGTTCCAGCGGCTCGGCGGTCGGGTACCCAAAGGGGTGCTGCTGATGGGCCCGCCGGGCACTGGCAAGACACTTCTGGGGCGCGCAGTGGCCGGCGAGGCGGGCGTCCCGTTCTTCTCGATCAGCGGGTCGGAGTTCATCCAGATGTTCGTCGGCGTGGGGGCAAGCCGTGTCCGCGACCTGTTCACCACGGCCAAGCAGGCCGCCCCGGCGATCCTGTTCATCGACGAGATCGATGCGGTGGGGCGCCATCGCGGCGCCGGACTGGGCGGCGGGCACGACGAGCGCGAGCAGACGCTCAACCAGATCCTCAGCGAGATGGACGGCTTCACGCAGAACGAATCCGTGATCGTGGTGGCCGCCACCAACCGTCCCGACGTGCTCGACCCGGCCCTGTTGCGCCCCGGACGCTTCGACCGGCACGTGACCGTGGATCGGCCCAACTATCGCGGGCGCCTGGCGATCTTCCGGGTCCACTGCCGCGAGGTGCCGGTGGCCGACGACGTCGACCTGGGGCGGCTGGCGGCGGGCTCGGCCGGCCTGACCGGGGCCGACATCCGCAACCTGGTCAACGAAGCGGCGCTTTCGGCCACGCGGCTCGGAAAAGACGAGGTCGAAATGAGCGACTTCGATCTGGCTCGCGACAAGGTGCTGATGGGCTCCAAGCGGGAGGAGGTCCTCGTCGGCAGGGAGAAGCTGATGACCGCCTATCACGAGTCGGGCCACGCGCTGTTGGCTTGGCTGATCCCCAGTTCGGATCGAGTGCATAAGGTATCGATCATTCCGCGGGGTCGGGCCCTGGGCGCGACCCAGATCCTGCCAAAGGAGGACCGGCTGAACGTCAGCGAGAGCGAATTGCACACGCGGCTGGTGTTCCTGCTGGGCGGCCGCATGGCCGAGAAGATCCGGTTCGACGAGTTCAGCGCCGGCGCCGAGGACGACCTGAAGAGGGCGACCCAACTGGCCCGACGCATGGTCACCCATTGGGGCATGAGCGAGCGATTGGGGCCCGTCGCCTTTCGCGCCCATGAGGAGCATCCGTTCTTGGGTCGCGAGATGTCGGAGCCTCGCGAGTTCAGCGAGCACACGGCGCAGGTCATCGACGAAGAGATCGTCCGCATCCTGCGCGAGGCTTCCCAGCGGGCGGAGGAACTGCTCCACGACAATCGCGACAAGCTCGACACGCTGGCCGCCGCCCTGGACCGGGAGGAAGAGCTCGACGAGCGCCAGATCGAGGCCCTCATCGGACCTGTGGCATCCAAGCCCCCTGAAGCAGGCGATTCGCCCCCCGCCGGCGCACCTTCCGGCGACGAAGCGTCGAAGAAAGCATGAGGATCGGCCATGGCTCCGGCGCGGGCATCCGCCCGAGTGACCGGTGGTAACGGCCGGCGGAGTGCTCCCCCCTCTTTTGGGCTCAACTTGTGGCTTGTCCCGGCCCGTCTCGTGGGGAGAAGGTGCGTCATTCCCAACCATCTGCCCGTACAAAATGACAGCATCGACCGACTAAAATAACAGCAATGGCTGCCAAAATGGCGGCATGGGTGAGCAGGGCCGCGCGGGTTGTCGAATCGCAAGTCATTTCTGGAAAAGAGGTATGGACGCCGGGCCGACGCAAAGAGCACACTTGGCATGCTGTTTGCTCAAGATTTCTTCGGGATCTCTGAAACGAATCGACCGATGCTGCGAATAACATCTCAGAAGAGGCATTCATTCGCAGAGGGAAAGACCATGAAATTCGACTTCCGCCAACTCGTTCGGGTTGCCAAACGGCTCCGAGAGGCCCACGGCTATTTTGAGCTGGGCATGACGCAGCACGCGCTGGATTGCCTGGAGGGCTTGGGCGAGCTTGGCCCCTTCGAAGCGGAGGTGGAGCTTCTGCGGGGTGAGGCGCTTCGGAAGCAGCACCGGTTCGACGACGCGGAGCTCGCGCTCAGGACGGCGGCCAAGAAGTTCCCCGCTCCCTATGATCGGTCGGCATGGTACGCCTTGAGCCTCTGCTATCGGCAGGTCGGCGACGTGAATCGAGCGATCCATTCGTTGGCCCGCGCGCGGGGCGCCCAGCCTCGCAAGCCGAGGCCGAAGACGCTCTGATTAGAACTCCGCCAACCCCGCGCCCTCGACGGCCGTGCAGGGAATCACGTCGGGCTTCAGACCCGCGGGCCGATAGTAGTGTTTCACGAGGGCCTTTCGGGCCGCCTCGACCCCTTCCTTCTTGGTCAGGATCATGATGGAACCGCCAAGTCCGGCGCCGGCGATCTGCGCCCCGGCCACTCCCGGCACGGCAGCGGCAACATCCACCATTTGATCGATTTCGGGCGTGCTGCACGCGTAGCTTCCCGACTGCATGTACAGTTGGGCGCGGAGGACCTTCTCGGGATCCTCACTGGCCAAGTCGCGGACGAGGCGTCCCAGGTACTCGTCGCGGACCTCATCCTCGCAGGCGTGATAGGCCCCGTCCGGCCCCGGCCGGCCGACTCGGTCCCCGTCGTGGCTCGCTTTCATCAACGTGCCGAACTGTTCCACTCGCCCGGATTCCAGGTACTCCACGCACATACGGCTCCTGATGATTTCGGAGACACCGTAGAGAAGCACGGCTCGGGGGCGGTAGCTCTTCGGGTCGGGGTGGGTCGCGAAGTGTGCCTCCATCATCTCCTGATGATCTTGGGAGAGCGTGCTCTGGAAATCCCTCCGGGTCATCGACGGAGGGACTTTCAACAGCCAGCGGTAGACGTCGCTCGTCGAGCACCGCAGACGCGCGGGGTCGAGATCCCGAAGGTACTGGACCGAATGGGCGATTTCCGGACAACGCTGGCGGAGCAGGGCCAGGCCCAGATCGTAGGTGGCGATCCTCGCGTTGCGGATGTCCTTGGCCGAATGGTTGCCCGTCGCCTTCACGTGGCTGTTTGCGATCAATAGCCGGTAGTCTCGCGGGGCCTCGATGGTCTTCTCGACCCGGAAGGGGAGATAGCCCACATGGGCGATCTTGCCGCGCTGACCCAGGTAGATTGCCGCGTGGCCCCCGGGGCCGCCCCGCGAGCCGACGAACCATTCCCCTTCCCCGCAGAGGTCGACGAACTGCCGGCTGCTGAGATCGAAGTTGTTCAGGGCGATGGCCGCCTGGAGCGTCGCCACGACGATGGTCGAGCTGCTCCCCAGGCCGGCCGCGATGGGGACGTTGCCCGAAAGCGCCAGGTTGACGCCGCGGATCTTCACGTCCTGATAGCGGTGCTGGAGCCTGACGATCGCTGCCTTAATGTAGTTGCCCCAATCGTTCGGGGCGCGGTAGACCATGTTGCGGACCCAGTCGCTGTTGACGAAGTTGAGCCACTGGCTCCAGGCGAAGCCCCCGATCATCTCGGAGACGTTGAACCGGACGGGTTTGAACTTCTTGGGCTCGGTGTTGACCGCGACCACGTCGTTGTCGTCGCGGACGCCCACCACCGCGATCGTCTCGCGATCGATGGCCAGGAAGTTGGTCCAGCCGCCCCGGTGATCGACGTGCCTTCCCATCAGGTTGATCTGGCCCGGCGCCCGGACGATGCAGACTTTCTGGTCGAAGCCGAATCGCCGGCCATAGCACTCGAGCACGCGGACTAGATCCGCGCATTTCCGCTGGTGCAGCTCGGGGTGCCGGCCGTAGATCCGTCGCAGCCAGCGGCGCACGCTCGGCTTCTGCTCCTCGATCTTGCGGATCCACTCGCGCGGCGCGCAGTACTGACTCGGCTTCAGTCGTGGGCGGCCCCCCACGCCGAGCTCCTCCTCCCGTTGGGCCTTCTTGCGTCGGACGTAGTCCTGGATGGTCAGCAGCTCGTCGGGGGTGTTGAAGCCCTGGACCCAGTCGGGATTATCGACCGGGACGGCCCGGACCCGGTACTTGCCCTGCCCTTCGGCGTCTCGGACGGTCGCCAGGAGTCGGACCACGTCGGTCAGGTAGTATTCGCCTTGGGCATTGTCGTTGTCGATCATCCGGACGCCGTGATAGAAGGCCTCCGAACGGAAGAGGTAGAGGCTGGGGTTGACCCGCTTGCAGATCCGCTCGATCTGCTTGGCCGAGTAGCGCTTTCCGTCGACTTGCAGGTTGTACGGGTCGGATTCCAGGAGGATCTGGAGCCTGGCCTTGTCGACGGTGGGGCCCGCTTTGGCCAAGGTGAGAAGCTCGGGGAGCGCCACCGCCTGCTTGTCGGGGTTGGGGAGGTATCGGTCGATGACTCGGAGGACCTCGGTCCCGGAAAGGTCTCCCTCCCGGGCGGCCTTCTTCTTCAGCTCGTCGACAATCGCCTGCCTGGCCCGATCGACTCGCTCGATGATGTCCAGCACCTGGCCGCCCGAGTCGACGAACACCCTGCCGACGGAACCTTCGGTGGCCCTGGTCTTGGGGATGGTCAGAAGCGCCATGTCGGCCCGTTGCTTGACGTATCCGCTCACCAGGGCGTCGATGGCCGGGCGTTCGATGAGCTTGTCGCCCATGGTGACCAGCACGTGGCCGGCAAACCCGATATTCTCCAGCGCCTCGGCGGCCATCTTGGCGGCGTGGCCCGTCCCCAACTGGGGCTCCTGATAGACGTAGACGATTCCAGGATGCTCTCTGCCGACGGTGTCCAGAATCTGCTCGGCTTTCGTGCCGACCACGAGGACAAAGCCGTTGAACCCTCGTCGCTTGAACACCCGAATCTGGCGATTGACCGCCGGCACGGCATCGATCTGAAAGCGGACCTTGCCTTGATCGTTGCTTCCCATCCTGGAGCCTTTGCCGGCCGCCAGGATCACCACGACGGTCTCGTCCGCGATCCGCGTACGCTCTTTCATTACTCCGTCACTCTCGCGACCGGGCCCTTGGCTTTCAGGAGCGGGCTGCCTGGCTGGGGAATCAGGCGGCACAATCCATCATACTACCCGGGCGCGGTCGATGATGCGCGGAGTCTCAGCAGGGAGTGCGTGGTGGGTGCCACGGATGGCCTTGCGACCGCGGCAACCGTAGTTGCGTGACCCTAAGGAGGGGACGGTTACCCTGCTTGCGGGGGACGGCACTGGCCCGTTACCCCTCGCGAGAGCGGTTTCTGCCGGCCAGTTTTTGGACTCGCCCCGCGGGTAGGGCGGTCCACTCGCGTCGGCGGGGATACCTGGGTGGAGCGCGAGTCGGTCCTTGGGCTTGGCTGCCGAGGGTGGGGCTGCCACAGGGCACCCCAAACGACTTCCCCGTGGATCACCGTGGCGCCCAGTTCGAACCGGGCCGGAGCGTCCCCATTCGGAGGCTCGGCCAAGCGGAACTGCACGAGGTCCGCCCGACTGCCCGGCTCCAACCCACCCGGATCGATGCCCAAGAGTTCGGCCGGGTTGTGGACCGCCATGCGCACGGCATCCGTCAGCCCGATGCCGGCGAAGTGCATCACGTTGGGGATGGCCGGGCCGATGGGCAACGCCGCGCCGGCGAGCAGCTCCCGCTGTCCGGCGACGACCAACCGCCCCTCGGGCAGGATCTCCACGTCGCAGAAGTCACTCCGGTACCGGCCGGGAGGCTGTCCGGCCTGACCCGAGATGTCGCTTACCAGGATGCACCGCTCGGCCGTCTTGGTGCGGACGAAGGTCTTCACCACGTCCGGGGGAAGGTGATGCCCATCGACGATCATGCTGGCCGTCAGCCGATCTTCGGCCAATTGGGCCCAGATGTAGTTGCGATGCCGGTGGACCTGGGCATGAGATCCGTTTCCCAGGTGCGTGCTGAGGCGGGCCCCCGCGTCGACGGCCCGGCGGATCTGGGACGGCTGGGCCGCGGTGTGCCCGATCGCCACCACCACGCCGCTCTCGGCCACCTGGCGGACAAACGCCGAGGACCCGTCAAACTCCGGCGACATGGTATGGATTCGAATCCGACCCTGGGCGGCCTCCTGAAGGCGCTGGAACGCGTCCCAGTCGGGTTCCCGGCAGTGCTGAAGGGGATGGGCGCCGCGGGGGCCGTCTTCCCGCGTGATGAAGGGGCCTTCCAGATGCACGCCAACGACGCGACGCGCCACCTCCGGCGACGACTCGCACGCCGCGACGATCGTCCGAAGCGCGTGCTCCAACACGTCGAGGCTCTCGGTCGTCACGGTGGGACAGCAACGCACCACCCCGAAAGCGTCGAAGCTGCGGACGGTTTCCAGAACCTTCTCGGGCGTCAGCTCCGGCGAACTGAACTCCTGTCCTCCGTACCCGTTGACCTGAATATCGAGAAAACCGGGGGCGATCCAGGGCCACTCTTGCGCCTGTTGCGCATCGATCGTGCACGGGGTAACTTGCGAGATCCTGCCATTGACGATGTCCAAACCGACGGGCTCACCGGTGTCAAAACGTCGACCACAAAGCTCCATATCAGGTTTCTAACTCCACTGAAGGCAATCTCTATAGCGCGGAATTCGTAATTATACCAGACTCCTTCGGTGGAGGAAACGGCGGCGGCGAGCACGACCCGGCTTACCCGGAGATGCATAGCGCTTTGGAGTCAGAAAAATGTGCCGGGAATGCGTGGCCACCTTGGTGCGGCGGGGATGGGCGAAGCCGCGAAGGGGACGCCCGATCGCACGGCTTCAAGCGGAGGGCTGCCAGACCGTGCCGAAAACGACTTCTCCGTCCAACACGGTGGAGCATATCTCGAACCGCAACGGACCGCTTGGGTCGGATGGCTCGGCCAGATGGAATTGCACCAGGTCCGCCGGATCGCCCGGCTCCAGGCCGCCCGCTTCGAGGCCGAGAAGCTCCGCGGGACGGTGGACCGCCATGCTTATCGCGTCGGTCAGGCTCACGCCGGCGAAGTGCACCACGTTGGCGATGCCCGCGCCGATCGGTCGCGACGCCCCGGCGAGGATCTGCCTCTGCCCGGCGACGACCAGCCGTCCGTCGGGCAGGATCTCCACCTCGGCGTGGTTCGCCCGGTACTGCCCCGGCGGCAGTCCGGCCATCCCCGAGAGATCGCTGATCAGGATGCACCGCTCGGGCGTCTTGGCGCGGAGGAACGACTTGACCACCGCGGGCGGGAGATGGTGGCCGTCGACGATGAGGCTGGCCACCAGCCGATCGTCGGCCAGTTGGTCCCAGAGGTAGTTGGGGTGCCGGGGGAGCGTGGCGTGGGCACCGTTTCCGAGGTGCGTGCTCAGCCGCGCACCGGCGTCGACAGCCGCCCGGAGTTGCTCGGTATTGGCTGCCGTGTGCCCGATGCCCACGATCACGCCGCTTCGGACCACGCGCTCGATGAATTGCGGCGAGCCCTCGTATTCAACGGCCATGGTAAGGATCCGGATTTGCCCGTCGGCGGCGTCCTGGAAGCGTTGGAACTCGCTCCAGTCGGGCGGTCGGCAGTATGCGAGCGGATGGGCGCCCCGGGGGCCGTCTTCCGGCGAGAGGTACGGGCCTTCCACGTGGATGCCGGCGATGCGCCGGGCGACCTCGGGCGACGCGCACGCCGCAGCGATGCTCCGTAGCGAGTGCTGCATCACCTCGAAGCTTTGGGTGAAAAGCGTGGGGCAACACCGGGTCACGCCGAACGCGCCGTACCCGAGCACGATCGCCCGCACCTTGTCGGCCGAAAGATCGGGCGAGCTGAACTCCTGCCCGCCGTAGCCGTTGATTTGGATATCCCACAGCCCGGGCGCGATCCACGGCCAGCCGTCTTGAGCTTGGACTTCGGCCGGAATCGGCGTCACTTGACTGATTTTGCCCCCGGCGATCTCGACCGAGACCGGTTCCGCGGTCTCGTAACGTCGGCCGACCAATTGCATGGCACACCTCCGGCCCCACTCTAGCCGGTTGCTGCGCCGAGGAAAAGGGCACCGGGCCGGCGGGCCGGTTTCCCGGGAAATCGTTGAAGGGGGGTAGATTGACAGCGAAATTGGGAGGGCTAGAATCCAGCTTCTAGTGGTCTGTCCAAGCTGAACTTACGGGTGCCACGGTTGGCTTGTCCAACCGTGCTTCCGGCACTGCTGGGCAAGCCAGCAGTGGCACCCAACATGCAAGGTCGAGATGGACAGACCACTAGTGCGGTCTTGACTTCGGCAACCGGTAGCGAAGGAGGGAGACTATGCCTGAGGACAGATTCTCGGAGAGGAAAGCGAGCCTCGAGTGTGATTCGGAGCTGACGGCCTTCAACGTCGCGGCGGTGGCCGAGGCGATGGACTCCGTCTGGTCGCTGAAGGGGACGCAGGCGGGCCTGGAGACGATTCAGACGAGGGAAGGAGACTGGAAAAGCTGGGACCCGGACGTCTACGGCGTCGACGAAGCGACCGAAGGCGGCTACATCCGGCGTCTGAAGGAGTTGGGACGACCGGTGGTCATGCTCTCCGAGGAATCGGACCGGGTGGAGATCAACCTCGATGCGGGCGGGGAGCCCTGGTATTGCGTGTCCGATCCGTTCGACGGCAGTTGGCTCTTCAAGCGGCAGTTGCCCCTGTGGTGGTATTCTTCGCTTGCCTTCTTTACCGAGGATTTCACGCCCATGAGCACGGCTACCGGCGACGTGAACGAGAACCTGATCGCGTTTGCCGACGAAGGGGGCGCCTACCTGGTGACCAGCGAGGGCGGCCGGCTGGTCGACAAGAGGCGGCTCAACGAGGAGTACCGGCAGTCGCTTGCCGGGGCCCCGCCGAAGGACCTGGGCGGGGCGTGCATCGAGTCGTACGCCCTGAAGCCGAAGAAGTTCCTCAAACCGCTCCTGGAGCGATACGGGGACCTGATCTATTCATTTAAGATGTTTTACCCCAACGGCGGCCCGTTCGGGTTCGTCGACGTGGCCACCGGGCAGGTCGACGTCTATTTCGCCGTGCAGCAGCCCTACGTGGACGTCTTCTCCGGCCTCGACGTCGCCGTCAAGTCGGGGGCGGTGGTCACCGACTTCGAGGGCAATCCGTTCAAGCTCGAAACCGATGATTGCCGGACCCAGTACGACGTGATCGCCAGCCGCACCCGGCAGCTTCACGACCAGGTGCTGGAGAAGATCGCTGCGTGCAAGTGAGAACTGCTGACAAGGCTGATTGTGGTGCACGCGTCCCGCGGGCACCGTGCAGCCGAGACGGCCGCACCACAAGGCCTTCGTTCGAGGCTCTGAGAACCACCCGACAACCCTGCGCTCATGTGAATGGAAGGACCGAAAGACATGGCTGATGTGATCAAGCTATCTGAGCTGGCGGCCGATCAGGTGCCGGAGAAGCTGAAGGCGGATTACTACTTCGATTTCGACGCCCACCCGTTTACCCACGCCCCGCTGGTGACCGGGGCCAAGTCGGTGATCGACGTTTTGGGCAAGATCGGCGGCTACGCCAAGGCGTGGCTGGCCGAGAAGGCCGACGAGATGAGCAAGTCCGGCTCGGTCAAGGTGCTCACCGAGAAGGACTTCCCCAAACGCGGCACGGGCAGCTTTCGAGCGATGGTGGCCGAAGGCGCGGAATTCGACCCCTCGTATTACGTGGGCAGCCCCGCCGGGAAGGAGCCCGGGACGATCTGCCTGGACAAGGGGGCCCGGCTGGTCGGCGCCGTCGTGTACCCTTGCGAGGGCGACGTCTACGTAGGTGTAGACGCCCTGGTCGAGCCCGGCGTGGGCATCAAGGGCCCGACGATCATCATGGAGGCCAACGAGGTCCGGCAGGGCGCCTACTTGCGCGGCAACGTGATCCTCGGGTCGAACTCCGGGGGAACCGCGTTCCGGGGCGAGCTGAAGAACGTCGTGATGATGAACGACGCCAACTTCCCTCACCCGTCCTACCTGGGCGACAGCCTCTGCGGCTTCAGTACCCATTTCGGCAACCAGGTCACCGCCGCCAATCTGGGTATCTTCCAGGGATTGCGAGAGCGAGCGAAACGGACCAACGTGGTGATCTCGGTCGACGGCACGCGCTACGACCTGGGCCTGGTGAAGATGGGCGTCGTCATGGGCGACTTCACCCAGATCGGATGCTCCAGCGTCGTCGCCCCCGGCACGCTCATCGGCCCCAACTGCGTGGCCTATGGCCTCTGCAACATCGACCGCGGGCTCTACGACAAGGGCACGCTGTTCAAGAACAAGGCCATCGACTCCCACGTCGTGCAGCTCGTCAGCGTCGACCCGGGCCGGGTGTGAGCGATGATCGCCCAGATCGGAGAGCGGAGCGTCGAGGAGTATGCGGCGCTGACCGCGGCGGCGAGCCGGGGCCGGAACAACGCGCTGCTCCAGCGGGCCGTGGCCAGGCACGGCTCCCGTACCCTCGCGATCGACGAGGCAAAGCGATTCGCCGCGCTGGTTGAGGACTTTGCCCGGCGGTTCGGCAAGGACCGCCGGGTATGTCTCTACGAGTCGCCCGGTCGCGTGAACCTGATGGGCATGCACATCGACCATCGGGGCGGGATCGTCAACCCGGTGGCCACGCAGGAGCGGGTTCGCGCGGTTTGCGGGCGGCGCGAGGATGACCTGATCGGCGCCCGCTCTCTTTCCGGCGACTTTGGAGAGGGCGAGTTTCGGATCTCCGATCGGCTGCCCCCCAAACCGCTCAACTCGCTCGGCCAGTGGCTCGACTGGACGGAGCGCGAAGCGGTCGCCACCGGCGGAGGCAAGCAGTTCGTCAACTACTTCGCCTGCGGCCCGCTCTATGCCGCCTGCTTCTTGTATCCCCCGGGACGGCAGTTCGCCGGGGCCGATTTCCTCTTCGATTCGGATCTCCCGCCGTCCTCGGGGCTTTCCTCTTCCTCGGCGCTTGTCGTCCTGGCAACCGACTTCTTCCTGCGGTGTAATCCGGAGGGGATTGGCGAGCTGCCGATCGAGAAGCTGCTGGAAGTCTACGGCTACGGGGAATGGTACATCGGCACGCGGGGAGGCACGGGTGACCAGGCGGCGATCAAGCTCTGCCGCCGGGGTGCGGTGCAGCCGATCATCACCACTCCCGAGTTCCTCGCCCGCGACCCGGCGCCCATCCCCGACGGCCACGACGTCGTCCTGTATCAATCGGGCGACGCGGCCAACAAGTCGGTCGAGCCGTACAAGACGCGCTTCAACGCGCCGATCATCTCGTATCAGGCGGCTGAGCTGCTGCTCACCGAGTTCGTCGAGGCCCACAAGCCGGCCCGGTTCGCGGAGCTGATGGCCGGGCGGGCTTCGGCCGACGGGCGCCATCATCGTGTCTACCTCGGCGACGTGACGAGCCACGCGATCCTCTCCGAAGCGGAGATTTACCAATTCCTTCGCACCGTTCCTCGCGTGATGAGCCAGGACGAGATCTTCCGCCGCTTCCAGCGGCGGGCGGAGACCTTCCAGGCCGGCATCCAGCAGGCCAACGAGCCGGAAGGGGGATACCACGTCCGGGACGCGGCCGCGTTCGGGTTCGGGGAATGCGATCGGGCGGAAAACGCCGGGCGGATGCTCGCGGCGGGCGACATGGAGGGATTCGCCGAGATGCTGAACGTCTCTCAGCTCGGGGATCGCGTCACGGAAGTCGAGGAAACGTCAAGCCGGCGGATCAAGCTCCTTGGCGACGAAGCCCTCTTTGCGATGGAAAGGGAGGGACTCCCGATCCGCCGGCTGGCGGGCGACTACCACGTGAGCACCGCGAACATCGACCGGATGGTCTCGATCTGCTTAGGCTGTCCGGAGGTGCTGGCAGCGCGCCTGAGCGGAGCCGGGTTGGGCGGGATGTTGATTGTGCTCGGCAGGGAGGGTTTCCAGGAGAGCCTCGATCCGGTCCTCCGGCGCGAGTACTACGAGCCTTTAGGGCGGGATCTCGAGAAAATTCCCATCGTCCCTTCCGAAGGCGCCGGCGCGTATTGACGCAGCCGAGACAAAACGGAACCGGGGTGGGCACCGGTATTCCGGCGGCCAACCCCGGTCTGCCTTCTCTCTGTAAACTGCGTTGGGCGATTGCGGGCGCGAGGTGCCGCGCCGGGCGGTGATCAGTACACGCGAGTGGATCGGACCGGACGCACCACGACGGAGGCCACCCCATAGCCGCCCCACCGGAACGGGTAGTTCGCGCTCCGCGAAGTCCACGCCGGGGAGTAGTCGCTGTGGACCGGGTCGGTGCCCGCCTTGGGACGGGAGTTGGAGAAGCCGAACCACCGCATCGCGGCGAGCCGGGCCCGACGTTGGGCCGACCGCTCCTCCGCTTTGTTCCGAACCGCCGTCTTCGGGTCCTGGTACTGTTGGTAGTACTGCTGGTAGAACCACATCTCGGGCGTCGGCGTCACCTCGCCCACGGAAATCGTGTCGCCGAACGGGACGTCCGCAGCCCTGGGCTTCTGGGCCAGGCTGGGCGCCGCGATGATCAGAAGCAGGCAGATGGATAGTCCGCTGGGCAGCCACTTCATGGGCGAATCTCCTCCTTGCCAGGGCGAGGTTGCGTTTCGAGTATTGGCGCGCGGGGGGCGAATCCCGAGAATCCGCTCAACGTACCCGTCGGCGCATTTCCCACCGGCAGCGCTATACTCGGATTCGGCTGGCGACCCGGTGAGAGATTAGACGGATTCTGACGAATGTGCCGACAACATCGGGCGCGCGGTAATCCAGAAAGGATGGCAAAGCGGGAAAAGGCAAGGGCCGCCCGTGGTCATGGTCCACGAGAGCCTGGCTAAGCCACGGTCGGTCGGGGCAGGAAGCGCTGATAGGCGCGACGTCCGCCCTGAACCACCAACACGTAGAGCAACTCATCCGTCTGCCAAGCCCCGACGGACCAACCGCCGGTTTCTGAGGAGGGCTTCGAAGGGGGCGCGTTGTCGAGACCGGGCACGGTGGCTCGGACCACGTACAACGTGGCGCGGGGTGCACCGCGGCGCCCGAGGCTCAGGTCGTATGCCACGCCTTGGCAGCCAAGGAAGCCGTCAATCGGCCGCCAAAGGGCCTGGCGGACGTTGATATCCCGGCTGAGCGGATAGTCAGCCGGCGGCTCGCTCTTGCCGGGCAACTGGCCCTGGGCGATCCAGTTCTCGAAGTCGGCCTTTGCGGCCTTCAGCACTTCGTCGCGATCGAGAACCGGAACTCGATCGGGAACGACGATGGCCAACACCAGCGAGGCCGCCACGGCCGCAACCGCTCCGCCGGCCAGAAGCCACCTGCGCGAAAAACGCCGACGGGGCTTGGCCGCCTCCGCAACCGGCTCCCCGGCTCCCGACTCCGAAGCGGGCAGGTCCTCGGTGGCAGCCTTCCGCCCGTTGCGGACCGCCGCCAGCCGGGTGGTGACGCGGTCTTCCAGTCCCTCGGGGACGGACACGTCTCGAAAGGCCTCGGCCAAGCTCGCGTCCAGGTGTTGCAGCCGCTCGAAGAGGTCGGCCAACTCGGGATTGGCCGCGAGCTGCTCGGCGAGCGGCGCCAATACGGGGTCCTGCAGATCATCGCTCGCCGGGCGACACGCCTCGATCAGTTCCCAAATGCGCGGATCCTCGATTGGCTGGTCTGGCATGAGGCTACCCCCCGTAGCTGATGGGGCTTTGTTGCGGGCCGGCCGCCCTGTCGCCTTCAGGGCTGAACAGCTTGGCACGAAGGTGTCCTTTGGCCCTCGCCAAGCGGCTCATCACGGTCCCGATCGGCAGGTCCAACCGGTCGGCGATCTCCCGGTACGAGCAACCCTCGTAATAGAACATGGTCAACACGAGGCGAAACTTCGTCGGTAGCTCGTTGAGCGCTTGTTGGAGCCGTTCCCGATCGATATCCGCCTCTCCCGGGATTACTGCTGGGATGGTGTGCATGTCCAACCCCAGATTCTCGGCCAGTATGGGACGCCGCTTCTGACGCATCTTAAGGAAGTAGTTCCTCAGGATGGCCAGTAGCCACCCCCGAGCGCTTTCTTCCTTTCGCAACTGGCTCAGCCGCTCCTGGGCGGTGAGGAAGACCTGTTGAGTCAGGTCTTCGGCGTCGGGGACCGATCCGGTCAATCGGTAGGCATACCGGTAGACCATTTGGTGGTGCTCGGCGACAAGCTGCGCAATTTCCATAGCCACACGGTCGTCGGCCATCGCGGCGTCTTCTACCAGAAAGAGCCCTCACAAGGGGCAGATATTCCCCCCGCGATCAAAAAACCCGAAAACCAGACCCTCTTACGAAAATCTAATCTTCCGAGGAATATTTGCCCAGGGCTGGTGATCTAATTGGTTGGAAGTGCGCGGGGACCGTCCCTGCCGATCTGATACCCCCTTCGAGTGGAAAGGAGTGGACATGAGGAGACTTGCACTGCTTTTGATGGTGCTCAGCGTCGGTATGTTCCTCGTCGGGTGCCCGGCCGAGCCCGAGAAGCCGATTCCCCAGACCCGGCCAGCCACGCCCGGTGTGGAAGAGCCTGCTGAGACCGGTGCTGAGCCCGCCGCTGAGCCCGGTGCTGAGCCCGCCGCCGAGCCCGGTGCTGAGCCCGCTGCCGAGCCCGCCGCTGAGCCCGCTGCCGAGCCCGCGGAGAAACCGGCTGCCGAGCCTGCGGAGAAACCGGCCGCCGAGCCTGCGGAGAAACCGGCCGCCGAGCCGGCCAAACCCGCGGAAAAACCGGCTGAATAGCAATAGGACTTACCAGCGGAACTGTCGGGTTTCTCTCTCGCGGCGAATCTGCGTTGTCGTTGCCGGCAGGTAGGGAGCCGACATGGAGAAGGTCCTAAGATTGACTGAAGGCATCTCGCGGGGCGGAGACCCGTTCACACGCCCCGCATGATGCCTCCGGTAGGCCCTGCCTGCACCCGCGGGAAGATCCCCGGGAATAAATCCGCGGGCAGTTGCATCTACCTTGATTGAGACCGGCCGGGAATTGTCCCTGCCGGTGTGACGCAAGCCCAAATGACTGGAAAGGTGCGTAGATGAGAACTCTGTCAGTTTGGCTGATGCTGTTGTGTGTGGGGCTGTTCGTCCTCGGCTGCCAACCCGCTGACACGTCAGCGCCGCCGTCCAATGTCCCGGCGCCCGTGGTGGGTGAGGAAGAAATGGAAGTCGAAACCGTCGAGGGCGAGGAAGCTCCCGCCGAAGGCGAGGCGGCCGCGGAGGAGGCCCCCGCGGAGGGCGCAAAGGCCCCCGAGGGTGAAGCGCCCGCCGAGAAGCCGGCCGAATAGCCTCTTGGCCACGTGGCATTGACGCTGGGCCATGCTTTGGGCCCCGGGCGGAAGCCCCTATCCACGTGACCCTACGAGGCAGACAAGATCGAAGGGGAAGGCCGCCGTTGGGCGTCTTTCCCCTTTTCTATTCCCGGAGCGGAAGGGCCCCGCGCTTTCCCGGCGCTGCCCCCCCGATTCGCCACGTCACGGCCGCTCGGGCTTGGGGATGCCGGAACGACCCCCACGCTTTCTCTTTCGCCGCTTGCCGCGACCCGACCGGGTGGCTTGCTGGATTGCGACCTGGTCGGCCCGTTTGCCGATCTGGTCGCGCATCTGGAGGATGCGATCGCGCAGGGCGGCGGCCCGTTCGAACTCCAGGGCTTCGGCGGCGGAGAGCATCTCGGTTTCCAGCTCGCTCAGGTACTCCTCGGTGACGTACTGGGCTTCGTCGGCCCGGCCGACGGCGGCGTTCGAGGCGGCATGCGCGGCGACCTCCGCCTCGATTCCGGCCCGGATGCTCTTGCGGATCGTCTCCGGCGTGATCCCGTGCTCCCGGTTGTACTCCTCCTGCACTTTTCGGCGTCGCCGGGTCTCTTCGACCGCCCGTTGCATGGAGCCGGTTACCTTATCGGCGTAGAGGATCACCTTGGCGTTGACGTTTCGGGCGGACCGGCCGATGGTCTGCATCAGGGAGGTTTCGCTCCGGAGGAAGCCCTCCTTGTCGGCGTCGAGGATGGCCACGAACGAGACCTCGGGCAGGTCGAGCCCCTCCCGGAGCAGATTGACGCCGACCAGCACGTCGAACTGCCCTTGCCGGAGGTCGCGGAGCAGCTCCACGCGCTCGAAGGCGTCCAGCTCGCTGTGCAGCCATTTGCAGCGGACGTCCTGTTTGCTGAAGTAGTCGGCGAGATCCTCGGCCAGGCGTTTGGTCAGCGTGGTCACCAGCACGCGCTCTCCGGCGGCGGCACGGCGGCGGATCTGGTCGAGCAGGTGGGGGACCTGCCCGCTGGCCGGGGCGATCTCGATCATCGGGTCCAGAAGCCCCGTCGGCCGGATCACCTGCTGGACCATCTCGCCGCCCGTCTTTTCCAGCTCGTACGGGCCCGGCGTGGCCGAGACGTGGATCACCTGGTTGATCCGGCCTTCCCATTCGTCGAACTTCAACGGGCGGTTGTCCAGGGCGCTGGGCAGGCGGAACCCGTGCTCCACGAGGGTCACCTTGCGATTGTGGTCCCCGTGGTACATACCGCGGATCTGCGGCGCCGTGACGTGCGACTCGTCGACGAACAACAGGAAGTCGTCGGGGAAGAAGCTGAAGAGCGTGTCCGGCGCCGAGCCCGGCGGACGCCCGGACAGGGGCCGGCTGTAATTTTCGATGCCCGGGCAGTAGCCGACCTCCTGGAGCATCTCCAGGTCGAAGCGAGTCCGCGCGCTGAGGCGTTGTGCCTCCAGCAGCTTGCCCTGCTTGCGGAACTGCTCCAGCCGCTTCTCCAGCTCCTCGCGGATCTCGTCGAGTGCCGCGGCGATCCGCTCGTCGGGGAGCACGAAGTGCTTGGCCGGGTAGACGTACAGCTCCTCCTGCCGGCTGATCACCTCGCCGCTGGTGGGGTCGATGAAGGAAAGCTGCTCGACCTCGTCGCCCCAGAACTCGATGCGGAAGGCGAACTGCTCATACGAGGGGAAGACCTCCACGCAGTCGCCCCGCACGCGGAACCTGCCCGGCTCGAACGCCACGTCGTTCCGCTCGTACTGGACGTCGACCAGCCGGGCGAGCATCTGGTCGCGGTCGACCACTTGCCCGACCCGAAGCCCCACCATCATCTCCCGGTAGTCTTGCGGCGATCCCAGTCCGTAGATGCTCGACACGCTGGCCACGATGATCACGTCGCGCCGGCTGACCAGGGCACTGGTCGCGGCCAGCCGGAGCCGGTCGATCTCCTGGTTGATCGAGGCGTCCTTCTCGATGTAGATGTCCCGCTGGGGGATGTACGCCTCGGGCTGGTAGTAGTCGTAGTAGCTGACGAAGTAGTGGACGGCGTTGTGAGGAAAGAACTCCTTGAACTCGCTGTAGAGCTGGGCGGCGAGCGTCTTGTTGTGCGACATGACCAGCGTGGGCCGCTGCACATGCTGGATCACGTTGGCCATGGTGAACGTCTTGCCCGACCCGGTCACGCCCATCAGCACCTGGTGCTTGCGGCCGTCCCGCAAGCCTCGGGTGAGGGCCTCGATCGCCTGGGGCTGGTCTCCGGCGGGTTGGAAGTCGCTCACCAACTGGAACACGTAGGCTTGCTCCCGCGATCAAGAGCTGCAAGCGGTCTATACATCGACTGTAGGACAGTCTTGAGCCGGACAGATGGCTCACCATCGCCCATTGTACGACGTTCATGGCGACTCGCGTAACCCGGGTGATTCGGGCGCGACTGTCGTAGGACAGGCATCTTGCCTGTCTTGTACAAGCTTGGAAAGTAAGCCTGTGCGACGGTCCTCGTGGACCGCGGGGCCGGAGCAGGGTGCTGCCAACGCGCGAAGCGGTCTGCGGAGGACGCTCGGTCCACGAAGGAAGGCCGTCGCCGATCTCTGGCACTACGACTGGTCTCCGTCGGACGCTTCCCCCGCGACGATCGCCTCGTGCTCGGGCATTGGGCGGAGATAGGGACGCACCCGATCCAGCGTCCGGGGGCCGATGCCGCGGACGCGCTGGAGATCCTCGTGGTCGAGGAAGGGACCGTCGCGATTTCGGGACTCGACGATCCGCCGGGCGAGCGTTTCGCCGATGTCGGGGAGCTGAGCCAGCTCGGGCCATTCGGCCTCGTTGAGGTCGACCTCAAACTCCGCCGAGAGCGGCTCAGCCCGATCGATTTCCACCAACCGCCCCCGACAGCCTCCATGGGCCACCCACCACCCGCCCATCGAGGCGAGCCCCAACAGCACCAACCCTGCCACCGCCGCCTGGTCGGCACGGCGGAGGAGGTAGGATGGTCCGGGACCGCGATCGGTTGGCGAATCGGGGGACATGGCGGCTATCGACGACGCCTCTGGAGCCGCGTCAGCATGGTATCCGGTCGCTCGGCAAACGCGTGTCGCCAAGTCCGGTTCTCGGCTCATTATCTTGCATCGCGCCAGACGACGCCACATCACCGTCCAGAAGTGGGGAACGTGGGCCGGTGCGCGGTTCCGATTCTGGTGGCCGGACCGCGTTGGCCGGGCCGGGAGGCTATCGCCTGCGCTGGTTTCTCAACTCGGTCATCATGAAGCTGATGGCATGGCAATGTTGTCGGACCGCCTCCGGGTAGTCGGCAGCCATGGCGGCGGCGGCGGCCCGATCGTTATGGGCGTTGAAGCGGGTCCAGTCGACCGTCCACGCGTCCCGATTGGCCGCGTCGCGGAGTTGATGGGTAACCTCGACCAGACGCTCGACGAATCGGGCATCGGCCCGGCAATCACACGCCGTGTAGGGACCTTTTCCCAGCGGCTGCCCGTCATGCGCATAGGCCGGCGATTCGCCCCCGTACCGCCGCACCAGGGCTGCGATCCCGGTCGCGACCGCGCCCAGCAAGCTGAGGAGCGAAAGGAAGGGGGACCCGAGGGCAACCAACGCCACGGCACTCAACGCAAACGCCCCCAGGAGAGTCCAGAGCGAGGTAGGGATCGGCCTGACGGGGGCACGGCCGCGGGCCTTGCGTCCGTCCCCATCTTGTGACAGACCGGGTCCCGTCACGCGGGCCGCGATCACCGTGATGTTATCCGGTCCGCCCCGGAGGTTGGCCAGATCGACCAGGGCGCGAACCGCCTCATCCGGCGGCATGCATGCGAGGATCGTGCCGATCTCCTCGTCTTCCACCGGACCCGACAGCCCGTCGCTGCACAACAGGAACGCATCCCCCACTTGGACGGGGAACGGGCCCTCCAGATCGACTTGCACGTCCGGATTCGGCCCGAGAGAGCGGGTGATCACATTCTTGGGGACGAAGCTGGGCACCTCCCCGTCAGAGAACCGCCTGGCTGCCCGAAGCTCCCAGACCAAGCTGTGGTCGAAGGTCAACTGCTCCAGCCGACTGCCCCGGAGTCGATACACGCGGCTGTCGCCCACATGCGCTGTCACGGCACCTTGCGGCAGGAGCAGAAGGGCATTGACCGTGGTGCCCATCCCCCGAAAGTCCTCGCTGGCTTGCCCCCGGGTGTTGATCTGGCTGTTGGCGTCCTCGATGGCGGCGAGGATCGCCTCCGGGGGGGGGCGGTCCACTAGCTTGTGGTATGTCAGCGGGATGATGTCGGTGGCCAGCTTGCTGGCCAGCTCCCCTGCCGCATGGGCCCCCATGCCATCAGCCACCATGAAGAGGTGGCCGCGCTCGTGCCACTTCTCCCGACTGCCGGCCAACATCACGGCCATGGAGTCCTGGTTGTTTGCCCGGCGAAGTCCCACGTCGCTGAGAGACGCATACTCGAGACAGTGGTCCCAACGAGCCGCGTGTTCGTCCATACGACTGGTCGACATCATGCAAGTGGGTGGCAAGCGTCCCCGCTTAGGATCGCAGAAACAATAAGTGGGGCACGATTCCATCGTGCCAGGCACGTTGGAAACGTGCCCCACGGCCATATCGCGACACTTGTTTCTTGCGCGATCCTTAGGATCAACCGAAGAATAGCTTCCGCATCCCCCCCGGCACAAGGCCGGGGGGGGCGAGAAATCCGGAAGTTATTCTTCGGTCGGTCCTTAGTGGCCAGCGTGTTGCTCATCCTTAGCCATTTTAGCTACACGCCCGGCAGGGAGCCAGTGGCAATGGCTTCCGGCTTGCCGAGCGCTGCGGTGCATGGAAGCCACCGCGGAGGCGATCCGCCACGTCTGCCGAAATCCGCCCTAGGAGCCTTCCCGCTTTGTCACTATACTCCCGCGACCATCGCCGCCGGCCGTCAGCGGGAGCGCCCGGGGAGTTCATCGTGACCGCGCCCGTGTGGTCTTGAACGCCCGGCCGCAGGCGCCGTTTTCGCCGTGGCTCGCCGAGGGAACGGTCGTCCACGAGCCCTTTTCGCAGCACTTTCGCCGTGTTTGGATTCCCTGCCAATCCGTCCGCGACGCGTAGCCGGCTTCGCTGGGTCTGCCTGGTGTGCACGATTGCCTTGTGCGCGTGTCAAGTGGGCTGCGTACGGCGAAGGATGACCATTCGCAGCAACCCGCCGGGTGCCATGGTGTACGTGGATGACTACGACTACCCAATCGGCACCACGCCCATCTCCCACAATTTCACGTACTACGGCACGCGGAAGATCCGCCTGGTCAAAGACGGCTACGAAACGCTTACCGTCATGGAGCCGATCCGTGCGCCCTGGTATCAGATCCCGCCGTTGGATTTCGTGACGGAGAACCTGGTGCCGGGCGACCTGCACGACCAACGGACCCTCAGCTACCAGTTGGCTCCGCAGAAAGTGGTGCCGACCGAGGAGCTTCTCGGCCGGGCTGAGGGGCTTCGCGGCCAGGCGCAGTTGTCGGGGATGGTCCGCTCGTCGCTTTCTGTTTCGGCCGAGGTTGCGCCGCTTGGCGCGCCCATGGGGCCCTCGGGAGTGCCCGGTGCCCAGCCCAGCGGCGGGATGGGTCTTTACCAACTTCCGCCTGGGGGATGGCCGCAGAGTGGGCCGTGACGGGCTCCGGTCGATAGCCCGGATTGTCCATGCAGGCTCGTACTGCGCGGGTGGCACCGACGGTTTTCCGAGTCGTCCCAGATGGCAAACCCTATCGCGGAAAATCATCGGGGCTACCCGGTGGGAGAGCCAACGCGCAGGGGCGGCCCGGGGACCGTCCCCTCCGAACTGAATGCCGCCGCCGTCCCCGCACCTCCCGTCCAAGGTCGAGCAGCAGGCGACCAGGAGCCCGCCGTTTTCAACGCGCCCGCTCGTGGGCGGTAAAAGGACGAATGGTCAAACCGCAAAGGGTAACACAGCTACACGGCATATTGCTACGGAGTCCTGGCCAACCGGAAACCGGCGTAGAGGTGGCGGCTGCCCGGCGAGTTCCAGAGGCGGCCGGCGGATCGGGTGAGCCCCGGGTCGCTGAGCCACGACCCGCCGCGAAGGACACGGTATACTCCGGAATCTGGGCCTTTGGGGTCGGTTGCGGCAGACGCCCTATAGTAACTCGCATCGTACCAGTCGGCGCACCACTCCCACACGTTCCCGTGCATATCGTAGAGACCCCACGCGTTGGCACGAAACGAGCCGACCGGTGCGGTGAACAGATGATTATCGCTCTCCGAAATCGTCCTCCAACCGGGGAACTTGGCCTTGACCATGGCATCCGCCACGTTGGCGACTTGCACCAGCCCTTCCGTCTCGTCACCGAAGCACCATCGCGTCGTCGTGCCCGCGCGGCAGGCGTACTCCCACTCCGCCTCGGTCGGCAGCCGGTACTCGTGGCCCTCCATACGGCTGAGCCACTCGCAGAACGCGACCACCACGTTCCACGTCACGTTCACCACCGGGTGGACATCGGTCTGCTCAAACTCCGTGTTCCGCCAGTTGTATTTGGGGTCCCAGGGCTTGAACTTGCCTTCACTCTCGTTCCACTCTCCGCCTTCCCCGTGCCGTTCCGCCTCCGTCTTGTACGCCGCGGCTTCCACGAACCGGCAAAACTGACCGACGGTCACCTCGTGAACGCCGAGGTAGAATGGACGAGTGATGCGTACCGGGTGCTGCGGCTTCTCGTGATCCGTAGCTTGAGCATCCGAATCCGGCGAGCCCATCATGAACTCCCCCGCAGGAATCAGCACCAGCTTCATTCCGATGGAGTTGGTAATCTCGGCCTCCATCCCGAGTTCCTGCGGCCCGGCGAGTTCAAGCTGCTTCGCGTCAGACAAGTTGGGATGGTGTGGTAGCGTTTCTTTTTCAGGTGTCCGCGGCTCCGGGTGGTCCGTCTCATGCGGCGACGTGGACGTGGGGGGCGGCTCTTCCGTGGCTGGGGATTCAGGGTTCTTTGCGGTTTGCGAGCCACGCTTCGCAATCTGGTCGTCATCACGACCAGAAACCGAGAAGAGCAAGATGGCAAGCAAGACGACGGCTACCGAGCCAATCCCCGCGTACAACTGCCAGGATTGTGGCCCTCGGGTTTGCCGCCTTGCTGGGGGCGGCGGGATGAGAGGCTGCTCCGGGACTTGAATCGGTGGCGCTGTCTGATTCGCATCTGCTGCTGGCCGAGCAGTCGGTGCAACAGTAGCCGCCAACTCACGCCTCAACTTCTCGTCGTACGCAGCTTTCTTCTCCGGTACCAGCAGGCAGATTCTTGCCGCAGCAATCTCGTTGAGAATCTTCTGGGAGAGTGTAGAGTGCTGTCCGAGTTCATAGGTCCGCACGTAAACCGTCCGCTGCTCGGCAGCGGCCGAAATCACTTCCCGGTCAGACTCGAACAGTTCCAGGCCCAGAAGCCTGTAGTGGTTTGGCGGCTGGTGCCTTGGCGGAATCGCCAGCCATTTGTAATAGGGGTCGAAATCGGACACCGCTCGCCCCCATCGAGAGGTTTGAGACGACAAGCCAATCCCGTGCGGAGTATTCTAAGACTTCGACGAGTCTTCCTCAAGAGCTTCCCTTAGACATCCATAGCCATCCTCAACTGGGAGTCCCGTCATTGAACTCCAAGAAATCGGCAACGGCGAACTCTGCCGAAGTTGGGAGTCCCAAATCAGAAAAGAAGAAGCCAGCGATGGCCTGCCACGGCTATGTCCGGAGGGACCCCGGGTGGCACCGACGATGTTCTAAATCATTCGTCTCGGATGGTAAACCCTAACGCGGAGAATCTTCGGGATACCCGGTTGTCCATGTAGGCTCCTACCGCGCCGACTCATCAGGCACAAACACTCCGGAGCTGCTTCCGACCGCATGAATGCGGTCACCACAAACGGGGGGCAAGTGATCCGGATTTGGGAGCAAAGGCTCCCGATCCGCAACGCCGGCCGGGAATCACCGTTGCGGTTGGGTGAAGCGGGGGGAGTTCGGTGGCTGGGAGAGGCCGGCGGTCCCGCGCAACTGCGATAGACTTGGCACGCCTTTGGTCCCCGGGCTCTGCTGCAATGCACCGCGGACGCCGAGGATTTCCGGGTGTCGGGCGATCTTGTCGGAGAAGATCCGGGCGTTGTCGACGACGGGCCGGAGCCGCCGACTGACGTCCTCGATGTTGGTCACCGCGTCGTTGAGGTTGTCGTACAGCTCCGGATCGCGGACCAATCGTCCCAGGGTGCCTTCCTGGCTGTTCACCGCGGTGGCCAGGGTGAGCAGCTCGCCCATAAGCAGCTCGAGTGTCTTGGAAGACTGGTCGAGCCGTTCGATCATCGTCCCCCCCTGTTCGTCGAGCCGCTGAGCGAAATTCTCGATGTTGCCCAAGCTGACGTTCACCCGGCGAACCGTCTCGTCCATGGTCTGGAAGGTGTGCTTCATTTGTTCGAGCGTCTGGCCGGCGCCTTTGACGACCTTGGGAGCCTCGGCCACCATCTCCCGAATATCTGCTTGGAGGTCCTCATTGCCGATCAGCTTGTTGGCATTCTCGGCGAGCTGCTTCATCTGGTTCATGGTCTCCAACGACGTTTGCATGATATTGCGAAGCCTCTCCTGCTTGGGCCCCAGCTCTTCCGCGGGGCCGAGGAATCCACTGACCTTCTGGACGAAATCGCGGATTTCGTCGCTGGTCTGGGCGACCGACTTGATCGCGTCGGACAGGCCCTCTTCCAGGTTCCCCACCACCTGGATAGGATCGGCTTGGACCTTGCCGCGAAGCACGGCCCCGGACTCGATGACCTCGCGGGGCTTCCCTTCGGGACTGCCGTGGCGGCGGCGAAACGGATCGTCTGAAGGGGCACCGAGAGCATCGGCTTGAGCGCTGCCCTGGTCCGGGGCTCCAAGCTCCCCGGACGGGTTCCGATCTTCGGCCTCATCGACTTCGGACCGGACGAACTCCAGCACGGCGTCGCCCAGCAAGTTCCTCTTGATGCGGCAGACTTCGTCGCTGAAGATTTTGCGGTTGCGGTCGATTTCGAGGGTGATCACCACGCCCGTCTCCGGATCCATCTCGATGTCGGTCACCTCATCGGCAAGCCGGACTCGGGTGACGCGGCCAATGCGAATCCCGCTCTTATGAACCGGCGTATCGACGGTCACCTGCGGGGCTTCGGGGAACTGGACGTGGAAGACCTGCTTGCGCTGGAAGTGTCGGAAAAGGGAATCCTGTCCGCCGAACGTCATCAGGAGAATCACGATGATGATCGCGGTGAACAGGACCATCAGGCCGACCCGCAGTTGCATGATTCGTTCGTCCACGCTTCAGCTCCCGTTGTTCTCGCGCATCTCCATCAGGCGTTCGCCCGCCTCGCCGCGAACGAACTGCGATACGCGGGGGTCCGCGGCGTTGTCGATCTCGTAGGCCGGCGCGTCGTAGAGGATCTGGGGCTCGTCGCCGCGGAGTCGGCCGAGAGGATACAGCATCAGCACGCGATCGGCCACTTTGCGGGCGGTCCGCATGTCGTGGGTGACGACGATGCTGGTGACCGGGTGCCGCCGGCGCGTGCTGAGGATCAACTCGTTGATCACGTCGCCCATGATCGGATCCAGCCCGGTGGTCGGCTCGTCGTAGAGCATCATCTCGGGGTCCAGGGCCAACGCCCGGGCCAGCCCCACGCGCTTTCGCATCCCGCCCGAAAGCTCGGCCGGCTTCTGCGCGACCACGTTCGTCGGCAGTCCCACTTCGGCCAGCCGGGCCAGGACCATCTGGCGGATTTCCTGCTCGTTCTTGCGGGTGTGCTGGCGCAGCGGAAAGGCCACGTTCTGGCCGACGGTCATGCTGTCGAATAGCGCCGCCTGCTGGAACACGAACCCGAAGCGGGTCCGCTGCCGGGTCAGCTCATTCTCGCCGAGGTGGGCGAGATTTCGTCCGTCGAAGAACACGGTTCCGCGGGTAGGGCGCAACAGCCCGATCAGCGTCTTCAAAAACACGGTCTTGCCACACCCGCTCTCGCCGATGATGGCCACCGTTTCGCCACGGGCAACGTTCAAGCTGAGATCGCGCAGCACCGGATGCCGGCCGAACTCGACCGACAACCGCTCCACCTTGAGCAGCGGCTCGTCGGGACGGCTTGCGCCGGGCATGCTGTCGACCATGGCTGCGCGTCCCCGCTCAGAGTAGGGAAGGCCCTTGGGGCCAGAAACTGAAATGGAACGCGTCGAGCCCGATCCCCAGCAATAGGTCCAACAGGAGGATGACCACGAAGGCTTGGACGAACGCGCTGGTCGCGGCCCGGCCCACGCCTTCCGCCCCCGGCTTGCAGGCGAAGCCCTGGTGGCACCCGATCAGGGCGATGGTCGCGCCGAAGAAGATGCTTTTGAACCCGCCGGCAAATAGGTCGAACCAGCCGACGTATTCCGCAGAGTGGTAAAGATAGTGGTGTTTGTCGATGCCGAGCATGATCACGCTGTAGTAGTATCCTCCCACCACGCCCATGAAATCGGCCATGATCGTCAGTGCCGGAATGAGCAGCAGACAGCCGAGGAATCGGGGGACGACCAGGTAGTGGATCGGGTTGGCCCCCATGCTGCTCAACGCGTCGATCTGTTCGGTCACTCGCATGGTGCCCAGCTCGGCGGCCATGGAGCTTCCGACCCGTCCGGCCAGCATCGTCGCCGCCAGCACCGGGCCCAGCTCGCGGACCAAGGCCATGTTGACCACCGCCCCCAAGCGCGTCTCCAGGCCCATCAGTCGGAACGCGGCGTAACTCTGCACCGCCATCACCATGCCCACGAACGTCCCGTTCAGGGCGACCACCGGCAGGCTCAGCACGCCGATCTGGTAGAAGTTGAACCAAATGGTCTCGGTCCGGGGGGGCCGGGTAAAGAGCCAGCGGAAGGTGGACAGGGCAAACAGGGTGATGTTGCCCAGACCACACAGCCCCTCGAGCACCCGCTGGCCCAGGTCGGCAATCCAATCGGCGATCCACTCGGCGGCGCGGTCCAGGAGGCCGGACAAGCGTCGCGTTGGCGTGGAAAGCGGAGACTGGTGACCGGTTGCCATGGTCAAGCCGAGGAGCCCAGGGTCGAAGGGGCCGTGCTGAGTACGCGGTTAGCTGGCGATAGGTTGTCGAGTGGTACGCAAACGGCGGATCTTGGGCGCAGCGGCCCTCTCGTTAATTCGACGCACCGAGAATACGGCTTGAGAGAACTCTATCGGTTACAGCGATTTGTCGGGACAGAACGACCGGGCGAGATCGGTCAGATAGAATGGCTGCGCAATATACGAAGAAATTCACGCTTGCGCACGAAAGTAGGTGGCAGGTGCAGCCGGCGCCAAGTGCCCAGATTGGCTGAATGGCCGGGGTCGAGCGAAGCGAGCCCCAGCACCAGATGGCTGGGGGCGGCCTCCGGCCGACCGCCAGCCATCCCTCACATGGAGTGCGACAGACCGCTAGTGGTCTGTCCAGATTGACTTTGCCGGTCGGGTGCCACTGGCGTCTCGCCAGTGCAGCTACGAGAGCACGGGCAAGATGCCCGTGGCACCCGTAAACTCGAATTGGACAGACCGCTAGCTGGAGCTGGACTCCTCGGAGCCGCCATCGGCCGCAGCCCCCACGGGCGGGGCCTCCTCGTTGGAGCCGGTCACTGAGCCTTCGAAGGTGAGGTGTTTCTTGCCGTCGATGTCCCTGACCACGACCGTGATCGTGTCCTTCCCCTGGAACTCGCCTTTGAGCAACTCCTCGGAGAGCGGGTCTTCGACGTGGTTCTCGATCGCGCGACGTAGCGGCCGGGCGCCGAAATCCAGGTTGGAGCCGCGGCGGATGAGCACTTCCTTGGCGTCGTCGGTCAACACCAGCTTCAGATTTCGCTCGGCGAGCCGCTCTCGGACCTTGGCCAACTCCATCTCGACCACTTCACACAAGTTCTCCTGGGTCAAGTGTCGGAAGACGATCACGTCGTCCACGCGGTTGAGGAACTCGGGCCGGAAGACCTTTTCGATCTGTTCCTGGACGCGTTCCTTCATGCTCTCATAGTTTGCGTCGTCCTCGGCCTTTCGGAAGCCGAAGGCCGATTCGTTCTTGATCGCCTCGGCGCCCGCGTTCGTGGTCATGATGACGATCGTGTTACGGAAGTCGACGTTGCGGCCGAAGCTATCCGTAAGCCGTCCTTCCTCCATGACTTGCAGGAGCATGTTGAACACGTCGGGGTGGGCCTTTTCGATTTCGTCCAACAGCACCACGGCGTACGGCCGGCGGCGGATCTTCTCGGTCAACTGGCCCCCTTCCTCGTAGCCGACGTAGCCCGGGGGTGCCCCGATCAGCCGGCTGACGTTGTGCTTCTCCATGTACTCGCTCATGTCGATCTGGACCAGCGCGTCCTCGTCGCCGAACATGAACTCGGCCAGGACCTTGGCCAACAGCGTCTTTCCCACGCCCGTGGGGCCGGCCAAGATGAAGCAGCCGGTGGGCCGCTTGGGGTCCTTCAGGCCACTGCGGCTGCGGCGGACTGCCCGGGAGATCGACCGAATGGCTTCGTCCTGGCTGACCACCCGCCTGTGCAGCTCGTCTTCCATCTGCATCAGTCGCATGGAGTCTTCGGTGGTCATCCGGGTGAGCGGGATGCCGGTCATCTTGGAGACGACTTCGGCGATCACTTCCTCGTCGACGATGCCGTCGGCCTGGCGCGACTTCTCCCGCCACTCGCGGGTGATGGTGTTCTTTTTCTTCCTGAGCTTGTCGGCCTGATCGCGCAGCGCGGCGGCCTTCTCGAAGTCCTGATTGGCGACCGCCTCCTCCTTCTCCTTGTTGAGTCGTTCGACCTCCTCGTCGATTTCCTTCAGGTCCGGGGGCCGGGTCATCGACTTCAGGTGCACGCGGGAGCCGGATTCGTCGATCACGTCGATGGCCTTGTCGGGCAGGCAACGCCCGGTGACGTAGCGGCTGGAGAGCTCCACCGCGGCATCGACGGCATCGTCGGTGATTTGCACGTGGTGGTGCTTCTCGTAGCGATCGCGGAGACCCTTGAGGATGTCTATTGTCTCGCCCTTCGAGGAGGGATCGACGATGATCTCTTGAAACCGCCGGGCCAGCGCGGCGTCCTTCTCGATGTACTTGCGATACTCATCCATGGTGGTGGCCCCGATGCACTGGATCTCTCCGCGTGCCAGGGCCGGTTTGAGCACGTTGGAGGCATCGATCGCGCCCTCCGCGCCGCCGGCTCCGACCAGGGTGTGAAGCTCGTCGATGAACAGGATGGTATTCTTGGCCCGACGGACCTCGTTCATCACCGCCTTGATCCGCTCCTCGAACTGGCCGCGGTATTTGGTTCCGGCCACCATCATGGCCAGGTCCAAAACGACGATGCGGCGCTCGGCGAGCAACTCGGGGACGTTGCCGGAGACGACGCGTTGGGCGAACCCCTCGACGATCGCGGTCTTCCCCACGCCGGCCTCGCCGAGCAGGACCGGGTTGTTCTTGGTCCGCCGGCCGAGGATCTGCATGGTCCGCTCGATTTCCTTCTCGCGTCCGATGACGGGGTCGAGCTTGCCTTGACGGGCTAGTTCCGTGAGGTCGCGGCCGAAGCTGTCCAGCGCGGGCGTCTTCGACTTGCCGCTCCGCTGGGGTTCGCCGGACCCGCCGGGGCCGCCGGGCCGCTCGGGGCCCTCGCCGCCTTCCACCCCGTGCCCCAGCAGATTGAGAACCTCGTCCCGGACCTCCTCCAGCTTGAGCCCCAAATTCATCAACACCTGAGCGGCCACGCCCTCCTGCTCACGCAGCAAGCCCAGGAGGATGTGCTCCGTGCCCACGTAGTTGTGATTCAGGTTCCTGGCCTCCTCCATCGAGTACTCAATCACTTTCTTGGCTCGCGGGGTCTGAGGGAGCTTGCCCATCGTCACCATGTCGGGGCCGCTCTGCACCAGCTTCTCCACCTCCAGGCGGATCTTCTTCAGGTCGACGTCCAGGTTCTTGAGGACGTTGGCGGCCACGCCGCTCCCCTCCTTGATCAGCCCCAACAGGACGTGCTCGGTGCCGATGTATTCGTGGTTGAATCGTTGCGCTTCCTGGTTGGCCAGTTGCATGACCTTCCGCGCACGGTCGGTAAAACGCTCGTACATGGTATTTCGTTTCTCCGTCAGGTCGGTGCGGGGCTGCCGAATCCTAGGCGCCGGCACCGCTCCCTTGTCGTTTGTGCAGCAGAGCTTCCGCTTCACCCCGGTCTAGCGAACGTTGGTCTTCCTGCGATCTTGAAC
>DATKZH010000752.1:0-6233 GCA_035528065.1 Thermoguttaceae bacterium | reverse complement strand
CGCCTCGCCAATTCAACACCGGGAACAGACAGGCGGCAAGGCGGACACCAAGATGGTAACGGATGCCGACAAGACACCAAGAACTGTCGCAAAACCTGCTTTCAAAATATCTTCCAGATAGCAGGCGACTCCATGCACTATTTGTTGGGCCACTACAGGAGGGACAGGCCAGGGAAAAGCGCGCCCCGGGAATCGCGCGGAACGGGAGGCGACGACGGTGGTTTGGATGCACAGGACCGTATCCGGGAGAGAAGACATGATGGGACGCACGCACATGGGACGACGCGAGTTCTTGCGGCAAGCGGGCCAGGCCGGCGTCGGCGCGGCACTGATCGGCACGACGGGCGCCGGGGCGCCCGCGGCAACCGGCACCGCCAAGCCGAACATCGTCTTCATCTTCGCGGACGATTGGGGCTGGGGCGATCTCAGCTGTCATGGGCATCCGTGGCTCAAGACGCCGGCCATCGACCGTCTCGCGACCGGCGGGACGGAATTCTATCAGTTCACGGTGGCCAGCGGGGTCTGCTCGCCCAGCCGGGTGGCGGTGCTGACGGGGCAGTTCCCGGCGCGGCACGGCGTTCACGGGCACTTCGCGACCGTCGAGAGCCACGTCAAGCGTGGCATGCCCGACTGGCTGGACCCGAAGGTCGTCCTCCTGCCGCGGCTACTCCGGGAAGCCGGCTACGCCACCGCCCACTTCGGCAAGTGGCACCTGACGAACATCATGGTCCCCGACGCTCCGCTTCCGACGGAGTACGGCTTCGACACGTACGGAGCGTACAACTGCTCCGGCCGACAGATGCCGGTTCACGACGACGTGCGGCGAGCCATCGAGTTCGCCAGGAAGAACGCGGCCGCCAGGAAGCCATTCTATCTTAACCTCTGGATCCACGAGCCGCACACCCCGCACTATCCCAAGGACGAGTATCTCAAGCGTTTCGCGCATCTTGACAGCGAGGCGAAGCGGATCTACGCCGCCGTGCTCGCCCACGCGGACGCCAGGATTGGGGAGCTGCTGGGGGCGCTCGACGAACTGGGCGTCGCCGAGAACACGCTGGTGATCTTCAGTTCGGACAACGGCCCGGAGAACACAGGCCCGCCAAGTCCGCGCAAGCTCGACGATCAGTCCACCGGGCCGGGATTCGGGACCTTTGCTTCGGTCGGCTCGACCGGCGGCCACCGCGGGCGCAAGCGGTCCCTCCTCCAAGGAGGGATCGGCGTGCCGTTCATCGCAAGGTGGCCCGGCCGCATCGCGGCCGGCGAAGTCGACGACAAGACGCCCATCGCCGCGGTCGATCTGCTGCCGACGTTCTGCGCCATCGCGGGAGCAAAGCTGCCGGCCGGCTATGTTCCCGACGGCGTGGACCAGACGGCCGCTCTACTGGGCAAACCCAAGCCGCTGCGAGCCAAGCCGATCTTCTGGCAGTGGCGATCGGCCAGCCAACGGGGCGACAACTGGCCGACGCTCGCGGTTCGAGAAGGTCCGTGGAAACTGCTTCTCGGCAGAGAGCCCGGCCAGGTCGAGCTGTTCCGGTTCCCTGGTGATCGGCTCGAGAAGACCAACCTGCGAGATGAGCATCCGGACGAGGTCCGTCGGCTCACTGCATTGATCGATGCGTGGAAGAGGACCCTCCCCGACAAGCCGAGTGAGTCGTGCCTGTCCAACCGCCGGAGCGCTCGGGCCGGGTGAGAGAAAGAGCGAGAGCAATCATGAATGCAGTTCTGTCGATCGGTTGTCCTGTCTTCCTGGTCGTCCTGGGCGTCTCCGGCCTCGCCTATTGCCAGGGCATGGACGAGATGTGGGGGGGGTCCGTGGTCAAGCTGCGCGCCGAGGACGCCAAGCGCGGCGAGCTGTTCGCCAACGGCAACTACGCCATGTTCATCCACTGGGGCCTGTACTCCCAACTGGCGAACAAGGTGGACGGCAAGACGTACTACGGCATCGGCGAGTGGATCATGCACCGCAGAATGGCGGGCATTCCCGTGGCCGAGTACATGCGGCTGGCCAAGCGGTTCAACCCCGTCAAGTTCGACGCGACGGCGATCGCCCAGCTCGCCAAGGACGCGGGGATGAAGTACATCGTTATCACCAGCAAACACCACGACGGGTTCGCGATGTATCACTCAAAGGCGAATCCGTTCAACGTCGTCGACGCCACGCCGTATGCTCGCGACCCCATGAAGGACCTCGCCGATGCCTGCCGGAAGCTGGGGCTGGGGTTCGGGTTCTACTACTCGCACAACCAGGACTGGACCTTCCCGGGCGGGGGCAACGGGCCGAAGACCGATGCCTCGGGCAAGCCCGCCGCGTTCGAGGACTACTTCAAGGCCAAGTGCCTTCCCCAGGTCGAGGAGATCACCAGCCAGTACGGGCCGATCGAGCTGGTGTGGTTCGACACGCCCGGCCGCATGCCCAAGAAGTACGTCGAGCAGCTCGTCGCCGTCGTGCGCAAGAACCAACCGGACGCGCTCGTGTCGGGGCGGGCCGGCCACGACCTGGGCGACTACCAGACGCTCGGCGACATGGAGGTCCCGCTGCGCAACGTGGAGGGCATGTGGGAGGCGGTGGATACGACCAACGACTCCTGGGCCTACGCGTGGTACGACGAGAACTGGAAGACCCCCAAGGAGATCCTGCGTCGGTTGGTCGCGTGTGTGGCCCGCGGGGGCACGTACATGCTCAACATCGGCCCGAGCGGCGACGGCTCCGTTCCGGAGCGGGCGGCGGAGGCGCTGCGGCGATCGGGCGAGTGGATTCGCCGCTATCCCCAGGTCGTCTACGGGACGGATGCGTCCCCTTGGGGTCACGCCTTGCCCTGGGGCGATGTCACGGTGAAGGGCCGCACGATGTTCCTGTCGCTGTTCGACTGGCCGGCCGGCGGCGTGCTGCATTTACCCGGGCTGAAGACGGAGATCCGATCCGCCAGGCTGCTTCGGGGCCGAGAGTCGGATGCGATCGAACATGAGAAGACGCACGGGTGGACGCGACTGCGCCTCCCGGCGCAAGCGCCGGAGCGGCTGGCCAGCGTGATCCAGCTCGACCTTGCCGACTCGCCCAAGGCGGACTCCGCCTGGGGAATCGACCCGGCGATCGCGACCGAGATCCAGGCGGAGTTCGCGACTGTCCGCGTCGCGAAGAAGCTGGGCAAGCGGTGGATGGAGAAGTTCGGGGAGTGGAAGCACGTGGTGCAGGTCACCGACTGGCGAAACGGGGCGGCGGCAACGTGGGAGGTCGATGTCCTGGCCGCCGGCGACTACCAGGTCGACCTGACGTACGCCGGCGAGGGACGCCTGGTCTGGGCCGTGACGGCGGAAGGCGGCGAGTCCATCCAGAACCAGCAGAACGCGTCGCACAACTACCAGCGGTTCCCCATCGGCTGGCTTCGGCTCCCGAAGCCCGGCCGTTACAAGGTGAGCGTCTCGTGCCTGGAGGGTGAGATGAAGACGGCGAGCCTCAAGGCGATTCGTTTCTCGCCCATCCCGTAGCCTCGGCGCCTCGCTCTGATCGACTGACGTTGGGAGCCCCATATGATGAGAACTGACGCTCATGCCCCTACGGATAGCCGCTTCTGCCGACGCTCGATGCTCAAAGGGATTGTTGCTATGACAGCTTTTGGCAACGCGGCCGCGGCCGCTCAAACCGGTTCCGTCTGGATCACGGTCCTGGATATCCTCCGGCTGCGTGGGAAGGGCGGGACCAGAATTGTCGGTGAGCCCTACGTTGAGGTCACTGCCAATGGGGGCGTGTCGGGTCTTGGCGGGCCGCTCTATACCGAGCAGGCGAAGAGCTTGGCGAAGCTCCTGCCGCAACTGCGGGAGCATCTGATCGGCAGGGACCCGACGCCGCGAGAGTTGGATTTCGAGTGGATGTGGAACCGACTGCATCCCGGCAAGCCGCTCAGCGCGTATGCCAAGGGCGTCGACCCGCTGACAGGCAAGGGGATCTGGGACAAGCGCCGCAAGGCGCGGCATACGCCGACGGGCAACATAATCACGGCGCTGAGCGCGGTGGACAACGCGCTCTGGGATCTCCGGGGCAAGCTCGCGAACCAGCCCGTCTTCCGTCTGCTGGGCGGAAAGCGAAAGAAGCTCAGGGCGTATATTAGCACCGTGCCCGGCCCCGACGTCGCCAAGGCACGCAAGCAGGCCAAGGAGCTCTTTGAGAAAGGCCATACGGCGCAGAAGTGGTTCTTCCGCTACGGCCCGCCGGACGGCAAGAAGGGATTCACGAAGATCGTGGGGCTCGTCGAGGGGATACGGAGCGATCTCGGCGAAAAGGCTCAGTTGATGTTCGACTTCCATGTCGGCTCGCGCGGACGGTGTGACTGGGACGTCGCGTACGCTATCGAGGTCGCAAAGGCGATCCGACCGTTCCGCCCGACATGGCTGGAAGAACCGTTCTCCCCGGAAGAGATCGAGTCATACCGCCGGCTCAAGGGCGAAACCGACATCACACTGGCAACGGGAGAGCATACCTACTCGCGGTGGAACATCCAGCCGTTCCTGGACGAGAAGCTCGTGGGCTTCGTCCAGGCCGACCCCGAATGGTGCGGCGGGCTCTCGGAGCTCCTACAGATCTGCAAGCTGGTGCGCCGCTACAAGGGCGTCCGCGTGATCCCGCACGGCCATCACGTCTTGGCGGCCGCTCACGTTGTGGCGTCCCAGCCGGAATCGCTCTGTCCTATGGTTGAGTACGGGCCGCCATGGTTGCGCGCCCGCCAACGTGCCCAGACGCGCATGATATCACCCGAGGCCGGTTACCTTTCCACGCCACACGAGCCAGGCCTGGGCCCGTCCATTGAGTGGGATCGCTTCGAGCGGCCGTGAAGTTCCAGGTATAGTGGGCCGGCGGGTTGGACTAGACCGCTAGCGCGGTAGAGCTTCGCTTGGAGGGATTGGTCGCGGTAGGGACCGCCCTTTCGGGCGGCCCCCCGCGCAGATCCGTACGTGCGGCATTACCGCATACGGCTCCTACCTTGGGTGTTTGGCGAAGAAGCGAGCGTTGGGATACGGATGCAGGATCTTGGGCTTGGGTATCCAGTGTGCTGGTCCACCGACTTTTCCGCCGCCCAAATCCCGAACAAGCCCGGGGGGTTCAGCGGCAGGCACTCCTATGGTAACCTCTGGCCTCTCTGAAACTAACGAGGTTCAGGAGGCCGACCCTTGACAGACCAAGCTTTGCCGGACATTCCTGTACCTTCCGGATGGCCCAAGAACGTCAAATCAGCCGTTCTGCACGTCATCTCCCTGGTCCACTTCGCCATCGCTTGCGCCAGAGGCTGGGCGGCCAACAGCATCAACACCCGGGTCCGCCTCGCAGCCGACAAAGATCAGCTCAAGCAGGACAACCAACTGCTCTGCGAGGAACTCCGCATCAAGGACGCTCGTCTGGCCAAGATCGATCCACGACGCCGGCCATACTACCCCCCTACCGAGCGCATGGCCATCCTTGAGCTCAAAGCGGCCCGAGGATGGTCGCTCGCCCAGACTGCCCGCGCCTTTCTCGTCGAGCCGAAGACCGTTGCCGCTTGGCTCAAGCGAATCGACGAAGATGGTTCTTCCGCCCTGGTGCAACTCCGAGAGCCAGTCAACAAGTTCCCCGACTTCGTCCGCTACATCGTCCGCCGTCTCAAGATCCTCTGCCCGGCACTCGGCAAGGTCAAGATCGCCCAGATCCTGGCCCGTGCCGGCCTGCACCTCGGCGTCACCACCGTCGGACGAATGCTCAAGGCCAAGGACAAGAAGGCGCCGCCCGACAAGCCGGATTCCACCGCGACAGCAGAGGAGCCGACACCAACCGAGCGCGTCGTCACCGCCAAGCGTCCCAACCATGTCTGGCACGTCGACCTGACAGCCGTCCCGCTGGCCGGCTTCTGGGTGCCCTGGCTGCCGTTCGCCCTGCCCCAGTGCTGGCCGTTCTGCTGGTGGCTGGCCGTGGTCATCGATCACTTCTCCCGGCGAGTCATGGGCGTGGCCGTCTTCCGAAAGCAACCCGATAGTCAGCAGGTCATCGCCTTCCTCGCCAACACCATCCGGCAAGCCGGCACTCCGCCCAAGTACATCATCTCCGACAAGGGCTCGCCGTTCTGGTGCAAACGATTCAAGCGTTGGTGCAAGCGACGCAAGATCAAGCCGCGTTTCGGCGCCGTCGGCCAGTACGGCAGCATCGCGATCATCGAACGGTTCATCCGGACCTTGAAGGACGAGGGCCTTCGACGCATTCTCGTTCCCCT
>DATKZH010000751.1:0-7624 GCA_035528065.1 Thermoguttaceae bacterium | reverse complement strand
GGTCGACGCCGACATACTTCATGGCTTGGCTCCTTTTGTGGAAATCGCTGGTTTGAGACTCGTACAAACCCCCGGTTTACCACGTGTTCAAGGACCAAGCTAGTTCGGCTCGGCCTCCGCTTCCATAGTATCACCCTACATGCTCCGGCATCACGAAGCCCCGTTCAGTCGGCAGCCTAATCCCGTTCTGCGGTGTCCGCAAGCCCTTTCGGAGCAAGCTGGCGTCGGCTGCCGGTTCCGGCTATTCTGGTGGGCGTCAAGTAAACATCATCCGCCCTCAGAAGACGGGAGACATAGCATGGCTTCGAGCAGGAAGCTGACGTGCGCAGGGGCGCTACTGGCGATCTGGGTTCTCTCGACATCGGCCGCACGCGTTGCGACGGCCGACTGGCCCACGTACCGTGGCGACGCCCATCGCGGCGGCGTCGCGGCGGACGACGTGAAGCTGCCGCTGGCGGAGTCTTGGGTCCACAAGGCGACGCACCCGCCGCAACCGGCGTGGCCCGAGATGCCGGCCCGGAAGGACGTGTATCGAGACGTGAAGCTGGGCCCGACGGTCGTCTTCGATCGCGCGTTTCACGTGGTCGCGCAAGGCGAGTCCATCTACTACGGCTCCTCGGCCGACGATGCCGTCTACTGCCTGGACGCCTCGACCGGCAAGGCCCGTTGGTCGTTCACCACGGAAGGGCCCGTCCGATTGGCGCCGACGGTCGCCGAGGGACGCGTATACGCGGGCTCGGATGACGGCTGCGTCTACTGTCTCGATGCCGAAAGCGGCGGCCTGCGCTGGAAGCACCGGGTCGCTCCCGAGGATCGTCGCTTGCCCGGCAACGGGCGGATGACGTCGCTCTGGCCGGTGCGTTGTGGGGTGGTGGTCGACGGGGGCGCGGTCTACGTGGGCGCCGGCCTGTTCCCTTCGCAGGGTGCCTACTTGTGCGCGCTTCGGGCCGAGGATGGGACCGAGCTGTGGAAGCAGGAGGTCGACGTCTCGACGCAAGGATACCTGGTGGCCTCGCCGGAGCGGCTCTTCGTTCCCACCGGCCGCACCCCGCCCCACATCTACGGGCGTGCCGACGGCCGGCAGATCGCCCCGTTTCCCGGCATCGGTCAGCAGCGATCGGGCACTCCGGAAGGGGGCGGATGCTTCGCCGTGCTGGTGGGAGATCAGCTCATGCACGGCGGCGGCGAGAAGGGGGGCATTCAGGTCATCGACGCACGCAGCCGGGAAAAGATCATCTACAGCTCCGGGCTCCGCGTCATCGCCCGGGGGCCCATTGCGTACCTCCTCGATCACGATCGGCTCCGGGCGTTGGATCGGGCGCTCTACGTCGAATACGTGCGGCTTCAAGACAAAGAGAAGAAGACGCCCGAGGACGAGAAGCGGCTCGCCGAGCTGGGGGGCGACCGAAAGCCCTGGCTCCAATGGGAAGTGCCGTGCGGCGAGCCCTACGAGCTGATCATGGCGGGCGAGACGATCTTCGCCGGCGGGGAAGACGAGGTCGTGGCCTACCGTGCCGACGACGGAAAACGGCTCTGGTCCGGCCCGGTCACGGGCAAGGCGTACAGCCTGGCCGTGAGCGGCGGACGGCTGTTGGTCGGGACCGACGCGGGGACCATCCACTGCTTCCAACAGCGAGTTGGCCCGAAACGGCCGTCGACGGGGGTTGCCGCGGGTTCCGGGCTGCAGAAGGAGCCAGCGCCTTCGCCGTATCCTGCGGACCAGCTCACGCCCCTTTACGAGCGGGCGGCCGACCTCGCCCTCGGGGCCGTCGGCGTGACGAAGGGCTACTGCCTGGTGCTCGGCGCCGGGACGGGCAGGCTGGCGCACGAGATCGCCAAGCGATCGGAGCTCCGCGTCGTCTGCCTCGAGCCCGACGCCGAGAAGGTCGCCACGGCGCGAAGATTACTGCGCGACGCGGGTCTCTACGGCAGCCGTGTGGTCATTCACCACGGCGGGCTCGACAAGCTGCCCTATCAGAAACGCTTCGCCAACCTGATCGTCTCCGACGAGACGCTGGCGACCGGCAAGCTGCCTCCTTCTCCGGCGGAGGTGTTCCGGGTGCTGCGGCCCTGCGGCGGCGTGACGGTCCTCATCGGACAGCAAAGCAAAACAGATGCGGCAGCCCTGGAGAAATGGGGCAGGGGCGCGATCCCCGGCTGGAAGCTCGTGGAGGGCACCGGAGGGTTCCCCGTCGGCATAGCGCGGCGCGGCCCGTTGGAGGGCGCCGGCGAGTGGACCCATTTCTACGCCGACACGGGCAACTCGGCGTCGAGCGGCGACATGCTCAAGCCGGGGCCGGTCGACGTCCAGTGGTTCGGCCGGCCCGGCCCGCGGAGGATGGTCGACCGGCACGAGAAGAACGTCGCCCCCGTCTACAAGGACGGCCGGCTGTTCATCTCCGGCGATAACTACGTGCTCGCGGTCGACGCCTACAACGGCACCGTCCTCTGGGAGCACGACCTTCCCGATTCCATCCGCCTCGGGGCGTTCAAAAACTGCGGCAGCATGGCGGCTACCGACGAGTACCTTTACATCGCCTCGGCCTATGCTTGCGCGGCCTTCGACGTTGCCTCGGGCGAGCGGAAGCTCACGCTGGCCATCCCCGCACGGCTGGCGAGCGAGAAGTGCGAGTGGGGCTACGTGGCCAGTGCCGACGACCTCCTGTTCGGGAGCGTCACCAAGCCCGGCGCGACCTTCCGCATCCAGGACGTCCCCACCCAAACGCTCATCTGGCGCGACTACCAGCCCGTGGTCACCAGCGATTCGCTCTTCGCCCTGGATCGTCACTCGGGCGGAACGCGCTGGACGTACGCGCCGGAGCGGGGCGTGATCGTCAATCCGACGCTCGCCGTGGCGGGCGGCCGCGTCTACTTCGTCGAGAGCACGAACCCGCAATCCCGAGACGTCGCCGACGGCCGGGTCAAGCTCGACGTGCTCCTGGGCAAGGGGGCCAACCTCGTGGCCCTCGACATGGCGACGGGCAAGATCCTGTGGAAGCGGCCGGCCGAGCTCGACCAGCTCCAGCACGTCATCTTCCTGAGCTACGCCCAAGAGACCTTGCTCATCACGGGAACGAAGAACGTGCCGGTCGGCGACAAGCAGCGCGTCCGTTACGACCTGGCGGCCTTCGACGCGGCGACGGGCGACCCCCTCTGGCAAACCACTCAGACGCCGATCCCCGACCACATCCTCGAAGGCCCGCACGGCGAGCAGGTGCAGCACTCGGCGATCGTGGGCGATACGGTCTACAACACGGGCTTCGCCCTGGGTCTGCGGACCGGCGAGCCGATCGCCGGCTGGAAGTGGCAGAAGAGCGACAAGTGCGGGGTCCTGTCGACTTCCGCCCATTGTGCGTTCAGCCGCTTCTCCAACTCCCGCATGTTCGACCTGAAGACCGGCGAGCACCGGGCATTGACCGAAGTGACCCGGCCGGGCTGCTGGATCAACATCATCCCCGCCGGGGGCCTCGTGCTGATCCCGGAAGCGAGCTCCGGCTGCACGTGCTACTACTCGATCCAAACGTCGCTGGCCCTCACGCCGCGGGACGACCGACCGTGAAACCGCCGGCGCCCCGACCATGGAACCGACCGCCGGTTGTGTGCGGCATGGCGCGACCGCCGGTCGCGGCTTGATGGAAGAGGAGATCCCCGATGAAAGCGCAGATCGTCACTTCGCTCGTCGTCACGGCCATCGTTCTCACGCTTTTCGCGTCGCCGCCAGCGGTCTGCGGCCAAGAGCGGGCCGCTTGGTGGGAAGCGGAGACGGCCATGCGACCCGGCGGCACGTTGATCCTCACCGGAAAACCCTGGTGGGAGCGGGCCCAAGCGCTGAAGGTCGGCGAGCACTTCACCGTCCAGAGCGACCTTCCCGGCGGCGGAGGGACGTTGGTTCGTCGCGAGCGACTCAGACTGAGCTGGGGGTATGGTCGGCGAAAACCGTCGGAAGAGGACGTAATTGTCTGGGTGATCGACGACGACGGCGACTTCCGCCCGGGCGATACGGACGGCGACACGGACAGCGACTGCTACGTGGTCGACTACGAGGCCGACGGCGACGTCGACCGGATGGTCGACTACCTCGACGACGACGGCGACGATCAGGCCGACGAGATGGACATCCGGTACTTCGACGACGGGCGATTGCGGATCGCCTGGTTCGGGGTCGATCTGGACGACGACGGCCACCTGTGGAGCGTGGTCAACTACGAGTACGGCGGCGGGTTCTTCCGCAGCGACCCCTACGGCGACAACCTGGTCTACGCGAACAAGTACGACCCCCAGCGGAACGCGTGGGTCCCGATCAGCGAGTGCCCCTTCGCCTTCTACGACACCGACGGCGACGGCGAGTCGGAGGCCGTCGTGCGCTGTAGCGCGGTGCCGCTCGATTTCGATCCGCAAACGGAGCTGGACCCCGGCAACTCGCTGTTCGACTACACGACCCCCTTCACCGAGCGGATGCGAAACATGGGGGCGGTCAACGTCCGCTACAGCCGCGACCTGGACGGACTGAGCTCGCCCGAGCGGCAGCTCCACTACGACATGGGCTTCAACCTGATCGGCCGGCTGCCCTACCAATTCGAGGGCATGGCCCGCGAGAACCCGCTGCGGCGGCCGCCGAGGATCACCAACGTGATCCCGTACGAGAAGTTGATCGAGGTGGCCGAGACGTACCCCGCCGAGCAGACCGGCTTCAGCTTCCGGGAGTACGGCGACGACGCGGTCTCGCTCGGCGGCGAGCCCCGGCCGGAAGAGGACCGTCGCTGGGAGGGCATCTTCTGGACGTGGAGCCGGCGGTGCATGCACAACACGGGCGGGCCGATCCAGAACTGGAACATGCGGCGGGAGTTCCTGCCCGCGCCGTCCCAGAAGCGGGAGCTGTACTACTGCCGGGCCGACCACCGCATCCATCTCCAAGGGGCGACCGACGGCTGGATCCGCGTCGGCCACCTCGGCAACACGGAGCCCTGGGGCGAAATCCGCTTCTTCGACACGGACCGCGACGGCCACTTCGACCGCTGGGAGACGCACTTGGCCGGCCAGCCCGCCCCCGCCCGGGTGAGCACCGTGCGCGACCCCGGCATCCGCGAGCTTCCCGGCGACTGGGACGCGCTGGGGAAGCTCTACACCGAAGCGCTGCTTCCCGAGGCCCTCCAGGCCAACGCGAAGCTGCTGGCGGCGATGGACGAGCTCGGCGATTTCCCGGTGCCCGAGAACCTCGCCAAGGCCCTGGAAGCGGCGACGTGCGATAGCGAGAAGCTGTACGTCCAGGACGTCATCCGCGAGTCGCAGTACCTCGCGCTTCGGCAGAAGCTCGAAGCGCAAAGCAGCCGGCTGTTCGCCGGCTTCCCGCCGGCCGATCTCCGCCGCAAGCCGGACGAGCTGAAGACCTCCATCCTCGCGTGGACCCACGCCCGGCGGATGGCCGACCTGGACACGGCCTACGCCGAAGGGCGCTATGAGGACGCGGCGCGGCTGCTGGGGGAGATCGGGAAGTTGGGTTCGGAGAGCCACGCTGCGGAATGAGCTGCGCTCCTGCCCGTTCCCAGGCGGAGCCCGGGAACGAGGAAGAAGCCCTACTCGGCAATCTCGACCCGAACGTCATACTCCCTTGGCTCCGGCCCGAACGGGATCCGAATCTCGATCCGCCCCTCGCTCGCACCCGCACGCCCGTCCTTGCGGTAGGGGTTGTGCGGCAAGACGGGCCAGCGCAGGCCGGCCGAAGCGGGCACGTGGAGCCGGTAGCCGCCGTAAGTGACGCAGCCCTTGACCTGCTCGGGCGTGAGCGAAATCGGGTCGGCGCCGAGGGAGACCTTCTCGCCGGCCGCTGTCTCCAGCGGCTGGTCCATGTGGGGGATGAGCGTGAGGTGGGCCGCGACCGGCAAGTCGGACTCGGCCGTCGCCTCGACCGTCCACTCCAAGGTCCGCTCGTCTTTCACGCGCACGCGTATCCGGCACGTCTCCGGGCCGTAGGTCAGGTCGAGACCCGGCTCCGGCTCCAACACGAGCTTGGCGGCTGAGGGCACGTGATAGAGCTCGCCCTTGGGCTGGAAGTCGGGGCTTTCATCGCCCGGCGTATGGGCCAAGAGCGACGGATCGCCCACGGTGAAGCTGCTCCAGCCCGGCTGGAGCTTGGTGTTCCCGCCGCCGAGGATCAGGCCGACCTGGTCGTGGTAGATGCTGACGAAGCTCTGCCGGTCCTGGATCCACCGCGAGTTGACGATGGGCGTGGTGTAGGCCGAGAGGCAAACGAACCAGGGCCCCTGCCGCACGGTGGCCGCCCGGTCCACCCCGCCCTCGGTGAGCACGAACACCTGCGTCTCCCCGGGCGCGGGCGCCGGTTCGATCGGGCCTTCCTCCCCGTAGAGCAGAAGCGACGCGATCAGGTCAGGGTCGAGGTTCTCCATGCCGAGCTGCGACCACTGGTTCTGCAAATACGCCCGGCCGGCGGCTGACAGCGTGAAGCCGACGTTGCCGGCGGCGACCCCGTCGTGGTAGGGGTTGCGCTGGTCGACGGTCTCGACGTTGCTGCCGTCCGGGTAGGTGAAGTGGCGGTGGAACGCGGCCGCTTTCTCCAGGGCGGGGAGCACCCGCTCGTCGCCCGACGTGCCGTAGTAGGTGCCCAGCGCGTCGACGTAGACGAAATCGTAGGCGACGACCGGTCCGCCCCCTTCCGACCAGTAGCCGCCCTCCGATTGAGTCCCGACGACCTTCATCAGAAAGGCCGCCGCCTGCTCGCACCACTCCGGCCGGTCGAGCACCTTGCCCGCACAAAAAAGGCTCATGGCGTGATGCGTCGGGATGTTGTGAACGCTCCCCAAGCACCGCTTGCTGATGCCGGTGTGGCCGAGGGTGAGGGCGTCGGCCCACTTTTTACGTGCTTCGGGCGGCATGTCGTCGCGCACCAGCCCGAAGGTGCGTATCCAGCGGGAGTAGGTCCACGGCATCCAGATCATGCCCCAGGTGCTGCCGTCCTTCTTCTCGAAGATCCAGCGGCCCTCGGCGTCCATCTTCTCCATGAGCGGATCGCCGGCCTTGACGATCACCTCGAGCAGCTCGGGGTCCTTGTAGTACCGGTTGCCCTCGCCCTTGGTGGCATAGGCGACGGCCAAGGGATACATCGGGTGCTGATCCCGGCAGATCCAGATGCCCGAGCCGAACGCGCCGGTCTCGGGATCGAACGACTTCAGTATGGCGGGCACCTTCTCGACCAGGACGCCCAGGAGACGATCCTTGTACTCCAGATCGGCGCCGCAAGCCGACCGGGCGATGAGGACCGCGATGGCGACGGTCAATGCGCCTTTCAATACGATTCGCCGCATCATGGGACTCCCTGCGTTCAAGTCTGCTGCATCGTGTTCCCTCCGACCGCGGCCTCATTTCTCGCAGGCGCCGGCTGCGGTGTCAAGAGACAGAGGGCGCTGGTGGCTTGCGGGCCGCGGAATCCCTATAATCGGGTCCGAATCCGGTGCAAGGCTTCGGCTCGCGCAGCGGAGTTCACGATCGGTCCCCAAAAGTGTACAGAATGTAAGGCGACGTGTGGAGGGGCTCGCGGGGGCGGGGCGGGGCGTCGTCGGATTGACTCGCCCTCGGTTGGGGTCGCGTAGGCGGGGTGTGGTCCGATCGA
>DATKZH010000750.1:0-2796 GCA_035528065.1 Thermoguttaceae bacterium | reverse complement strand
ATTTGGCAGGTTTTCCACGCCCTTCGTTCCTCAGGGCGTGCCACCCCATGGAACAAGTCGTTTCTGCGCGGCCCCTGACCTCTCGAACACTCGAAACCGAAGCACCGCCGATGTCCCACTTCCTTACCATCACCGAAGCTGCCGCCGAAATCCGCGGCGGAAGGCTCGATCCGCTCGATCTGGTGGAACGTTGCCTCGAGCAGATCCGCAAGTACGAAGACCGCATCCACGCCTGGGTGCTGGTCGATGAAGAAGGCGCCCGCCGCAGCGCCCGGGAATTGGCCGCCGAAGAACCTCGCGGGCCGCTGCACGGGATCCCCGTCGGCGTCAAGGACATCGTGGACGTGGCGGGCTTTCCGACCAAGGCCGGCTCGCCCCTTCGGGAGAATCACCTCGCCTGGGAGGACGCCCCGGTGGTCACGGCCTTGCGGCGTGCCGGGGCGATTATCCTGGGCAAGACGGTCACGGTCGAGTTCGCCTGCTTCGATCCTTCGCCCACGCGGAACCCCTGGAGCCCGACCCTCGAGCACACGCCCGGCGGCTCCAGCAGCGGGTCGGCCGCGGCGCTGGCCTTGGGGATGTGTCTTGGGGCGATCGGCACCCAGACGGGTGGGTCGCTGGTCCGCCCGGCCAGTTATTGCGGCGTGGCCGCCTGCAAGCCGACTTTCGGGCGGATCCGCCGCCGTGGGATCGTGCCGGTCAGCTACCACCTCGACCATCCCGGTCCGATGGCCCGCACGGTCGGCGACCTGGAGATCATGCTGCCGTGTTTGATGGACAATGTCGATAGGGTCAACGTCGATTTCGACGCGCGACATGGCCGGCAGGCCAACGACGCACCTCCCCCGCGGCTGGGGCTCCTTGAACAGTTCTTCATGGAAGAGGCCGACGAGCCGATCCGGCAGGCGACCCGAGCGGCGCTAACCCGGCTGCGCGACGGCGGGGCGACGATCCGGCCGGTCACCTTCCCCGACGGGTTCTCGCAGGTCCAGCCGATGCACCGGCGGATCATGGCGGTCGAGGCGGCCGCTTTTCATCGGGAGCAGTTCGCGGCCCATCGCGACTCCTACGGGCCGAAGATCGCCGGGCTGTTGGACGAGGGCCTGACCATCTCCGGGGTGGATTACGCGGCGGCGCTGGCCGATCAGCGACGTTTCCGCCGGATGGTCGGCTCTCTGCTGGACGACGTCGACGCCCTGGTCATGCCGGCCACCGACACCACGGCCCCGGCCACGATGGAAACCACCGGCACGCCGAAGTTTCAGGCCCCATGGAGTTGCGCGGGCCTGCCGGTCGTGTCCTTTCCCTGCGGGGTGGCCTCCGACGGCATGCCCGCCGCGCTGCAACTCGTCGGCCGCACGAACGAGGAAACCCGGCTGCTCGAGGTCGCCCGCTGGTGCGAGCGGCGTTTGGCGTTCGACGCTATGCCGCCGCTGTGCGAGTCGTGAGGGACAACCAATCGCGACACTCACGTTTAGCGGGCGGGCTTGCCCGCCGTTTGATTGCGCCCCCCGAACCCCCAATCCCCAGCCCCCAGTCCCGAATCCCCAGCCCCCAACCCTGAACCCCCAACCCTGAACCCCCAACCCCCAGCCCCCAGCCCCGGTTCCCCAATCCCCGGTTCCCCAGTCCCGGCCCCCAACCCCTTGATCGTTTCTCCGATCGCTTGTAGCCTTAGGGACTCGCACAAGCCCCCGCGACCCCGGACCCCCAGCTTGCCTAGGCCCTTCCCCATGCCCAACGGTTCCTCACGCAACCAGACGCTGTCGTTTCTGATGCGTCGCTTCGACGAGGCGGGTATCCGGCCGTACACGCGATTCGGGCAGAATTTTCTGATCGACCTGAACCTGCAGCGGCTGCTGCTCGAATCGGCTCGCCTGGGACCGGACGACGTCGTGCTCGAAGTGGGAACCGGCACCGGGTCGCTGACCGTGCTGATGGCCCAAGCGGCGGCAGCGGTCGTCACCGTCGAGATCGACCGACAACTGTTCCAACTGGCCGGCGAAGAGCTGCTGGGGCTGGAAAACGTCACGCAGTTGCAGCTCGATGCGCTGAAGAACAAGAACCGTCTCAATCCGGAAATGCTCGAAGCGGTTTCCACGCATCTCGACGCCGCGCCCGGCCGACGCCTCAAGCTGGTCTCGAATCTCCCCTACAACGTGGCCACGCCCATCCTCAGCAACCTGCTCGCCCTGGAACGCCCGCCGCACTCGATGACCGTCACCATCCAGAAGGAGTTGGCCGAGCGGATCACCGCCTCGCCACGCACGAAGGACTACGGCTCGCTGAGCATCTGGGTGCAGAGCCAGTGCCGCGCGGAGATCGTGCGGATCATGCCGCCGGAGGTCTTTTGGCCGCGGCCGAAGGTCTTCTCCGCGATCATCCAGATCACCCATGACGAGAAGCTGCGCAACCGGATCCCCGACCGGGAGTTTTTTCACACCTTTAACCGCGCCATGTTCTTCCACCGCCGCAAGTTCCTCCGTAGCGAACTGCTCAGCGCCTTCAAGAACCGCCTGGACAAGCCGCAGGTCGACGCCATTCTCGCCGCCGTACAGATCGCCCCGAACGCCCGGGCCGAACAGCTCGACGTGGAAACGATGCTCCGTCTGTGCGAGGCGGTTCGCGCAGAGGTGGGAATTGACGCCGAGGGCACCGCCGAGGTATGATGCTACTAGCATCAAACGATTTTTCGGCGGTTTGGCATTGAAGTCTGGGATGTCACGGTGGGTGGCACGCCCTGAGGAACGAAGGGCGTGTTTTCCCGACGTACCACGCCCTTCGTTCCTCAGGGCG
>DATKZH010000749.1:0-10626 GCA_035528065.1 Thermoguttaceae bacterium | reverse complement strand
CACTGCTGGCTTGTCCAGCAGTGCGCTATCCGGTACCCTCGATCACAGCCCGGAGATATCCTCAAACGACCGGAGATTGTCCGAGGTACACAGGCTAATGATGGGTTCGAGGGGCCTTACATGTAACTCCGGCACACACTGCTGGACAAGCCAGCAGTGGCACCCGGCGTACTGGTCACCGCGCGGACGGCACACGGCGTGTGCCTGCTACTTTGTCGCCCGTCGATACACGCACGTGTGAGGGAGGACGATTCAGTCCCAGGGGTTGCGACCCCCGGGCTTCCCCTGGCAACGGAGAATGCGAGAATGCTCAAACACTCAAGATCGCAGAAATGGATCGCGGTTCTGCCGGTCATCTTGTGCCCGCTGGCGGCCGGATGGCTTCTTCCATCCCCGACGATGGCCGGCGACCGGCCCAACGTGCTGTTCATCGCCGTGGACGACTTGCGGCCCGAGCTGGGCTGCTACGGGGTGCCCGTCATCGAGAGCCCGAACATCGACGCCCTGGCACGGCGCGGAACTACGTTCACCCGGGCGTACTGCCAGCAGGCGGTCTGCAACGCGTCGCGGGCCTCGCTGCTCACCGGACGCCGCCCCGACACCACGCGGGTCTACGGCAACGGGACGCACATCCGCCTGGCGCTCCCCGACGTGGTCGCCCTGCCGCAGCATTTCAAAGAGCAGGGGTATCACACCCAGTCGTTCGGCAAGATCTACCACATGGGGATGGACGACCCGGCGTCGTGGAGCGTCCCGCTGACGCGGGTGATGGGGCCGATGTACGCCGACGAGACGGCCGAAGCCGCCTGGCGCGACGAGATCAGCCGCCGCTACACGCCCGAGGCGTTCCGGGGCAGGGCCTCCCGGATCGACCCCGACTCGGGGCTCGTGCTCGCCCTGGGAGGCGGCGGGGGCGGGGTCCGCCGCGGGCCGTCGTGGGAAGCGGCCGACGTGGCCGACGACGTGCTGATGGACGGCCAGACCGCCAACCAGGCCGTGGCGGCCCTGCGCAAGATCAGGGACAAGCGGTTCTTCCTGGCCGTCGGGTTCTTCAAGCCGCACCTGCCGTTCGTCGCGCCGAAGAAGTATTTCGATCTCTACCCGCTTGACAAGCTGCGTACGGCCGAGAACCCCGACCCGCCCGAGGACGTGCCGCCGCTCGCGCTGCACAACTCGGGCGAGCTCCGCGGCCAGTATACCGACACCCCGGAGTCCGGCCCCATCCCCGACCCGAAGGCCCTGGAGCTGGTCCGCGGATACTACGCCGCGACCACCTACGTCGACGCGATGATCGGGCGCGTGCTCGACGAGCTCGACCGGCTCGGCTTGCGCGAGAAGACGGTCGTCGTCCTCTGGGGCGACCACGGATGGCAGCTCGGCGAGCACGGCCTGTGGGGCAAAGCCACGAACTTCGAGGCGGCCACCCGCTCGCCGCTCATCTTCAGCGCTCCGGGTCAGAAACACCCCGGCGCCGCCACCGACGCCCTGGCCGAGTTCGTGGATATCTACCCCACGCTGTGCGAGCTGTGCGGGCTGGTGCTCCCGGAAGGTCTGGAGGGGACCAGCCTCGTCCCGGTGATGGGCGATCCGAATCGCCCTTGGAAGCAAGCGGCCTTCAGCCAGTATCCCCGCCGCAAAGTGATGGGCCACTCGATGCGGACCGACCGCTACCGCTACACCGAATGGGCCGTGCCCGGGCAAAAGCCGGTGGCCGTCGAGCTCTACGACCACCGGACCGATCCGCAGGAGAACGTCAACGTCGCCGGCCGACCCGAGAACAAGGACGTCGTCGCCAAGCTGAGCGGCATGCTCCGTGCCGGTTGGCAGGCGGCCCTCCCGCCCGACTGATCGACCTTCCTCGCTCCGACGCTTCGCATCGAGACGGACTTTCATCGTGTTCATCGTTCCGACGCTTCGCGTCGGAACGCACTCCCGGGACGCTTTGCGTCCTCATCTGCGACGCAAAGCGTCGCGGCAGTCACGTTCCCACGCGAAGCGTGGGAACGATAGGGCTCGCACGCGTGGGAACGATAGGGCTCATAGACGTGGGAACGATGGGCTCGGTCAGCTCCTGGTGGGCAGGTCCTCCTCGGGCCAGCAGGAGAGATCCCAACGCGCCACTCCCATGTGGTAGCGCTGGTGCCAGGGCAGGCCGTGGGCCGCCCACTCCGGGCGCTTCGGGCCGAAGTAGTAGGCGGTGACGATCGTCCCGTCGTCGAGCTGGACGCTCGACGGATACCCGCAATCGGTCTTGTGCCAGTCGCGGCCCGGCATGGAGATGAGGACGACGGGGCAGGACCAGGTTTCGCCCCCGTCCCCGCTCATCCGCAGCACCACGCCGAACAGGCCGGGAATGCGGCTGGTGAAGGAGCAGAGGATTCGCCCGTCCGCAAGCTCCACAAGATGAGCGTTCTCCTGCCCTTGGGGCGAGAGCGGCTTGCCCGGCGACCACGTCTTCCCGTCGTCCTCCGACCGGAACAGCATCTCGCCGCTGCCGTGGGGGAGCACCCCATCCATGCGGTCGAGGCAGGGCGTGCGCACGGCCGCCAGCAACACGCCGCTCGTACAGCGGATGACGTGCGCCTCGCTCCCCTCGGCGATGCACGATTCGTCGCCCCAGCTTCGGCCCCCGTCGTCACTGAACAGGATCGAGCTCCGATACCGCCTCGGCTTTTCGCTGGTCCGGGTGTACATGGGGCAGACGAGCCTTCCGTCGGGCAGAAGAAAGACGTCGCCGTGCGGGACTCGATCGACGTCCAGGACGTGCCGCTTCCAGGTAACGCCCTGGTCGCCCGATAGGCAGCACTGGAGCGGGAGCATCGGCAGCTTCTGTCCCTCCTGATAGCCGCTGACGATCGCCACAAGCTCCCCGTCGGCGTTCAGGCCGACCGCGTGATTCATCCGGATCGCGTTGGGGTTGTCCGAGTGGTCGGAGATCAGGCTGCGAAGGGCCCAGGTGCGTCCGGCGTCGCCGCTCACCCACAGCTCCACGTCGCTGTTGCTCCCGTATCCGTGGCTGGGGTGGTTGTAGACGGCGGCCGCCAGCTCGCCGCCCGGCAGCCTGGTCAGGTTCGGCCAGAGCCCCTTGTTGTCGATGGCCACGTAGAACTCGGCCCCGGGCAAGAGGCAGCAGCCGTTCACGCCGTTCGGCCCGCGTCGAGCCTCGGCATCTCCGTAGGCCCCGGCCGAGCCGCCGGGAAGCGCGGTCACGGTCGCCGCGGTCAAAGCGCCCGTGAGCAGATTCCGGCGACTGATCGAGCGGCTCATGGTGTCTCTCTTTTTCACGTAGCGCGGGGGCGGGAGCGTCGGCGCGACTTAGGGCTCGGGAAAGAAGGGGAAGAGCTTCCGGAGCTGGTCCGGACTGGGGCGGCGGCCGTACTCGCAGATCTGGAACGCCTCGGCGTACTTCACGGCTTTGCCTTTCTCTTCGCCGTACCAGCGGACGAGGGTCTCGCGGTAACGGTCCGCCTGGCGCGACATGCCGCGGGACCAGTTCTCCTCCGCCCTTTCCCGGCGGCGCGCGGGATCGTCGGCGAACCGCTGGCGGAGCGTCTCTTCCGAGCCCATGGCCCCCCCTTCGTAGACCTGCGACACCAACGCGTCCACGGCGTCGATCTTCTTCGCAAACACGTCGTCAATCGAGACGGCAACGTCGGCCTCGAAGGGATTGGGCTTCTGGAATCCATCGGAGTAGTAGAGGAACACCGGGTTCCGCTCCAGCGCCGGCGTATCCGGGCAGAAGAACGGCACGGCGACCATGTAGGCCGAGTCCTGCACCAGAACGCCCGTGTAGCGATGGTCGGGGTGATAGTCGTTGGGGCGATGCGACAGGACGATATCGGCCTTCCACTCGCGGATCAGCCGGGTGATCGTCCTGCGGTTTTCGAGGGTCGGCATCAGCTCGCCGTCGTGGATATCGAGCACCTCGGCGGTGATCCCCAGCCGCTTGGCGGCCTCGTGGACTTCGGCCGTGCGTCGCTGGGCCAAAGGCCCGCCGGCCATGCGCCAGTGTCCGATGTCGCCGTTGGTCACGGATACGAGCTTGACGCGGTGTCCCAACGCGGCCCACTTGGCGGCCGTGCCCCCCACCTTGAACTCGCAATCGTCCGGATGGGCGCCGAAGGCGATGATCCGCAGCTTCCCCTCCTCCTCCGGCGGCTTCGGATCGTCCGCCATCGCCGGCAGAGCGAGCCAGCCCGCGATCATCACGGCGACGACGAGCCCGACGCACGGGCCAATCAGGTTCGATCGTTTCATCGGAGCGTCTCCTCATTCCAGTAGCCGGTGGCATGCCCAAAGACCGAGCCGGCGGGTCCGATCCCGTGCGGCCGAAGATCGGCCGGCCGAGGTGCGTTGAGGATCAGTGTACACCACGGCGGTCGAGAAGAACACCTTGGGCGTGCGCGGCGGGATTTTCCGGGGCACGCTCCGGTTCACCGACTCGGACCCGCAATGGCCGGAACGGGGGAGCGGGCCGCCGGATGAGGGCGCGTCTTCTCGGGCGCCGACGGACGCTTTCGAGCTCACCAAACGGCTCTTGCCACGATCTCCGTGGCTTCGTAAGATCAAAGGATGCCAACGGTTCTCCGAAGCGGCCCATACCGGTTCTTCTTCTATGCAGGTGACCGAGACGAGCCACCGCACGTACACGTGGAGCGCGACGACTGCAAGGCCAAGTTCTGGCTCGATCCCGTCCGGCTGGACCGCAGCTACGGCTTCAGCCGACACGAGCTGAATCGGATCGAGCGACTGGTCGAGGAAAACCAACAGCTTCTCTGGGATAGTTGGAATGAATACTTCGCGGGTTGAAACACAGCCGGCCATGGCCCTGAGGGTCGACGTGACCGACGACACGCTCTCCGTCGAGCTTGCCGACGGTCGGACAATCTTCGTGCCCTTGGCTTGGTATCCGCGCTTGGCGCACGGAACGCCCCGGGAGCGGGGCAACTGGCGGCTGATCGGCCGAGGCGAGGGAATCCATTGGCCTGAGCTGGATGAAGACATCTCCGTGGAAAACCTTCTCACGGGGAAGGCTTCCGGCGAGAGCCAAGCCTCGTTCAAACGCTGGCTGGCGCGAAGAGGCGAGGTCGATTCCGGCGACCACACGTCCTGATGAATTGCGCGCCACGGCAACCGACGCACGCATGAGCGAGAACCCATATCGTTCGCCGAGCACGGGCGGCGCTTCGCCGAGAACGCGGAGCACGCGCTGGCTGGTGTGGTCGGGGGCGGTGTGTCTGGGACTCGCTTCGCTCTGCCTGTCTCTGACCGTCGTGGGGATGATCGTCAGTTTCCACACGATCGCCCAATCCCAAACGCCGAATCCGGCGGACCTCGCTCACGGAATCAGGATGTCCATGCTCGCGACGGTGGCCGGGATGCCCCTGGGAATAGTCGGCGTCGGACTGCTGATCGCCGGCCTGATCATCCGTCGGCCGGTCGAATGAGATACCACTGAACCGGAGCTTCTACGGCCGAACAACTCCCGCGCCGAATTCAGCCATTTCTTTCTTCCTCATCCTTTGGGCCTTGGCGCCTTTGCGAGATCGCTTCCCGAAACCCCAGAACATTGCCGCGATCGCTCCAAGCAGGGTCCGGCGAGACACCACGGAGACAGGACGACCTCGATGCTCTACCGCCAGATGCCCAAAAGCGGTGACCGGCTTTCGATCCTCGGGTTCGGCTGCATGCGGCTGCCGGAGCGGCGGGGGAAGATCGTCGAGGACCGGGGCGTGCGGCAGATCCGCGACGCGATCGACCGGGGGGTGAACTACCTGGATACGGCCCTGCCCTACCACATGGGCGCGGCCGAGCCCTTCCTCGCCCGGGCGCTGGCCGGCGGCTACCGCGAGCGGGTCCGCCTGGCCACGAAGCTGCCGCCCTGGTCGGTCAAGCGGCGCGAGGACATGGACGCGATCCTCGCCAGCCAGCTCGAACGCCTCGGCACCGACCGGATCGACTACTACCTCGTTCACGCCCTGAAGGCGGCAAGCTGGAAAAAGATGAAGGCGCTCGGCGTGCGGGAGTTCCTCGACGCCGCCGTGGCCGACGGGCGGATCGGCAGCGCCGGCTTCTCCTTCCACGCCGATACGGAGACGTTCAAGCAGATCATCGACGAGTACGATTGGACCTGCGCGCTGGTGCAGTACAGCTTCCTCGACGAGCACAACCAGGCCGGCATCGAGGGCATCCGCTACGCCGCCGGCAAGCAGGTGGGGGTGATCGTGATGGAACCCCTGCGCGGCGGCAAGCTCGCCCAGGTGGTCCCCGACGAAGTGGCGGCGATCTGGAACGAGGCGGACGTCAAGCGGCCGCCCGTCGAGTGGGCGCTTCGCTGGGTGTGGAATCACCCGGAGGTGATCGTGGCTCTCTCCGGCATGAACGAGGAGGCCCACGTCGACCAGAACGTGCGTATCGCCGGCGAGGCGGAGCCCGGCTCGCTCACCGAGGCGGAGCTTGCGCTGGTGGGCCGGGCGGCCGCAGCGTATCGCCGGCGCATGAAGGCCGGCTGCACGGGCTGCCGCTACTGCATGCCCTGCCCCCACGGCGTCGACATCCCCGGATGCCTCGAGGCGCTCGACACGCTGAGCCTCACCGGCGATCGCAGCGTCCAGCGGATCAACTACATCATGCGCGTCGGCGGGATCATGAACGACGACGAGCCGGCCTACGCCTCGTACTGCCAGGAGTGCGGCAAGTGCGTCGCGGCCTGCCCGCAGCAGATCCCCATCCCCGAGCGGCTCAAGGAGACGGCCCGGCAGCTCGAAGGCCCGATGACGACGTTCCTGAAATGGGGGACCAAAGCCTTCCTCGCGATGCAGCGCCGGGGCGCGAACCGTCTGGCGCGGCGGCGACGGGGGAAGGGATAGGCTCTCGCCAGGGCGCGAAGGAAAGAAGGGGATAGGCTCTCGCCAAGGCGCAAAGACGCGAAGAAAAGAAGAACAGAAGGGGAAGAGAGGCCCGCCTGGTCCGAAAGCAAGCGACCTTGTGGAGTGCGGCGACTTGTCACCGCTTTTTGGGCGCTTCCGCGACCGCCGAGCGATGCCGGAGCTCACCGGTGAGCCGTCCCGCTACGTTTTCCGGCCGCTCAGAAAGCGGCGACAAGTCGCCGCACTCCAAGGACATCTCGCTCGTTTCAGCCATAGTGCGGAACACCCGCCGGCCGATTCCTTTCGTCAATCTCGTCAATCCTTTGCGGCTGGGCGCCTCGGCGAGAGGCCGCCGTCGCCGGGCGGGTCACTGCTTCGCTTTCGCCTCCTGTTTGGAAGCGCGGTCGCTGAGCAGCGTCGCCTTGGAGGTGCCGCCTCGATAGAGGTCGTACTTCGGCTCGGCGTGCCGGGCGAAGAAGGCGTCGAGACGCTCTTGGAGCTCCTGCCGGATTGCCGCGTGGCTGGGCTGGCCGTAGAGGTTGAACTTCTCGTGCGGATCGGCTTCCAGATCATAGAGCTCAAAAGGCCCTTCCGGCCGGTGCACGTACTTGTACCGATCGGTGCGGATCGCCCGAACGTACTCCATCTCGTAATACACCACGTTCTCCCAGTTCTCCGAGGGGATTTCCCGGCCGCGGAGCACGGGGGAGAAGTCGCGCCCCGGCGACGCGGGCTCGGCGCCCTCGAGCTTGTCGGCCATGCCCAGATAGGAGAGCACGGCGGGGAGGAAGTCGTAGTTGCTGACCATCACGTCGGACGTGGTGCCCGGCTGGATGCTGCCCGCGTGTCGGAAGATCAACGGGATGCGCATCATGCCGTCGAACGCGCCCATGGGTCGGGTGTGATCGCCCATGCCCCAGATGCCGTTGGTGCCGCCCATCCAGCCCTGGTCGGCCGCGTAGACCACCAGCGTGTTTTCGTCGAGGCCCAGCTCTTCGAGCGTCGCCATCACCTCGCCCACCCCGTCGTCGACGCCGCTGGTCTCGGCGGCCACGCGGCGGATGGAGACGGGGTTGTTCAGGTATTCCTTGTTGTTGTAGAGCCAGGGGTGCATGGCGTCGCGGTGGAACGAGAGGAGCGGCTTGTCCTCGTAGTATTCGCGGTGCCGGTTTCGGGCGGGGTTCAACAGCAGCTTGCCGAGGCTGTAGGGGCCGTTGTAGGCGAGATAGAGGAAGAACGGGCGGTCCTTGTTCTCGCGGATGAAACGGACGGCGTGCTCGGTCCACAGCTCGGTGGCGTACTTGGGCTCCTTGCGGACCTCGCCGTTCTCGATCACCGGCAGGTCGTAGAACTCGGCGGTCCCGCCGTGCACCATCGTGATCCAGTAGCTGAAGCCTTCCTGGGGCGTCAGGTTCGCGCCCAGGTGCCACTTGCCCGTCAGCCCGCACACGTAGCCGTTCTCCGCGAGGATTTTTGGCAGGGTGCGGAACTCGGCCAGGGTGTCGTAGGCCTCGGGCCCCATCATGTACTTGCCGTCGAGGAAGCAGTGGACGCCGTGCTGCGAGGGGATGAGGCCCGAGAGGAAGGTCGCCCGGGTCGGCGAGCAGACCGCGTTCGAGGAGTAGGCCCGGTCGAAACGCATTCCCTCGGCGGCCAGGCGGTCGATGTGGGGCGTGCGGACGTCGGGGTTGCCGTAGCAGCCCAGGGTCCATGCGCCCTGGTTGTCGGTGAGGATGAACACCACGTTGGGCTTGCGGTCGGGCTCGGCCGACGCACACGCAAGCGCGCCCAGGGCCAGCACCGCCGCGACGATCGTACGCAGCATCATGACTCGTCCTCCCGTTCGATGGTTGCCAAAGCGTTCGTGGCCATGCCGCCGCGTCAGTCTTCGGCGAGCGCTTCCTCCCGCGTCAGGTCGTGGGGCTGGGCGCAGTAGTCGAGGATCGCCATCGGGTCGTCCGTCTTCGGAATCCGATCCGGCAGACGGCTCGTCCGCTTCAGGTGCTCGACGAGCATCGACACGCAGCGCGCAACCCGCTCTCTCTGTTCCGGCCGGCTCGCGAGGTTGGTGAACTCGCCGGGGTCGCTTTGGGTGTCGAACAGCTTCAGCGTGGGGCCCGGCAGCGGGTAAGCCTCGCCCGGGTCGTAGCCGTCCGGGCGGCGGCGCTGCCCCCGCTGGTAGACCAGCTTCCAGCGGCCGTCGCAGACCATCGCCTCGTCGGCCCAGGCGTACTCGACGAAGACGTGCTCGCGGTGCGTGTCGACCTTTCCTTCCAGAAGCGGCACGAGACTCCGACCCTGCACGGCCTTCGGCGCCGCCAGCCCACACAGGTCGAGGATCGTCGGCATGACGTCGATGAACTCGACCAGCGCCTCGGTGCTTCGGTTCCCGGCGATCCGTTTCGGATACCGGATCAGTAGCGGCGAGCGAACGGCCGGCTCGTACGAGCAGTGCTTCTCGAACCGGCCGTGCTGGCCGAGCATGTAGCCTTGATCGCCGAGGTACACGACGATCGTGTTCTCCGCCTGCCCGGTCTGCTCCAGCACGTCGAGCACGGTGCCCATGTTCTTGTCCGTAAACTCGGTCGACGTGTAGTAGGAAGCCTGCACCCGCCGCTTCTCTTCGTCGGTCAGGTCGCGGAACACGGCGGGGATCTGCGGATCGTCCTCCGGGCCGATTCTCGGCACGGCGAACTGCGACGGGTCGTGCCGGCCGCGGTACTCCAACGGGAACCGGAACGGGGAATGCGGCGTCGTCAGGCTGACCACGCAGCACCAGGGCCGGTCGCGATCTTCGGCGAGGAACGCCGCGCCCCGGCGCGCGAACCACGTGTCCCACATCAGCTCGTCGGTCAGACCGAACGGAAGGTAGACGCCGTTGATCCACAGCCGCGCCGGATCGCCAAACGGCTTCCACTTCGGCAGGACGTCGGGGCTCGTGTCGTCGACCTTTTGGCCTTGCTCTTTCAACCAGCGACCCCACTCGCCGACGCCGACGAGCACGTCGAACCCGTGCTTGAGCGGGCTGTTGAAGTGCGTCTTGCCGTACCACGCCGTGTCGTAGCCCGCCTCGCGGAGCACCTCGCCGAGCGTCACCGCGGACGCCGGCAGCGGCGTGCTCAACACGGTCACGCCGACGCTCCGCGGGTACCTGCCCGTGATGAACGCCGCGCGCGAGGCCGAGCAGACCGGGCTGTTGCAGTAGGCCCGGTCGAACCGCACCCCACTCGCCGCCAGCCGGTCGAGGTTGGGCGTTCGCACGATCGGGTTGCCGTAGCACCCGGTGACGTAGGCCGCATGATCGTCGCTGATCAGCCAGAGCACGTTGGGCCTGTCCGCGGGCGGCGATCCGGTGGCCGCAAGGAGGGCGAAGAGCAGGCCGCATGCAAACGCGGCTCCCCAGAGAGGCATTCTGATCGAGGCGTACATCATCGGAAACGGCTCCCTGCGTCTACGACCACGTCCCCATCACCCGCTGCGCCGCACGACGGCGCCGCAGCCCGCGCCCCCGAGCATATCCGGCGTGCGGCCCGCCGTCCATCTCCCCACGCTCCGCAGACGTAAGGATCGGCCGAAGAATAACTTCCGCATTGGCGGAGTAGTAGGCACACGCCGTGTGCCGTAACCGGCGGACGGCACACGGCGTGTGCCTGCTACGGAATCCGGGAGTCCGCTCGTTGACGGCTCCCGATCTCGCCCGTATCGTGGTGATGGCTCGGCGAAACGGGTCGGGCCTCCACTTTCTTAAGAAGGGAGC
>DATKZH010000748.1:0-2548 GCA_035528065.1 Thermoguttaceae bacterium | reverse complement strand
TAACCTTCGCAGATTTATTTTTGGGGCTCGTGGGACTTGAAACAGTGCCCGCAGGTGTCACATTTGTGGTGCCGAATCGGGCGTCGCGTGCTTGTCACGTGGGTTTTTGTCGAGTTGCAGGCCGGGCAATGGATCATCGGAAAGGCGACAGGGCGGTCGGGCGACGGCTTGGGCGATTCGACGATGACGGGCTCCAAGTCCCATGGGATCGACCAGACGTGATGGCAGTGGCGGCATTGACGCTTGACGTGCGCTTGCCCCCACCACTTGATAAGCTGCAGGTTTTCGCCGTCCAGACACCCGCATTTCGGACACTCCGTTGTCCCGACAGGTTTACCGCTGATCATGTTCGCCGTTTCTGCCGTGCAAACCAATCCGTTACCACGACTGGCTGATCGTCGCCGCCCTTGACCAGCCGGAACCCGCAAAAATGCCCCGCCGCCGAGGCGTACACCGTCGAGTCGAGGTAGTGATTCGCGTGCCGTATCCGCTCCCACCGCCTGCGCGGGCCCTTGCCGGGCACGAATTCCTCGATTTCGCGTTCCGCTGTGATTTCCTTGATGAACCCCATGTGGTCGCGGGGCATAGCCTTGAACAGCGTCATCGATCCCGGCGACTCAGGGGCGCAGGCGAGCCGTTGGTGTACCCAGCTTTTCCACCGGTCCACATTGATGACCACGAGGAGTACGCGGGCCTTGCGCTGGAAGGCGATATGATACCCGTCGCCGATCCTGCGGACCTCGGGCCCGGTTTTCTTCGGCTGGGTGTAGCGCCCGACCCCAAGCTGACTTGCGCTTCGGCCAACGATCGGTCGGAATCGCTCGCCCGACTCCTTACAGAACTTGTAGATCGTGTCAGTCTGTGCTCCATAACCCGCGTCGATCCAGACCTGATCGGGCACGCGAACGCCGCCGCCGGCCAAGCCCCAGCCCTTCATCACCATATCGCGGAAATCGCGAAGGGCTGCCAGTGTCGCGCGTTCGAGGCCGAACTTATCAGTCTCGACGTTGAAAGCATCGTAGTCGCAAACATGCGAGCAACCATCTGGCATCCACGCTGGCACCACATAACGCCCGAATCGTCCGTGCATATCGAGGCCGACGGTCAGGTATTCGGCCTTGTCGGGCACGACGCCGCGGCGGAGGTCCTGGACGCGCCGCACCAACACCTCGGCACTGAGCGGGGTTTCCTCGACTTCGGGAGCCTCGTAGGGCACGGCGAACACGAATTGACAGAGCCATTTCTCGGCGTTCTCTTCATCCGTCGCCCGGGCCGCTTTCCACAGGTCGACGCCTACACTTCCAGCCGTCCGAAACAGATTGTGAACGGCCGACCACCGGAGGCCGAAGGTCCAGGTCCGCGGAGGCTCACCGGTTACGTTGCCCACCGCGTCGATCTCTTGGCCCCGGTGTACCAGCCGACACGCATGATTTGCCGCCGCCCGCTGTTCTTCGGTCCAAGGCTTCTGGCAGGCCGGGCAGTGGAAGAGCGTATTCTCCCATGCTGCGATGTCGTTTTCGGCCTCCTCCCACCCGTGCACGTCCTCTCGCTCCGGCACCACCCACGCCCCGCAATGCGGGCAGGGCAGCATGATCTGACTATCGGTCCCCTTCGTGATCTCCTGGTTTGTCCGCCCCTCGACGGTGCTGAGCGTGCATTCGCCGAAGACGGTCGTTTCGCTTACGTCGAAGCCGCGGAGCCGGGCTTCAAGTTGCGTGAGCTTATCTGACTCCCGGCTGGTCTCGCTGGTTTCGTCAAACCCGTCGGCCTCGGTGATGATCAGTACCCGCGTAGTTTTGCCCGCTCGGCCTTTGTCGGATCCGCCGGCCGTCATAAACCGCAGCTCGGCACCGTTGCCCATCCGGTAACTGACCGACGTTCCGCCCCTGGACCCCTTGCCCTGCCGAGGCATCAGATGGGCATAGTTCGGGCAGCATTCGATCGCGGGCTGAATATCATCCTTCCACTTGTCGGACACCATATCGAGCGTCGGAACGCCGCAGATCACCGTTTCTCGCCGCTCAAACAGGTGATACAAGAGCGGGGCGTTGAATCCGACCAAGGTCTTTCCAGCCTGGCTCGGTCCTGTACACCAGTGCCGCGTCCACTTCCCGCTGTCGATCGCGTCGAACCAGAGCTGCGTAAACGGTTGGCGTCGGCACTTGAATCGGAGGTTGCGGAACTTGCCCCGCGCGGGAATGACCTCGCTCTCCATGAATTCACGCATGGAGCGCAGCCGCGGGGCGCGGGCGTGTTCGCCAAACCATCGCCACTCTTCAAGAGCTGGGGTTGTCGTCGCTACCGTCATCATCCGGAGTCACCTTGCACCGCAGAATATCGAGCCGGAGCTCTGCCGGTCCAGGCTTCTCCGCCATCACAATCGGGAGCGTGACGCCGCCATCTCCGATTTGAGTATCGGTGACAACCTGGCAGGCGTTGCAGCCGATCCGCCGGCAGTCGCAAGAAAACGCCAACGGGCCACCGCACAAGGGGCAACGTAAGGGGTTCGTCGTCGGATGCTCGTCGTGCCGCGATTCAGCCACGATGT
>DATKZH010000747.1:0-23333 GCA_035528065.1 Thermoguttaceae bacterium | reverse complement strand
CCCCCAGCTCACCCCGGGATGGGGCTATCGCACGTTGATGCTCGGCTGGGGCATGTACGCCCTGTTCGTCGTGCTGGCCACCTGGTGGGTGGCGACCGTCCGGACGCTCCCCGGGGCCCAAGGCCCTCCCCAGGCCCTGATCCGCGCCGCCGCGTCGTGGGTCTCGACGGCCGGCATCTTGGCCGTGCTCCTGGGGATCAAGGCGGCCTTCCTGCACCGGCAGCCGGAGGATCTGCTCTGGGCCGCCGCGGCGATCGGGCTGGCCAGTGCCGCGGGCGCGGCGATGTCGGTCTGGCGGCGCCGCGAAGGTTGGGCCTTTGCGGCCGCGCCGGGCGTGAACCTGGCCGCCTCGCTGGTCGTCTGGTACTACCAGCGCGAGCTCGCCTTCGACCAGTGGTGGCTCCTGCTCGTCCAGGCCAACGTGATCGCCAGTGCCACGGTGGCCCTGGTGTGGCTGGCCGCCCGCAAGCGGCTCTACGAGCTGCGGGAATTGACGATCGGCACGAGCCCGTTGTTGGCGGCGCAAACGGCCCTCGGCGTAGCGGGGACCGCGTTTCTCGTGCTGCTCCCGGTGGTCAGGCTGGGGTTGGTCCCGTCCCATCTGCCGGGCTGGGCAGCCCAACTCTCGGAGCCGGCGGGGTGGATCGCGCTGGTGCTGGCGGCGATGGCCGCGGCCTGGTACCTGCGGCAGGTTGCGCCGCACCAGTTGTTCCACGTGCTCGGCGGTCTGGGAGTGGGGATCGGCGTGTTGGTCGCGTGCTCGGCGGCCAACCTCACCCAAGCAGCGCCGCGGTTCGATTGGCTCGAGTATCACCTGCTGACCACCTGCTGGGCGGCCGCCGGACTTGTGATCCTCGGGGGAGGGATGCTCGGACGCAACCTCCGCTTGGCCGGACAGGTCGAGCCGGACCGTCTTGCGCCGGGCTCCATCGGCCGACCGGCGCTTCCCCGGCAACTCGCCTTTCCCGGCCGGCTCGTGGGAGACTGGGTCACGGTGATCGCCGCCGCCAGCGTCGCCCTGGCGTTGGGGTATTGTCTGGAAGACCCCGGGCGCCCCTGGTGGTCGGTCCGGGCGATTCTCGCCGGCAGCGTGACGGCCGGCCTGGTGGCCATGTGGCTGCGGCTGCCGGGTTACGTGTACGTCTCCGGGCTGTTGGTCAACGTTGCGGGCACGGTGACGTGGATGGCCTGGGAGTCGCCGTGGACGGTGGCGGGATTCGTTCACACCAACGTGCTCTGTTTGGGCGTGACGTCGTGCGTCTGGTCGCTCGTGAGGCTCACGCGCCCGGACGGCGTGCCCGCCTTCCAACTCGGCGACCGCCGGCTCGCGTTTGCCCATCTGGCGGCTCAAGCGGCGCCGGCGATGCTGGCGGTCTTCGTCGTGGTATCGGTCGTCCACAACGGACTGGGAATCGCCAACGTGCCCGCTGCTTGGCAGTGGGGGGGCGACTTGCTGGGCTGGCTCGCGCTGGCCGCCGTGGCGACGGCCGCCGCGATCTCGTTTTGGGATCGCACGGCCCGATTCGGGTGGCCGGTGTTGTACGGGGCGGGGCTGATCGCCGTGGGCATGGCCCTGGACGCCCGGGGGCTCCTGCCACGGGTCTTCCTGTGGACGGCGGGCCACGAGTTGGCCGGCTTCGTGCTGGTGGCCGCGGCGCTCGGTTGGCTCGTGCCGAAGCTGGGACCCGTGTGGCGGGCGTTGCGTACTGCCGGCTCGCAGGCTCGTGAGCCGGCGACTTGGCTGGCGGACGTCCAGGCGGTCGTGGCCGGCCTGGCCTTGGTGCTGGGCGTGTGGATCTCGATCGACTTTGGCTTCGACGGCCTCACCCGCCCGGGCATGGGCTGGATCTCGGGCCGGATGGCCGGGCCGTTGGCGACGGCGGCCCTGATGGCGGCGGCGATCCTGATGGCGAGCCAGGCTCGCGGACGTTGGCGGATCGGCTGGCAGTATGCCACCTTTGCACTCGCCGCCCTGGGGCTGGCCGAGTTGAGCTGGGCCTGGCTCGACCCCGCTTGGCTCGACCGGGCCGGGGCCTCCGCGTGGCTCCACCGGAACGTCATTCTGATGACCGCCGCCGTGGTGATGGCGCTGGTGACTCAATTCGGGCTGGCCCGGGTCCTGCCTGCCGGGAGCGATTGGATCACCTCCGGGCGTCGCATGGTGCCCGTGCTGGGCGGCCTCGCCCTCGTGTTCCTGGCGATCGTGCTGGCCCAGGAGGCGCTGCTGTTCGAGTTCCCGGACGGCACACCGATGGCGATTCCGGCGATTGTCGTCGTGGCCTGTGCGGTCGCTGCGCTGGCGGCCGCCGGTCTGGGGCTGGCCTTGCTTTCGCGTTTGGACCCGTTAGGCTTGAGCGATCGCGGGCGGACCGGGTACGTCTACGCCGCCGAGGTGCTCGCCGGACTGGTCGGTGTCCATCTTTGGCTTACCATGCCGTGGCTGTTCCGGCTGGGGATCATGGAGAACTACTGGATGCTGTTGGTGATCGTGGGGGCCTTCGCCGGGGCGAGCCTGAGCGAGCTGTTCCACCGCCGTGGCATGCCCGTCTTGAGTGAGCCCTTGGAGCGGACGGCCGTGCTGCTGCCGCTTGCGCCGGCGATCGTCTTCTGGCTGCCGATGACGCCGCCGGCCTCGGGCTTTGCCGGGGCGAGCCCCGCGTTCTGGATGCTGGGGACCCTGTTCTACGGTTTCCTGGCGATCAGCAAGCGGTCGCCGCTCTTCTCGGTGATCGCCCTGGCGACCGCCAACGTGGGGCTCTGCGTGCTCTGGCGCCAATACGACGGGCTTGGCTTCCTGGACCATCCGCAGTTGTGGCTGATCCCGATCGGGCTATCCGCCCTGCTGGCCGAATACGTCAACTACGACCGGCTGACCAAGACGCAGAGTGCGGTGTTTCGGTACGTCGCCCTGAGCCTGATCTACGTCTCCTCGAGCACCGAGTTTCTCGGCCATCTCGGCGAGTCGCTCTGGCTGCCGATGGTGTTGATCCTGCTTTCGGTGCTGGGGGTGTTGGCGGGCCTGGTTCTGCGGATGCGATCCTTCGTGGTCCTGGGAATCACCTTCCTCACGTTGGTGATCGTGACGATGATCTGCCACGCCGCGTTTGTCGACGAGCAGATGTGGATATTCTGGCTGTTCGGCATCTGCGTGGCTGCCGCGATCATCGCCCTGTCGGCCGTCTTGTCGAAACGCCACGACGACATCCTGGCCGCCGTCATGCGTTTCCGACAGTGGCAGCGGCGGCGAATCTCGCTCCGATCCGAAGGATGAAACGCCCATGCCCGACGACGAGAAGCCCGCACGTCCCCGGAAGCCCCCGCTGCAATTCACGCTGCCGGCGCTGTTCGGCGTCACCGCGGCGTTGGCCGTGCTCTTCGGCGGGCTGAGCTGGCTGGGGGTCCCGCCGTTGGCCAGCTTCCTCGTCCTGGTCGTGCTTGCCGTGAGCGTGCTGGCGGCGCTGGCGTTGGTGGTCGTCATCGCGGGCTCGGTCACGGGCGAGGAGAACGAGGATGAGGATGAGGGTTGAGGAAAGACGGTTGAGGGTTGAGAGTTGATGGTTGAGGGTTGAAGGGGGCGTCTGTCACTCTGGTCCATGCACCTGGAAGGGGAGGCGGAACCATGTGGGCGAGAAAGCGGCTCGACGTCCGCTGGTCGGATCTCGCCTTCGGGCTGCTCCACGCTTGCCTGCCCGCGGATCGCTGGGCAGCCCAGCGACGCGTGGAAAGCGCCTGGTCCGATTCGGAAGACGCCCTGGCCTGTCTCTCGGTCCGCAGCGGCTTCGACTTGCTCCTGGGCGCGCTTGCGCTGCCGCCGGGTAGCGAGGTGCTCGTCTCGGCGATCACCATCCGACACATGGTCGAGATCATCGAGCGCCACGGGCTGGTGCCGATTCCCGTGGATTTGGACGTCGAGCGGCTGGCACCGCGGATGGAGTGGATGCGGCGGGCCGTCACGCCGGCGACCCGGGCCGTGCTCGTCGCCCATCTGTTCGGCAGCCGCACTCCCCTGGAGCCGATCCTCGCCCTGGCCGAAGAGCACGGGCTTCTGGTGATCGAAGACTGCGCCCAGGCGTTTGCGGGCCCCCGGCACGGAGGACACCCGCAGGCCGACGTGAGCATGTTCAGCTTCGGCACCATCAAGAAGGCGACCGCCCTGGGCGGCGCGGTCCTCACCGTCCGCGATGCCCGACTGCTCCAGCAGATGCGCATCGGGCAGGCAAGCTACTCCGTACAGTCCAGAGGGTCCTACGTGCGACGGCTGCTGAAATGCGGGGCACTGAAGGCGTGCTCGTCGCGGGTCGCGTTCGGCGTCCTGATGGGTGTGCTGCGGGCGGTGGGGCGCGACCCGGATCGAGCGATCAACGGCAGCGTGCGGGGCTTTCGCGAGGGAAGGCTTCTGGAGAGAATTCGGCGGCGCCCCTCGGCACCGCTGTTGGCGGTTCTCAAGCGGCGTCTGCGGACCTTCGACGTTCATCGCCTGGAGGATCAAAGGGAGAAAGGAAGACGGCTCGCCCGCCTTCTCAACCACCAGGTCGCCTGCCCCGCCGCGACCGTGGTCCCGCATACTCACTGGGTGTTCCCGATCCTGGTGGACAACCCGCAGCAGGTCCTCGCCGGGCTGAGGCAGGCGGGCTTCGACGCCACCCAGGGCCAGAGTCTCTGGGTGGTCGCTGCACCGGGGGACCGTCCGTGGCTGGAGCCGACCGCGGCCCGGGACGTCCTGTCTCGCGTGGTATTCCTACCCCTCTACCCCGAGATGTCGACTCGGGTTATCCGGCGCATGGCCCAGATGGTGTTGCGCGAGTGCAGCGGAGTCGCCGCCAAGCGGGGGTTGGCTATGGTCCGTTCGTAGGGGCGGCCCGCGTGTGCCCCTGCTGAGAGACGGAAGCCGCCTGGGCCAGCAAGATTCCCTATATGTGGTGAGTGGCGGCACCACCCGGTGGTGGCCCTCTCTGGTCGTTCCGTTGCCGTTCTGGAATGGTTGCCCTTCCCTCGCAGTCCTGCCCGTGCAGTCGCGAAACGTTGTCCGGAGGGTGCCCCTGGTATACAATTGTTCAAGGGGAGCCGCCGGCGGGTAGTCTCCGGACTGTCCGCGGCGTCGCGGTTGCCTCCCACGTTCTGGCTTGGCTCTTTTGTCCCATGGCATACCCCCCCTGCGGGCGAGCGGAACCTTGGGGAGTGGCCCGATGAAGTCAAACGCGGTGGAAGAGCAGTTGTGCTTGCCGTTTCCGAGCGCGGCGGCGACCGGTCAGGGTGGCCCGTCGCCGTTGGGCAACGGGGAGATCGCTCAGCGTCTGGACGAGATCGCCGCCTTGTTGGAAGCCCAGGGGGCCAATCCGTTTCGCGTCCGGGCGTATCGGACGGCGGCCCGCACGCTGAGGGAGCTCGATGAGCCCGTCGCCGAGATCCTCCGGCGAGAGGACCTTGGGGGTCTGGAGCGGCTCCCGGGGATCGGCCGGTCGCTGGCCCACACGATCGACGGGATGGTGCGGACCGGACGGTGCGCTCGGTTGGACCGATTGCAGGCGGGCAGTACGCCGGAAAAGCTCTTCGCGACCGTCCCCGATATCGGCCCGGGGCTCGCCCGGCAGATCCGCGAGCAGCTTGGCATCGAAACCCTGGCCGAGTTGGAGGCGGCCGCGGGCGACGGCCGTTTGGCGCGGGTGCCCGGCATGGGCCCCAAGCGGGTCCGCGCCGTTCGGGAGTCGCTGGCCGGTCGGTTTCGACGCGAGGCCCGCGCGAAGCCGGCGGCGTGGAGCGACCCGTCGGACGAACCGCCGGTGGCCGAGCTGTTGGACGTCGACCGGCGCTATCGCCTCCTGGCCGAGCTGGGGCGTCTACCGCGGATCGCGCCGCGTCGCTTCAACCCGACGCAAGAGGCATGGCTGCCCGTCCTGCACACCCAGCACGGCAGCCGGCACTACACGGCGCTCTACTCCAACACGGCCCGGGCCCACGAGCTGGGCACCACGCGAGACTGGGTGGTCATCTCCCGCGACGACCCGGAGGGCCACGGCCGGTGGACCGTGATTACCGGCCGATACGGCAAGCTGCGCAACCGGCGAGTGGTCCGGGGACGCGAAGCCGAGTGCGCCGCACACTACGAGCGGCGTGAGCCGGCCCACCGGTCGCGCCCGAGATAGTCCCCGGGGGCGTTGCATTGGCCGGCATTTCCCGACGCGGTGCTGGGGGGATTCCTCGTGCCCTCAGGACTTGGACGTCTCTCCCGGCTCGACGAATAAGCGTGCCAGCGCGAGAGTGAAGCCGGGCAGGAGGTCGGCCCCGTCGAGGACCCTTCATCCGGCCCGGTTGTCGCCGCGTCAATCGCCCGACGCGGCGGACAGGTCGCTGATGACCCCTTCAATGCGGATCGCTTTGCGGGCCTTGTAGGCGCCGGGCGAGGCGCGGAACTTGGGCACGCCTTCGACGGTGACCAGGAGCGAGCTGCGTACGTCTTTCTCGGTGGTGATGATGTCGCCCACCCGCAAACCGATCAGCTCGCCCGTGGTGATCCGCGCTTGCGCCAGGCGGACTCGGAGCTCGACCAGGGCATTCTGCAAATTGCGGCTGACTTGCCGGATGGTTTCGGGCGTGGCTTCGCGGCGGCCATAGGCCACCCAACTGTTGGCCGAGAGCTTCCCGCTGATCCGTTCGATGGAATTGTAGGGGATGCAGAGGTTCACCATCCCCCGGATTTCACCCAAGGCGAGGTCGAAGCTGATCAGAACGACGACTTCGTTCGGCGGCACGATCTGCACGAGCTGAGGGTTGCTCTCCACGCGCTCCACTTTCGGGTCCAGATCCATCACGTTTCTCCAGGCATCGCCCAGCTCTTTGAGGAACAGGTCGTTGATCCGGGAGACGAGGCGGAGCTCGATTTCGGTCAGCGGGCGTCGGGCAAGCGGGCCGCCCTCGCGACCACCGCCCAGCAGCCGGTCGATGATCGGATAGAGAATCGAGGGGTTAATCTCCAGAATGAGATTCCCCTCCAGCGGCTCCGCCGTGAGGAGATTCAAGCAGGTGGGGTTTTCGAGGCTGAAGATGAACTCGCTGAAGGTGAGCTGATCCACGCCGGCCAGCTTCACTTCCACCATGGTGCGAAGCATCGCCGACAGCCCCGCCGCGAAGTTCCGCCCGAACCCCTCGTGGAGCGTCTGCAACGCGCGGATCTGCTCCTTGCCGACGCGTTCCGGGCGCTTGAAGTCGTAGGGAACGATCTTCTCGCGGGACTTGCGCGGAGGAGCACCTGCGCCCGGTTCCGTTGGCTTGGGCGCATGACTCGCCTCAGTCGCTTCCTCGCCGCTCGAGGACATCGCGCTGAGCAAGCCCTCAACTTCCTCCTGGCTGAGTACGTCACCGCTCATCGAAGCGTCCTTTGCCTGGTAAGCCTGTCCGTGGCGTCAATGGGGTTGAAACGTCGATTGAGTAATCGAGGAAGTGGAGACTCGTTCACGTGGGCTTCACGGGGCCGGTGACCGCCCGGTCGGCGGCGGATGGGGGCCCCGTATCCCATATCGCAGCGGAGCCGCAACCAACAGGGTTCGGGGTTCAGGGTTCAGGACCTCGAAATAATGGTATGAAGCGAAATCCTGAATCCTGAACCCTGAACCCTGACCACTGAACCCCAAGCCCATTGTCACGAAACACGTTGCGACCCCGCCGCGTGAGACTTCGAGGACGTTTCCTCAATCCTGAGAACTAACGGCATATTGCGTTTTTGTACTACTCCCGCGTCTGGCCTGTGCCATAGACCACGTACTTGTAGCTCGTCAGCTCGTGGAGACCGCAAGGCCCTCGGGCGTGGAACTTGTCGGTGCTGATCCCGATCTCGGCCCCCAACCCGAACTCGCCGCCGTCGTTGAATCGCGTGCTGGCGTTGACCATCACGGCGGAGCTGTCGACCCGGGCGACGAACTGCCGGGCGGAATCCAGATCGCTGGTGACGATCGCTTCCGTGTGCTGCGAGCTGTATTGATTGACGTGGGCGATCGCCTCATCCAGCGAATCGACCACCTTGACCGAGATCACCGGGCCGAGGTACTCCTCGCCGAAATCCTTCTCGGTTGCCTCCTTGGCGTCGGAGAGGATCGCCCGGGTCCGCTCGTCGCCGCGGATTTCGATCCCCCGCTTTCGGAGGGCCTTTCCGATCCGCGCCAGAAGCGTCGCGGCCACGTCGGCGTGGACCACGAGCGATTCGGCCGCGTTGCAGACGCCCATCCGCTGGCACTTGGCGTTGACGACGATCCGTTCGGCCATGTCCGCGTCGGCCGACTTGTCCAGGTACACGTGGCAGTTGCCCGCGTAGTGCTTGATCACCGGCATCTTGGCCTCGGCACTGACGCGTCGGATCAGCCCCTCGCCGCCCCGGGGGATGCAGACGTTGATATACTCCGGCATGTTGAGCAAATGGCCCACGGCCTCGCGGTCGGCGGTGGCCACCAGTTGGACGGCGTCCTTGGGCAGGCCGGCCTGGGCGGCCGCCTCGGTGAGAATCGCGGCGATCGCCCGGTTCGAGTGGGCCGCTTCTTTCCCGCCGCGAAGGATCACGGCGTTGCCGCTCTTGACGCACAACGCGGCCGCGTCGGCCGTCACGTTGGGCCGCGACTCGTAGATGAAGAAGATCACCCCCAAGGGCACGCGGACCTTCAGCACCTCCAGCCCATTCGGCCGGATGGACGACTCGATCACCTCCCCGACCGGCTCGGGCAGCATGGCCACTTCTTCCAGAGCGACGGCGATCGACTCGACGCGGTCCGGGGTGAGGCGCAGCCGGTCCACCTGGGCGTCGGTCAGCCCATAGCCGGGAGCAGCCGCCAGGTCGGCCTTGTTCGCCTCGGCCAGGGCGGCGGTCCGCTCCCGCAACAGCCGGGCACTCCGCCGGAGCCAATCCTGCTTCTGGGCCCCGGTCACGGTGGCCAGCTCGGCCGCCGCCTCCTTGGCCCGCCGGGCCACGTCGATGCAATACTGCCGGAGGTCCTCACCCTCACCCAATGGCATCACATAACCTCTTTTCCAACAATAACTTAGGTGATTGCGGCCGGACGGGAAAGGACACACGCCGCAAGGCAACCCGGGAGTATCCCTTAGAGTGCCCTCCGCGTCAACGGAGATTAGGGCAACGTTGCCGGCCTGGCAATCTGGGCAAAGGTGCCGCGGAGTGGCCTTGGAGCAGCGCGAGCCCGCACTTGCTGGGCCGCGACGACGCCCTGGTCAAGGTCGCTCCGTTGCTGGCGATAGCCGGGGACTGGAATGCGTTGTTGAACAGTGGGCTCACCGAGGAGGAGCTTCGGGACTTGCGCCAGCATAGCCGCACCGGTCGGCCGCTTGGGAGCACCACGTTTGTCGAGCGTTTGGAGCGTATCGTGGGTGGCGTCCTAACGCCAAAGAGACCCGGCCGAAAGCGCACACTACGCAAACAGCCAAAATAGGTATTGTGTCCCCGGAATTCGGGAATTCCGCCGGACCGCTTTGCCTGAGCAGTTTGGCCCTCCAGCGGTACAGAAGGCTGACGCTGCTGAGCCCGAGATTCTCGGCCGCCGCTTCGGCGCGGTGCCCGTCCAGCAACATCTGGACGGCCTCCCCCTTCAGCTCGTCACTGTACACACGACGACCACGACGCTTCCTGCGACTCGAATTTCCGGCCATAGCTCACTCCTCCGCTGCTCAGTTTAGCAGCAAAACCAAGCATTTGGAGTGTCCGGCAATTCGGCGCCACCTCCGCAAGTGGTTAGGATCAAGCAACCAGGAGGTCGGCGATGTTCGCGGCAGATTTCGGCACAAGACGGTAATCAGTCAATAGTCGCAACGGCCCCGGTTGAACAAAATCACCAAGCTGCTACCCTACTGTATCCGAAAAAGGGAAATCCATGAACGTCTTTCTCGTCCTCGTCGCTCTGGCGGCCGGCGCGCCTCCGCTCCAAACCGAGGAGGTGCCACGAACGCGGCTCTTCGTTCGCACCGTTCCCCCGGGGGCCAAGATCATCCTGGACGGAGAGCCGCTCGGCCAGTCCCACGGGCTGTTCCTCGTCCCCCCCGGGGTTCGCAAGGTTATCGTGGAACTCGACGGCTACTACCAGAACGGACGCGAGATCAAACTCCCCGAGGGGTGGATCACCCGCGTCGAGTTGGAGCTCACGAAACGACCCCGGGCAGAAGAGCCGGAACCTGGAGATACGAACCTTCCGGAGCAGCGCGAGACTGCCGGGTCTGGGCCGCCCCCGGACGACCCAAGCCGCAAAGAGCCGCCCGCGGATTCCGCCTCGAAGCAAGCCGCCGCCCTCCTGGCAGGAGCCGACCTGCCCGACCCCGTGCGTACGGCCATGCTCACGGTGCTCCGCCAGCACCCCGCGGGCACCCGATGGTCGGGCCGGTCCGGCCCGACCATGTTCGGCATCGGGGCCAAGCGCTTGCCGGGTGGCGACATCCGGGAGCGCTCCGCCCCCGCGCTCATGCAGTTGACGCACATGCTGGCCGTCCAGGAGCTTCTCCGGGCGAAATCGCCGTTGGATCGCTACGCCGCCACAGGGCAGACCGATGCTACCACCTTATGTCAGGCGGTGGAGGAGGCGGCAGGGAAGCTGGAAGTATCCGGCAACGTGAAAGGGCTGATGCACCAAACGACCGTCCGGGGCGAATTCGCCGTCGGATACGTCGTCGCCGACGAGTCGGCGCTGACCGCCCATCTCCTTCAGCCCGCAGAGTTGGAAAAGGTGCAGGGCGTCTATCGCGACGTTATGCACCGGCAGGCGCGAGAACTGATGAAGCAGTCCAACTGGAGCGAGGCCTTGCTCTTGTGGACCCATCTGCACCAGCGCAAGCTCGCCTCCCAGCAGTTCTGCCTGGACGCGGCTCGCTGCTTCAGAGAGCTCGGCCGCCCCGAGGACGCCTCCCGCGTGCTCGGCGAGGTCATGGACGTCTTCGCCGCCGGCGCGACGGCCGAGTTCCTGGACCAGGCCGGCGACCTCGCGATGGAAATCTCCACGTCGGCCGCGCAGGACCTGGCGGAGAAGGCGTATTGGATGGCCTCCGAGCGTCTCCGGGACACGATCTCAGGGCCCGCGGAGGTCAAAGACTGACCGAGTAGCGAGACCTTCGGATCGCAGCCCAAGTGAACGGCCGCCTCGTGCGCCGCAGACGATCCATGCATCTTGTGTTTCTCCACGGGGAACGTCACCCACGGGAAAGCTTCTCCAAACCGTCTCATGGGAGCATGATCATGCCCACCACGCTTCGTCGACTCTTCTTGGCGGTCGCCCTCGCGGCAGCCGGGGGACCCTGGATCCCCGGCGGACCAGGACAACCGGCCCTGGCGGCCCCTCCTTCCGAAGCCGAGGCCGGATCGCCGGCCACGTCGCCCCGGAAACCGGGCGCGCCGAAGGCGGCCGACGTGCTGCCGTTCGATCTTGAGGATGCTCAGGAGCCGGCGCCGGGCATCCAGTCGCGCGGCCCGGAGGTTGTGGCAACGGGCGTGGGTACCGATCCCCAGGGCGCCACGCAAAACGCGGTGGTCAATGCCGTCGAGCAGGTGGTGGGGATACTCGTCGACGCCGAGACCATCGTCAACAACGACGAGATCGTCCGCGACCGGGTGCTGACCTACAGCCGCGGTTTCGTCGAGGACTTCAAGGAGATCTACCGCTGGCAGGAAAACGGCCTGCACTACGTCCGCATTCGTGCGATTGTCTCGGCAACGCGGTTGGGCGAGAAGCTGAAGGCCCAGAACGTCGTTCTTCGCGAGATCGAGGGCGACAAGATAGCGATCCGCATCAGGATAGAGGAACTCAACGAAGAGGCGGCCAAGCAGCTATTTCGTAAAGCCGTGGCCGACTTCACTCCCGACAAGGTCCTCACCGTAAGCCTCGCCGAGGAAAAACCGGCCGTTGAGCGCGGGCCCGACGGCGTGAAGCTCACCGTGTCCTATCGGGTGGCTGCCAACCTGGAGGCGTGGAAGCCCATCCGTGCCAACCTCGTGCCGCTGCTGGGGCAGCTTTCCCCCGGCAGGCGAAGCGGCTCGTACCTGGAGGGCCGGGGCTGGGTATTCTCCGGGTCGCCACCCAAGGCAGAATACTCACTCTACGTCTTCAAGGGGATGGGCGCGGACGGCGCCACAAGCGATTGGGAAGACTATCCGGTGCCCGCGTGGGTACTGCCTGAAGTGAACGCAATCCAGAATCGCCACAATGGCTATGCGGTCCGCCTGTCACTGCTTGATGACCAGGATCGTGTCATCGCCAAGGCCGACCACTGGTTCTATTACTGGCGATACTGTGGATCCCGAAAGGTAGTAGGCAACCTCGTCTGGCCGGATTGGAACGTGTGGGACCTACGAACAAATCCCTCGATCGGCCCGCTGCTCGTCGACCGCAGTCCCCGTTTCCGCCAGGCGATCGACATGTCGGAGACGTTCACGCTCGACACGGACGAACTGGCGCGGGTCAAGAAGTGCGCCGCGTCGATCGAGAACCTTGCTCCATGAAGCGCCAGCCCCACACGAGAACGTTCGATGGGAAGTTTCCAAAGAAATAGCTGGTCAGAGGTGTGCCATTTTGCGAGCAAAAAAGTCGTTGGCGCCCAACGCGTTAGGGAGTGCTTTCCAAGTCCAAGATGTGGATTCTACCGGTCTGGTTTGCCGGACTTCCCGGCAGCGTCGGGCCGGCCGAGAATCGCCCTCGCATGAAGGGAACGGGAGATGAGTCTACGGGCATTTCTTTCGATCGCAATCGCGTTTGGACCAATTTTGATTGGTTGCAGCAAGTCTGGCGGCGGAGGTTCGACGGGCAGCAGCCCCAAGGCGAGTTCTCCGGAACAAGCCCTGATGATCGTCCAGGAGGCGGCGGACAGAACTGACTGGGGCACCGTCTACGACTGCATGACCGAGGGGCTCCAGAAGAGATACGCCCTCGGATTCCTCATCACACTGGACCCGGAAATGAACGCTGGTTCCCCATGGCGAGACAAGTGCCAATCCGTCCTGGTCCGCCACGGGCTCGGTGCAGAAGACCAGAACAACCGCAAGCGTTCCAGAGACCCCAATGAGGATATCGAACTTCTGGCCGACTCGATCAAGGACCGAAGGGGACTGTTTGTCGATGCGCTTAATCTGATTGTCGAAATGGATGACGAGTCGAAAATCGAGCCATTCCTGTTCCCAGGTGAACTGACGAACGTCAGCATCGACGGCGACGTGGCCACCGCGACCAGGAAGTGGAAGATCGGCGACAGGGAGAGACCATCTGCGATGTCGTTCAAAAAGGTTAACGGCTCGTGGTTCCTGGATTGACAACAAGGGTGAGTCGGGGCAGATCGCACTTGCTCATTGGCGGGAAATGGCACATGGTCCAATCAGTTCGACTCACGACCAACTGCAATCTGACGAGACAACGCTGGCGATTCGACGCGGCCCCAGATCAAGATCCGGGATGCTCAAACCACACGAGAAAGTAATCTGATTCTCGTACCGAGCGGTCAGCAGTGGAAGTGGCGAAACCGGGACACGGGGGAACGGCGTATATCGCGGAGCTGTTCGGTTGCGATCCCGACACGGTTCGCCGCGGCAATTGGCGGACGAGTTGGCTTGCGACGCGTTGCGACGCTGGTGGTATCGCCTGGGGGCAGCGCCGGTATGCCAAGGCGAAGGGGATTTTGGTCCTGGCTGACTGCGGCGGCAGCAACGGGTAGGGGGCGACCAGGCGGCTGGGTGTCCCATATTCTCCATACCTTTTTCGAGAACGGGCCTCCCTCGGCGATTCGGGCCTGAATGGGTGGCGACGTGCACCGAATTCCCAACGATAAACGACGCGACGAAGCCCCCCCGATTGGGGCATCGCCTTGCCGCAATGCGTGACATTCACCGAACGTCTATCCGGGCGATCTTGAGCACTTGAGCACCGGATGGACGGTGGACACGGGCGGCCACTGAGGATTAGACTAGACCGCGGTTACTCGCTTGGAAGCGTCCCATTGCTTGTTAAGAGTTGACGATGGTCTCCCGCTTGGCGACAATCGCCGGGCGAGAGAATCTCGACGTGGCCGTCGGCATTATCATTGGCGGGGCGTTCGGCAAGATCGTCACGTCGCTCGTCAACGATGTCCATCATGCCGCCAATCGGTATGCTGCTCGGCAATGTCAATTTCTCCCAACTCTCGATCACTCTGCGCGACAAGACTGCCGAGGCTGAAGCCGTCACGGTCAGCTACGGCCTGTTCATCAACACTGTGCTCGATTTCATCATCGTTGCGTTCTGCATTTTCATGGTTATCAAGGCGATGAACCGGATGAAGAGCAAAGAGGAAGAAGCACCGAAGGAACCGACGACAAGAGACTGCCCGAAATGCTGCTCCAGCATCCCGATCAAGGCTACCCGTTGTCCGAACTGCGCGTCCGAATTGGATGCTGCGTGACCGGTGCTAATCCTTGAAACTGCACGCGAGCGGCCAGTCGCGCGGAGAGGTTCTGGGCACAGAGGGGGCTTTCGATGACAGCCGGTTAGCAGGGCAGTCCTATCCAACCACCCTTTTTGGAACACTGCTGGGCGCGTCAGAATCTCGTGCCGACGATGAGCCGCCCCGGCCCACTCCTCTGAAATTCGCCCGCTTGGCCACGCGCGAGTGAGCACCGGAGAACAGGAACTGAGCCTCCTCAGATCGATGCATTGCCGACTCACGTGCTGAACCCTCACGCGGCCTGGGCTCCAGATTCGCTCTCTGGCAGGTGCCATCGCCTGCCGCCAGTTGATTGTAGCCAATCGACCCGCTAGAATGGCATCTTTGCAGTGGAGCAGCCTGAACACCGTGTTTTCGGGCAACGCTGCAGGACACTTTTTGAGGAATTGGACAAATGGCAGAAGGCACCATCAAGCGGCTGACGGACAGGGGCTTCGGGTTTATCGACACCGGGAGCGACAAGGACATTTTTTTCCACTCGTCAAACCTCGAAGGGGTGAGCTACGAAGAACTCCGAGAAGGACAACGAGTGTCTTACACCGAAGGACGCGGACCGAAAGGGCCAAGAGCCGAAAACGTCAAGCCGGTCTGACGGAGCTGAGAGGAACATTCGTTTTCAATCACGGAGAAACAGACATGGGTGATAAGGGAAGCAAAGATAAAGGCAAAAGGGAACAACAGAAAAAGGCCCAGCGTAGTCCAAAGGAAAAACGACAACTGAAAAAAGAAAAGAAGAATAGATAAATACGCACCGTTATGCACCGTCAAGTTCCAATTGCAGCGTAGTTGCTTGATGAAGACCTCAAAGGTGGTGCGTTAGGTGCCTCCCAAATCGGATAGCCAGGAGGGTTTCCCTTCCCGGCCCCCACACCACCAGCATGCGGGTCGGCATTAGACGGTTCGACGCAAGGGAGCTTGCTCCATGGCGAGTGTCCCAAGTACTCACACGTTTGGGAATCCCCAAAAAAGTCGACCAAATTGCGAGGCGCGCGGCCGGCGCCGCCGCCCAACAGCCCTCGGGTGGGGGAGGCGATGAGACGGCCGGCCGTCTCATCTTCGCCATACCTTTCCCCGAAAGTGCAAGCGGTCATGCGGGGGCACTCATGATAGAATCACGTGTTGGTAGCGGCCTTCCTTCACACCCGAAGCTTCAACGACCGCATTCTGCCGACGCGTCGGAAACAGTACGCCAAACCGCCGGTCCACGAGGATGGCGGTGTCATGATGAGGGTGATCGAGAACAACACCTTTACCGGTTGCGGCAAGGGTATCCAGCTTGGCGCTCGACCCTCCGGGCGGTCATCCGCAACAACGCGATCCGGACCAAGGATTCGGCCGCCGAGACCATCCACCGGGAGTGCGGTGAGATCTACATCCGTGAGCCTGTGACCGTGCGCGACGCGCCATGAAGAGAACCGAGATTCCGCCTGTTGTGGTATTCCGGCGAGGAATCATGCGACGACGCCCTTGAATTTGCCTTTCGAGCGAGGGCCTCCTGATGCTCGGCGCATGGACCGCCTTCTCGGGGAAAACGGCTGCTGGCCAGTCCGCCGGGGAGCCTTCCAGTAGACTACTCGCATCACGGGGCTGGCCCCCAGCGGCGAATGGTGCCGGTTCCAAGACCCCCGCGCGGTCTATTTCGAGGGCAAGCATCGCGGCAGCTACGCGGGCTGGATCACGCTGGCCGGGAACGTCCAGGTCGCCTCGATCGACGCCGACACCGGCGAGACCCTCGTCGGCACCCTTCGCGAGAAGCTGGAATCGGACGACCACGACAGCCCGGTCATCCCGGCCGCGCCGGACGGGCACCTTACGGTCTTCTACTCCAAACACGGCGGACCGAACCTCTTCTACCGCAGAAGCACCGAGCCTGAGAGTCTTCAGCAATGGGGGCGCGAGCAAACCATCCCCACCAATACAGGGTCCGAGAGGGAATACAAGGGATTCACCTACCACCACCCGATGCGGCTCAGCGCAGAGGGCGGGAAAACCTGTCTCTTCTGGCGGGGTGGGAACGGGAAGGCGCGATACCATACCGCCATCCGGATGCGGATCGTCAAGCCGTGAGGTGAGTCATGGCCGGAGAAACGACACGGAGAGGATTCCTGCGGGCGCTGGTGGCCGGTGAGGCGCTGGGTGCATGGCTACCGGGCTCGGGCGAGGGCTGGGCGTCGTCGGCACACGCGGCCGATGACGAGCCGCGAAGTTCAGGAGCTGGCTCCGAGCGGCGGGCCGTTGAGGCGGACATGCGGCGCCGGGCACGGTGGCAACTCGAGCAGACGCGGCTGGTGGTGGATTACTATCGCATCGGCCGCAAGATCGCGTACCCCCTGCCGCTACCGAATCTTGTCATCCCCGAGGTCCGCGTGCCCGGCATCCCCGCCTATCCCTGGGCCACGTGGCTACTGTGGACTCTTGAAGAGCGGATTGACTGCCTGGGTTGGGCCGCGGAATGGTTTGGGGACGAGCAAGCTCGGCAGGCAGCGGCAGCGGACTTGGCGGCCTTGGCGAGGTGGCCCACGTATCAGCAGTCTGCCAAACCCGGCCTCAGCTCGGCCCACGCGGGCCGGATTCTCTGGACGGCCTCCACACGCTGGGGGTGGCTGGGCGAGGACCTCCGTCGCAGCGTCCGCGAGGCGTGTGTCCACCACGTGGAAGCCGTGCTGCCCGCCTCGGACAAGATCTTCGCCTCCGTTCGCACCAAGGAGGACGTTCTCCGCCGGGACGCGCCTCACGCTCTCTTGCACAATATCCCCCTGATCGCCACCGTGGGCGCAGCGCTGACTGCCGCCGCGGCCGGCCACTCAGCCGCCTCCCTCCTGAACGCCCGCGTGCAGGCCCTGTTCGGGGCCGTGCTCGACCTGCGGACGAAGGGCCACAGCGAGGGCGTGGGCTACGACGGCTACGTCCTGGACTTCGTGGCTGACTGGCTGGCCACGCTGCCCGAGCCCGAGCGGGCCGCGGTCCTGGATCATCCCAACCTGAACCATTACCTGGAGCAGTCCACCATGCTGGGCGCGCCGGGGGCCGTCGAGCAGGTGGCCGAGTTGAGCGACGTGGAGCCTCGCCAGATGCCCTTCCACCTGTCGGCCCAGGCCAAGCTACAGCGGCTTCGGCCGCAGCCCGTGCGATCGTGGCTGATGGGGCGATGTCCGCTTGACGTGCTCCGCAGCAACGCGTTGGCCGCGCTGCGAGACGTCCCCGACGTGCCGTCTGGCAAGGCTCCCCCGGCCGGCGCCCTCGACGCGCACTACGCGGCCGTGCTCCGTAGCGGCTGGGAGGCCGAGGATCTGGCTGTGGCCGTTGCCTGCTCCAATTCGCCCATGGGTCACATCCAGAACGACAGCGGCACCCTGGTGATCGGCACGCGCGGCAACTGGCTCGTGGCCGACCCGGGCTACCAGCAGTACATCCGAGGCGACCAGCGCGAGTTCACGGTCGGCGCGGCGGCGCACAACGCGCCGTTGGTCAACAACCAGGGGCCGAGTCAGAAGCGGCCGCGCCGGATCGTCCTGGAGGACGTCAGCCCGAGCGTCCACCGCGTGGCCATCGATCTGACGGCGTGCTACCCCGCGGGGGCGTCTCTGAAGACGTTGGTGCGGCACGTGTGGCTGTCGGGCAAGAACCTGGTGGTCGTCGCCGACGAGCTGGAGGCCGCGAAGCCACCTCAAGCGACCTACCACTGGCACGCCCACCCCGCCGCCTGGTGGTTTGAGGCTGGTTGGGCCATGATCGCGCTCGGCGATGCACCGCTTTGGCTCACGTGCAGCCAGGGCCGGCTTTCGGGGGCGGATCTAGAGCGGCTGCCCGGCTCGCGCGGCCAGCTTTCACTGGTTTCTTCGATCGACGGCGCCGGCCCGGTGGTTTGGTGGGTCTTCGCGTTGGCGGCGGACCGCCCCACTCTGCACGCGGACGGGGAGGGACGGCAGATCCGCCTGCTTGACCAGACGTTCAGTCTCTGAGAGGCTGTCCGGAAAGGATGTTCTTTTTAGCAAGGACTTACGGCAATACTGCGCAGCTTAACAAGGCGGGTTTTCGGCGACTTCCCCGCGGCGCGGCCACCCGAGTCCCCGCGTCACCTGTCGCAAGTCGTTGGCTGCTGACAGGTTAGTATCCGGACAGCCTCTGAGAGGACGGCAGAAGAGAACTCAAGCACGGCGGCTTCTCACGCCCAGCCTGCCTCACTACTCGGGGTCCAAAGAAAGGACCGGTTTTGACACGGCGATGGGGCGAGCGCGAGGGCCCTTCCGGAATCCCCCGTCGGGGGGGCGGCGGCAACAGTCTCGGCCATCGGCCTACCGCACGAAATCGAGGCAGATTGTGCGTCCCGCGAAACCAAGGTATTCTGGCACGGCGTTCGGCACCATTAGACTGGTAGGATGCTGAATTGACCGGCTGTCAGAGCCGCACGGTTGACCATCTACCTACGAAAGAGAATCCCCCTATGGCCAGAGCAACAAGACACACTCTCGTAACATGCGCCGCGGTCCTGCTGCTGGCTCCGCTGGCGACGATTCGCGCTGCCGAAACAAACCCTGACAAGCCCAACATCGTCATTTTCCTTGTCGATGACATGGGCGTCATGGACACCTCGGTGCCGTTTCTCACCGATGAGAGTAGCAAACCGAAGAAGTACCCGCTCAATGACTTCTATCGCACGCCGAACATGGAGCGGCTGGCGGTGCGTGGAATCCGCTTCAACAACTTCTACGCCATGAGCGTATGCTCGCCCACACGCGTCTCCATTATGACCGGGCAAAACGCCGCGCGGCATCACACGACGAACTGGATCAATCCCGACAGGGACAACCGCGGTCCATTCGGCCCGCCGAAATGGAACTGGACGGGCTTGAAGAAGGGCGACGTGACTTTGCCGGGGCTGCTGCAAGGAGCCGGCTATCGGACGATCCACGTCGGCAAAGGCCACTTCGGACCGCGCGAGTTTGAAGGTGCCGAACCGAAGAACCTCGGCTTCGATATCAACGTCGCCGGTTGTTCGATTGGAGCACCTGCCAGCTACTACGGCACGAAGAACTACGGGCATGGTCAGAAGAGGGCGTCCAACGCCGTTCCGCACCTGGAGAAATATCACGGCACCGAGACCTTCCTTACCGAGGCGCTGACCATCGAGGCCAAGGCGAATGCCACGGATGCGGTGAAAGCCGGCAAGCCCTTCTTCCTCTATCTGGCGCACTACGCCGTGCATGCGCCGTTCAACTCCGATCCGCGTTTCGCCGCCAACTACAAGGACTCCGGCAAACCCGCCCCCGCCCAGGCTTTTGCCACCTTGATTGAAGGCATGGACAAATCGCTCGGCGACGTCCTCGATCATCTCGACGCGCTCGGCGTTTCCGAGAACACACTCCTTTTCTTCCTCGGCGACAACGGCTCCGATGCTCCACTCGGACATCAGCATGCGGTTGCCTGCGCCGCTCCGCTGCGTGGAAAGAAAGGCGCGCACTACGAGGGCGGCATGCGCGTGCCCTTCATCGCCGCCTGGGCAAAGCCTAACGGCGACAACCCGCATCAAAAGCGCCTTCCGATCGCCGCCGGTGCCATCCAGAGCCAGCAAGCCGCCGTTTACGACGTGTTTCCGACCGTCCTCGCTCTTACCGGCATTCAACCACCGGCGGGCCGGATCGTCGATGGCTCGCGCCTCGACGTGCTTCTCACGGGCAAGCCCGACGAGACGCGCGAGGAGACGTTTCTCATGCACTACCCCCACTCACCGCATCGAAGCGAATACTTCACCTGTTACCGGCATGGAGATTGGAAGGTCATCTATCACTACTTCCCGTCCGAGGCCTCCGAAAACTCTCATTACCAGCTCTACAACCTTGCCAAAGACCCCTTCGAGTCGAACAATCTCGCCCCCTCCAGCCCCGATCAGCTCCGCCTGATGATACAGGGTTTGACCGCAAGCCTGAAGAAACACAACGCTCTCTACCCTGTGGACAAAGAGGATGGCAGCACGCCGCTGAAACCGAAGCTGCCTTGATTCCAGGTTGCCACGATGAGATTCCTCACCCTTCTTCTTTCGTCATTCCGCATCTTGGCTTCCCTGTTCGCGGCGGAAGAGCCGCAGCGCCCCAATATCCTCGCAATACTCGCCGACGACTTGGGCAGGCCCGGCAATGACGACTTCTACGGCGCCGGCCGCGTCAACGCGCTCAAAGCGGTGCTTGCCTGACGGCAGGTCTTTTGAGGCGAAGGTTAATACAATGAGGAAAAGGCTCGGACGTCCACCGAAATGGCATGCGGGCCCCGTGGAGCCGGCGCCCCACGTCGACAACGAACTCTTCGCTCGCCGGCTGCAACGTCGGTTCCGCAAGATGGTCGAGGGCCGCTGGCCGTGGATCACGGCCGGGATTGCCTATTCCGAGACGTGTCAGAAAAGGACCGTCTGCGACACAGTCTCGCAGCTCTGTAGAGGGGGTGTGAAGTCGGTGGATTCCGCGGGCACTCGGATGGGCCGGATTTGGGCTTTCCGAGTGCTCTGAGAAAGGAAGGTTCTCTCGGGCGCGGCTCGGGGACACTTCGTACACCCTCCGTGGTGGAGCCGGCTTGGGCGGCCGCCGCAACCGACCGCTATAATCGTGGGCGTCGGCATCTTACGGAAAGCTACGCCTCGGACTCATGTCACCCCCATTTTGTCCGCCGTCGAGCAAGGCGATGCCACCGCCGCCTTTTTGAACTGAATTGACCTAGAGGATGTAACGTGGACATGGAGCCTGCTGCGTCTGATCAGTTGCCATCCAAGCGTCTGAGCCGTTGGAAGCAAGTGGCCATGATTTTTGCCGTCTTTGTGGTGGTGTACCTGGCGGTGGCGTATCTGATCGTTCCACATGCGTGGAAAATGTATGTGCGGCATCACCCGTCGCTTGACGACAATCCTCGCGTCACGGAGACGGGTGACGGCCATCCCGGAGATCCGCTGAACGTGGGCCTGATTGGCACGGAAACCGAAGTGAAGGAGATCATGCAGGCGGCCAAATGGTACGCGGCCGATCCGCTCGGCCTGAAAAGTGATCTTAAGATCGGCGCTGACACGGTCCTCAAGCGGCCGTACGACGAGGCCCCGGTCAGCAGTCTGTTTCTTTTCGGGCGCAAGGAAGACCTCGCTTTTGAACAGCCCGTGGGCAACAATCCGCGTCACCGCCACCACGTGCGTTTCTGGCGTAGCGGCAAAGTCGACCAGGACGGCCGTCCCCTTTGGGTTGGGTCGGCAAGCTACGACAAACGCGTCGGCCTCAGTCATACAACGGGCCAAGTCACTCACCACATCGCTCCGGATGTCGACGCCGAACGGGACCATGTCCTGGGTACCATCGAACAAACGCACGGACTGACGGAGACCTACAGGGTGCCGGGCTTCCACAAAAACCTCGAAGGGCGAAACGGCGGCGGTGATCCTTGGTACACTGATGGAGATCTGTGGGTCGGCGTGATCGCCGCCAAACAGTAACTCGGAGCATTCGGCCCGGCGTTGTGCATGCCTCCCGTGGACACAAGGTGGTGCTCAGTCCAGCTCCGTACGGCATGTCCGAAAAAACCACCCGAAACGAGGCGCGACTGGCTCCGTGCGACCCGGCTGTCGGTATGCCTCCGCCGGGGGGTACGGGCGAGAGATTCCCGGCCGAGTTCGTTCGTCCGCTTGGTGGTGATCGACCGGCAGATCGCGCAAGGAACTCCCCCGAGATCGGCCGCCGCTGGTGCGAGCGGATCAGGACCGTGCCGGCCACCTGCGCGCAACGTGTTATGGCGTGGTCTCCTGACCACGCCACGGGACGCGACCGAAGGTCTACCTGCCTAACCCCCCCGTTGGTTTTGGAAACCTTTTGCTTGGCGAGAATGCCACGGTCAGGAGACAGCAGACCGTGGCACAACAGAGACATCAACAAGCTGCGAGGCTTTTCCCATGGCTCGTGAATCGCTTTGCCAATGGCCAACGCGACTGGCCGTACTCCTGGCCGCCTGGATCGTCTGTTCTACCGCCGTCGTCGCCCAGGAGCGGGGCGTGCACGTCGTCACCGAAGACACGGCAATCCTCGACCTCGACCTGCCCGACAGTGCCGAGGTGAGCATCTCGGGGCAGCAGTACGGCCAGCGGCGTCGGTTCGAGTTTCGTCCGCTGACCGAGGGGCGGATCTATCAGCAAACGATTTCGGTCCGCTTCGCCGGCGGTGCCCAACTCCAGCGCAAGGTCCTGCTCCGCGGAGGATGGAACGTCCGGTTGCCGCTTTCCGAATCGCCGCCCGTGCGGCCCGAGCTGGTGCTTCAGACCGGCCACGCCGGACCGGCCTGGGCCGCGGAGTTCTCCAACGACGGCAAGTACGCCGTCACCGGCTCGGTCGACAGCAAGGCCGTGCTGTGGGACGTCGCCGGCGCCCGGCAGCTACGGTCATTCCTCGGACATGGCGGCCCGGTCAGCTCGGTGGCGTTGAGCCCCGACGGCAAACGTCTCGTCACCGGTTCGCACGACGGCACGGCGGCCATCTGGGACGTGGTCACGGGCGAGCGCCTGCACGTGCTCCGGGAGCCGCTCGGCGTGGAAGTCTCCGCGGCCGTGAAGATGCCCGTCTGGGCTGTCGACTTCAGCCCCGATGGACGCTACGTGCTGAGCACCGGCCTCCTCGACGCGCTGCTCTGGGATGCCGCCAGCGGGAAGCTTCTCGTCCGCTACCACGAAGACGGCCAGCAGCCACAGTCGCTCACGTTCAGCCCCGACGGCTCGCGCGTTCTCACCGGGTCGTACGGCAACGACGCTCCCGAAGCCATCGAGTGGGACACGCGCTCCGGCCGGAAGCTCCGCTCGCTCGCCGGCCATTCCAACGCCGTTTGGACCGTGGCGTACAGCCGCGACGGCTCGCGCATGCTGACCGCATCGTGGG
>DATKZH010000746.1:0-4060 GCA_035528065.1 Thermoguttaceae bacterium | reverse complement strand
TCCGTTAGATCAGCCAGCATCTTGCTGTAATGCGCCTCGAGTTTCTTCCCTTCGGGGGTCAGGCTGACCGGCGCTGGTCTCCCCGCGGCAAGGACGGATGTCGATATGGCCAGGATCGTCATGATCCATACACTCTTGATGGTGTCGTGTTTCTTCATGATTCGATCCTCCTTTGTTCATCGCTGTCGGGATCGGCAGCGAACAATCTCCTCATAGCTGAGAAGAGTAAGCCAGATTTCCTGGATAGCTTTGCGCCGACGACCGTCGTCAGCCTTTCTGATGATCTTATCACGGATCCTGGGATCAAACCGCCATCAGAAGGCACAATACGAGACTCGTTGTTCGCCTATTCATCACTTTTTCTCCATTTCCTGGTTCTGATTGCGTCGTAGCGCCCGCAGGCGCGCGTGGAACAGACCGTACGGCGTCGTGTGGTGCGCCGAAGCCGGAACGGCCGCGGCTTTTCGCTCCGCGGCGGCCTCTTCCTTCCGGCCCAGTTGATCCAGGGTCGTCGCCCGGATGAGACGCATCTCCGCCATGATATCGCACGGCCCGTTCTTTGCGTCGTCAAACGCTTTCTGGTGCTCAACGATGGCCGCGTCGATGTCGGCCAGGGCATGATCCCACTCTTTCAGACCCATGTGCGCCAGGGCGCGTCCATGCAGCCGGGGCGCCGCCCAGTGGTAGCGCTGGTCATTGTCGGGGGACCAGGGGGCCGCGAAGTAGTGCACGGCTTTGCGGAAATCCCCTTGCTCCAATGCCTGGAATCCGGCTTCCGCGTCACAGACCTCCGTGTGGACCTTCATGGCGAGAAGGGCGGCGAACGGGAAACCGTAATCGTTGTAATAGAAGCCCGACATGTGCCACGCGACGGTGCCGTTGCGACGAAGCAGGAAGACGTTTGCCACGCGATCCGCCGAGAAGATGCCCAGCCGCCGCACCATCGGATTGGCCAGGCCGCCGGGCACCATGGCCGCCCGGCAGGTCAACGAGTTCGCCTTCATCACCGCGTCAACGCGCTTCGCGTCGTCGCACAGAAAGGCCGCGATCACATCGAGTTCCTTGTTGACGTGGCTGTCGCGGAGTTCCGCTGCATATCGCATCACGCTCATGACGCCCCCGGAAAGTTTGGTCTCTGCCTTGTCGGCCGGCGGTTCGACGAACAGCAGCAGCGTCAGCTTGTCGCTCTTCTCACGCGGCAGTCTCAGCGTGCCGCCGTCGAGGTCTTTGAGTTCCACTTCCGGCAGACGGTCGATCGCCGCGGGCTCCCCATGGGCCACGATGTAGCCGCGTATCTCTCCGCGTCTCTGACGGGAGGGCTGGTAGTCGTTGCCTTTGAACAGAAGGAATCGGTGGTACCGGTCGCGCAGGAACGAGGCAACGGACCATAGCCTGGGATTGTCCACATCCGGCGTCTCCAGCAAGGCGCGGCGGTAGCGTTCGTGCAGGTCGCGTGCGCCGGCGTCCAGAGACAGGATCGCCGCCGCCGCGAGCGCCGAAGCGGGCGCTCGGGCACCGCCCGTCCGGTCAATCAAGGTCGAGAGGATCACCTCCGGGCCCGCATTGCCTCGCCGAATCGCTTCCTTGGCCAGGCAGAACCGACCGACGACGTCCGCTCCCCGAGGCAGCTTGTTCGCCATGACCGCCCGCGCCTCCCGGACGGCGGATTCCAGGTGCTTCGACTCGCAGGCGAGGTTCCACATCCCCATCAGGGCGACGATCCGGCGGTTGCGCACGATCCAGAGGTCCGGCGCGTCGGGGTGCTGCTTGACGGCCTCGCCGCAGAGTTTCTCGGCCTTCTCGTATTTGGCCAGGGCCTCGGCGGCGGTCAGCCGGTAGCGGAAAGGCTCCGGCGTGAAACACTCCTGGATGGTCCGTAACGTCTCAACGGGAACCGAATCGGCAGTACGACTCAGCTCGGCGGAGGCCCTATTGTCCTGGTCCGTCAAGGCCATCGCCAACTCGGGGGGAAAGGCCGGGTCCAGGGGGCCGTCGGGCTCCATGACAAGGAAATCGCCCACCAGCAGCGACCGTAGCTGGGCCAGACAGCGCGCGTCGAAGAGGCGGTAGGGCAAGGTGAGCAGCGGCGTGGCCGCGCCGCGCACGCCGAGCCCGGCCTGGACCGCCGGATCCAGCATCGTCGGCTCCAGCGCGGCGCGCCCGTACCCGTTGACGAAGACGCCGACGGGGTCCTTTACCGCGTAGGTGCGATACGCCTGGCTCTTCTTGCCGCCGGGCAGCCGCATGACCGTCCAGTTGAGGCCCAGGGCTTTCAGCGTCGACGCGCCCGCGTCGGGCAGTTCGTCGACGTTGAAACTGAGGACCTCGAACCGGCCCGGCAGTCGATCCTCCTGCTCCTTGACCAGCTTGAGGTACGCCTCGAAGCCCGGCGTCTGACGCGACCAGAACACCATGACGCCCTGCCGCCCCATCCAGTCGATCGGGAAACGCAAGGCAACGCCGTCCGCGCGGGTGTACGTTCCCGCGAACAGCACGTACAGGTTGCTGAACCCCAGATGCTTGCGGCGAAACTCGATGATCTCCAGGTCGCCCCCGAAGCGCATGTCCATTGCCTGGTGGATCGTTCGCTCCAGTTCGTCGGCCTGGAGTTTTGGGGCGATCAGCGCGGCCATCATCAGGCTTTTCGCTTCCGCCGGCGTGCCGCGGTAGCGATCGACAATCGCCGCAAGTGCCTTGGCACGTTCGGCCAAGGTGGCGCCCTTCGCCGTGAGGTCTCTCTCCGAAAGCAGCATATCCGCCTCCAGGCGCAAATCGGCATACTCGTCGGGGGCTTGAGCCAGTCTGCCACACGTATGGAAAAGCGCACTGCGATTCCGCTCAGAGTTCTCCAGGCCGAGCAATCGCTTCTGGCTCTGAAAAACAATCCCCAGCACGCGGTATCGGTTGGGCGCGGCCGGGTATGCCTCAAGAAGCGCTTCTCCCTCGCGCATAATGCCCTTGCAGGCCATCCGCTTCTGGGTGGACGAAGCCCTTTCATCTTTCTTCGCAAGCTCCGCCTCCAGGGCTGCAATCTTGCTCGCGGGGATAGGCGAAGCCGCGATCGGCTTGGCGGTCTCCTGCGACTGGGCCGAAACCACATGCACGAATGCCAACAGAACAGCGAAGCGTGCAGCTCGGTAACTGCATTTTCTCATCCGTCTTGCCATGACCTTACCGCTCCGCCTTCACGTTCAACGCCTTCAATTGATCGTGGAACACTCCGTACGGCGTCGTGCGATGCGGCGTGGTCGGGGCGGCCGCGAGCTTCCGCTCCGCTTGAGCCTCCTCTTTCCGGCCGAGCTGATCGAGGATCGTCGCCCGCATGAGACGCATCTCCGCCATGATATCGCACGGCCCGTTCTTTGCGTCGTCAAACGCTTTCTGGTGCGCAGCGATGGCCGCGTCGATGTCGGCCAGGGCCTTGTCCCACTGCTTCAGGCCCATGTGCGCCAGGGCGAGTCCGTGAAACCGGGGCCCGGCCCATTGGTATCGCTCATCTCCTTCCGGCAGGAACGGCCCGGAAAAGACACTGGCCGCTCTCTCGAAATCCCCCTGCCTCAATGCCTCGTACCCGGTTTGGACTTCACAGACCTCGGTATGGACCTTCATGGCCAGGTAGATCGCGAATTCCGTAGCATATTCCGATTTGTATTTGAGACCCGATGTCTGCCACTCTATGGTGCCGTCGCGGCGGAGCAGAAAGACATTAGGGATGTGATCGGCGGAAAGGATTCCCAGCCGCTGGACCATGGGATTGGCAAGGCCGCCGGGAACCATGGCCGCCTGGCATTTCCATTCTTCCACCTTCATCATGGTCTGGACCTTGTTGGGATCGTCGCAGAGGAAGGCGGCAACTAAATTAAGCTCCTTGTTGATATGGCGTTCAGCCAGGTTGAGCGCAAATGCCACGACAGCGTTGGGGTTCCTTTTCTTGGGTCGCCCTTTGGCATCCAACTCGGGCTGCGTCTTTATGACGTCGGGCGGCTCGACAAACACGAGCAGCGTCAATTGGCCGTTTGTATCCTTTGGGATACTCAGGGTCTTGCCGTCCAGGGTCTTG
>DATKZH010000745.1:0-9912 GCA_035528065.1 Thermoguttaceae bacterium | reverse complement strand
GCCGTCGACGAGAACCGCGGCGAGGAGATCGCCTTCGACGTCCGCATCGTTCGTAAGCACGCCCGCCGCTTCGACCACGAGCGTCTCGTCCTCGTTGACCGAGTAGGCATCGTCAACCGCCACCGGCGCGTCGTTGACCGGCTCGATCGTGATGCTCACCGTGGCCAGGTTACTCTCCGCCTGGCCGTCGTTGGCCAGGTAGGTGAAGCTGTCGCTGCCGTTGAAGTCGGCGTTGGGCGTGTACTCGAACGAGCCGTCGTCCGCCAGGGTGAGCGTGCCCTGCGCGGGGCCGTCGACGAGAACCGCGGCGAGGAGATCGCCTTCGACGTCCGCATCGTTCGTGAGCACGCCCGCCGCTTCGACCACGAGCGTCTCGTCCTCGTTGACCGAGTAGGCATCGTCAACGGCAACCGGCGCGTCGTTGACCGGCTCGATCGTGATGCTCACGGTAGCGAGGTTGCCCTCCACTTGGCCGTCGTTGGCCAGGTAGGTGAAGCTGTCGCTGCCGCTGAAATCCGGGTTGGGCGTGTAGTCGAACGAGCCGTCCAGGCCCAACGTGAGCGTTCCGTGGCTGGGCGCGCTTTCGAGGATCGCGGTGAGCTGGTCTCCGTCAGCGTCCGTGTCGTTGGCGAGGACACCGGCTGCCGCAGCCGAAAGCGGCTCGTCCTCGCGCGTGGAGTAGGTGTCGTCGACCGTCTGCGGGGCCTCGTTGGTCGGGCCGACCGTGATGCTTGCGGTCGCCAGGTTCGAGTCGCTCTGTCCGTCGGACGCCCGGTAGGTGAACGCATCCTGCCCGCGGAAGTCGGTCTCGGGCGTATACTCGAAGGAGCCGTCGGCGTTGAGAGCGAGCGTGCCGTGGGCGGGCTCCTCGACGAGCGTGGTGGTAAGCGGATCGCCCTGGGCGTCGGAGTCGTTGGCCAGGACCCCGGAGTCGGCGGCGACGAGGAGTTGTTGGTTCTGTCCGGTGGCGTAGACGTCGTTCTCCGCGCGGGGTGGCCCGTTGACCGAGGCGACCGAGATCGTCACGGTCGCCGGATCGGAGCCGGCTTGTCCGTCGTTGGCCACGTACGTGAAGGCGTCGGTGCCGGCGAAGCCTTCGTCCGGCTTGTAGGTGAACAGGCCGTCGCTGCCCAGGTTGAGCGTGCCGTGGCTTGCGTCGCTATCGAGCGTGACGCTCAGCGGGTCGCCGTCCGGATCGACGTCGTTGGCCAGCACTCCGGCGCCCAACTGCTGATTGCCGGTCATCGAGAAGGCGTCGTCCACGGCGGTGGGGGGCGCGTTCGTCGCCGGAGCGAGTGGTTCGGATTCCGCCGACGGGTCGCCGCCCGGAAGCTCGGTCGACGTGATCGCGCCCACGTCTTCCACGGGGGACGCCGGGAGCACGAGCGGAGAGACGGACAGCAGTTGGCGGTGTTCCAAGCCTTCCAGGCGGAGCCGCCTCGCGCGCCGGATGCTGCGAGCCGTGCCGCGGCCCGCACTGCGGCGAACGCGCGCCAAGATGGCACCGAGGGAACCGAGTCGCTTTGCGCCGGGTGAAGACGACATGGCATCTCTCTCCTTGAGCGTGTGGGTGATTTGGGGGAAACGCGATTGAACTCTCCATTTCGTTTTATACGCAGTTTACGTTTGGTCAATGATTGCGGATCAATTTGCGCCCTCGCTGTTTGGCAAATGCTGTCATCGAGGTTGCGCGCACGAAACCCCTTGGAGTTTCAGGAGAAACGCGCCTTGGCCGTTTCCGTCGCGGGGCGTTTGCCAAGGCCGCGTCGCGCTCGCCGCTCGCTGCGTCCGGCGGCGCGTGAACGGAACTGCGCCGTCTCTGCAAGTCCAAAGCGAAAGATGGGATAGGCGCGGCTACGCCCTCGCCGAAGGCCGATTTCCCGGCTTGGTAAAGACGCGGAAAATTCTTGACGATTTTTTTCGTTGTTTGGAAAGCTTATCGAACCTGCGCTCCGCCGCGGCCGCGCCGCTCGTGCGCGGTGAAAACGGCGGCTGTTTGCGCAATCTGCCTATTGCACCCACCGTGGCCAAGAATACAATGGACCCCGGGCGCTAGGAGTACGGCAGAAGTCGAGAGGACGAACTCAAGATGCCTCAACGCCGATCGATGAGAGCTGGATTTGCCCGCGTTTGGAGCATTGTGCTCGTGGCACTCTCCGTCGCCGCGCAGCCGCGACATGCGTCGGGAGCCGAGTCGTCTGAGGAGGCTCGCCCGAACGTGTTGTTCATTGCCGTGGACGACATGAACGACTGGATCACGCTACTCGACCCAGAGGCTCCGATTCGGACACCTAACCTCACGCGGTTGGCGGAACGCGGCGTCGTGTTCACGCGGGCCTACTGCGCTTCCCCGGCGTGCAATCCGTCGCGGGTGGCGGTGCTGACGGGCAAGCGGCCTTCGACGACCGGCGTCTACGGGAATAGATCGGACTGGCGAGGCGCGATGCCCGACGCGGTGACGCTGATGCAGCACTTCATGGCCCATGGCTATCGCACCGAAGGCGCCGGCAAGATCTTTCACCATCATGGGGGCGGTGCGTTCCACGACGAGAGGTCGTTTCACCGTTTCCTCTTGATGCCCGATCCGCCGGACGCGCCGATGCCGGCCGCCAAGCTGAACGGCCTGGATTGGTACGGAAGCCCCAACACCGACTGGGGACCGTGGCCCGGCGACGAGGCGGAGCACGTCGACGTGCGGACCGTGGATTGTTGCGTCGCGCGATTGAACGAGAAGCGAGACGACCGCCGGCCGTTCTTTCTGGCGGCCGGCATCTTTCGCCCGCACATGCCCTTCTTTGCCCCGCCGCGCTACTTCGCGGGCTATCCGATCGAGGAAGTCGTCATGCCGGAAGTCAAGGACGATGACCTCGAGGACGTTCCGGCCGGCGGGCAGCGGCTGCTGGGCGCGAAGAAGTGGTTCTTCGAGGGGATGATGAAGGCCGAGCGGCAATCGCCGGGCACGTGGCGCGAGGCCGTGCGGGCGTACCAGGCGTGCGTCACGTTCGCCGACGCGCAGATCGGCCGGCTGCTCGACGCCTTGGATGCCAGCCCGTGCTGCGACAACACGATCGTCGTTCTCTGGTCGGATCACGGCTATCACCTCGGCGAGAAGAGGCACTGGGAGAAGTTCGCGCTGTGGGAGAAGACGACGCACGTGCCGTATATCATCGTCGCGCCGGGCGTGGCGAAGGCCGGCGGCCGGTGCGAGCGGCCCGTCGATCTGACGTCGGTCTACCCGACCCTGATCGAATTGTGCCGGCTTGCGCCCCGGCACGACCTGGATGGTGTCAGCCTGGTCCCCCTGCTAAAGGATCCAGGGGCCGAGTGCGAAACGCCGGCCGTGATGACCTACCAGCGCGGCAACCACGCCGTGCGGAGCCCGCGGTGGCGATACATCCGTTACGCCGACGGAACGGAAGAGCTGTACGACCACGACGCCGATCCCCACGAGTGGCACAACGTGGCCGACGATCCGCGGCACGCCGGCGTCCTTCGCGATCACCGCAAGTGGGTGCCCGAAAGAAACGCCGAGCAAGTGCCTGACCTCGAGCGCAAAAAGGCAGGATGATAACTCAGGCGGTAAGCCGTCAGCCGTCAGGAATCAGCTTTCCCCTTGTTTCCGCCGAAAGAACACCGAGGTCACAGGGCTGAAGACTGACGGCTGAACGCTGACAGCCGGCGCACGCCATTTCACGGGTCTTTCCGCACATGGCAGTTCGCCGCTTACCGTCGAGATGACAAGCGAAGTGAGGTGAAGCAAGTGAGACGCACGATCGGGGCGGCACCGTTACTATCGGTCTTCTGCCTGTTGTTCGTTTTGGCGGGAGGTTTGCCGACCGTCGGCGCCGAGGGGCGATGGAACGTGCTGTTCATCGCCGTCGATGATCTGCGGCCCGCCCTGAGGTGCTATGGCGATCGGACCGCGATCACGCCGAACGTCGACCGCCTCGCCGCCCGAGGCTTGCTGCTTACTCGGGCCTACTGCCAGCAAGCCGTCTGCAATCCCTCGCGGGCGTCGATCATTACGGGGCGTCGGCCGGACACGATCGAGGTATGGGATCTCAAAGCGCATTTTCGCGACGCGATGCCGGACGTGGTCACGCTGCCTCAGCATTTCAAGAACCAGGGGTACGTGACGCAGAGCATCGGAAAGGTGCTGCACGGGGCCGGCCGGGCGGCCAAGGACCCTCCGTCGTGGTCCGTGCCCGCTACGTTCGACATGGCCAACAAGATCGAGGATTACCTGACCGACCGCAACCTGCGCATGAAAGGCACGAAGCGAGGTGCAACCGACGATGCGGACGTTGCCGACGACGCCTACCGCGGCGGCAAGGTGACCCACGCGGCCATCCTGGCGATGCGCCGGCTGAAAGGGCAACCGTTCTTCCTCGCGGTCGGTTATCGCAAGCCCCATCTGCCCTTCAGCGCGCCGAAGAAGTATTGGGACCTGTACGACCGGGAGAGCATTCCGCCGCCTGTGACGAGCACGAATCCCCGGGGGGCACCGGAGCTCGCCGTGCGCAGTTGGAAGGAGCTGGAAGGCTACCAGGACGTCTCCGACGAGAAGCGGATTCCGCCGGAGAAGGTCAGGGAGCTGCGCCACGGCTACTACGCCTGCGTCAGTTTCACCGACGCCCAGATCGGTCGTCTGCTCGACGAGCTCGATGCGTTGAATCTGGCGGACAAGACGGTCATCGTGCTCTGGGGCGATCACGGGTTTCACCTCGGCGAGCAGGGATTGTGGGCCAAGGCGTACAACTACGAGTTGACGACTCGCGTCCCCCTGATCCTCGCCGTTCCCGGCCAGAAGAACGCCGGAGAGCGGAGCGACGCGCTGGTCGAGTTCGTCGACGTCTATCCGACTCTCGTCGATCTCTGCGGTCTGCCCGTGCCGGAAGGCCTCGAAGGCTCCAGCATGAAGCCGCTTCTGGACGACCCCCGGCGGCCCTGGAAGAGCGCTGCGTTCAGCCAGTTCCCTCGTGCCGAGACCGCCGCGCGCCAGCGGGGCCGCGGCCACACCATGGGCTACGCCCTCCGCACCGACCGATACCGCTACGTCGAATGGCGAACGTCGAAGACGAACGACGTGGTCGCCCGCGAGCTGTACGACCACGCCTGCGAACCTCACGAGATGCAGAACCTGGCCGACCGGCCGGAACATGCGTCCCTGGTACGCAGGCTTTCCGAGGAGCTGCGTGCGGGGTGGCAGGCCGCCGAGCCGCCCGAGTGAAATAGGAATGACGACGAAGGAGGACGGTAAGCGAATGATTACTCACCGCATTTCGCTCCTCTTCATTTCGGCGGCGCTGACGGCCCCCGTCTTCAGTTCGCAGGTCGCGGCGGAGGATGATCGGCCCAACATTCTGCTGATCGTCTCCGAAGACAACGGCCCGGAGCTCGGCTGCTACGGCGATCCGTACGTGCGGACGCCGGTGCTCGACAAGCTGGCTGCGGAGGGCATTCGCTTCGAGCGCGCCTACGTGCCACAGGCCGGTTGCAGCCAATCTCGGGCCGCGTACCTCACCGGGATGTACCCGCACCAGAACGGCCAGATCGGGCTGGCGACCTGGAAGTTCCGGATGTACCGGGAAGAGACGCCGAACATCGTGCGGAGCCTCAAACAACACGGCTACCGCACCGGCATCATCGGCAAACTGCACGTCAATCCGGAATCCGCGTTTCCCTTCGACTACCGAAAAATCCCCTCCGCAAACTTCGGCCGCAAGAAGCTCGGCCGGTACGCCGAGGCGGCGCTGGAGTTCTTCACGGCGTCGGACCAACCGTTCTTCCTGAGCGTCAACTATCCCGACGCCCACCGTCCCTTCCTTGCTTCGGTGGGCGGCCGGCCGAAGCAGTTGCTTGCGCCCGAAGACATCGAACCCTTGCCATGGATCGGGCTCGACAGTCCGGCATTGCGCGAGGAGACCGCCAACTACTACCACTGCATGAGCCGGCTCGATTCGCTCATCGGTGATCTGCTGGCCTCGCTGGCTCGGTCGGGCAAGGCGGACAACACGTTGATCGTCTACTTCGGCGACCACGGCGCGGATATGCTGCGCGGAAAACGCACTTCGTACGAAGGCGGCTTGCGCATACCGCTGATCGTTCGTTGGCCGTCTCGGGCCAAGCCGGGGCAGGTGCGCCGCGAGCTTGTCTCGACGCTCGACCTGATGCCGACGTGGTTGGAAGCCACGCGAGCCAAGCCCGTGGCCGGTCTTGCCGGCCGCTCCCTGATCCCGCTTCTGCGCGGCGAAACGCCCGACTGGCGCGATTACCTGTTCACCGAGTTTCACGCGCACTCCGCGCACAACTACTTCCCCCAGCGTACGGTACGCGGCCCTCGCTTCAAGCTGATCCGGAACCTGATGCCGGGCCAGATCAATCCCGACTATAATTTCACCCTGGAACGTTTCTACCCGGCACTATCGCCGGCCATTGACGCGGCTCCGCGGCACGTTCGCGAGGCGTACCGGACGATGCGGCAGCCGCCGGAGTTCGAGTTGTACGACCTCGAGGAGGATCCGCATGAGTTCCGCAACCTGGCCGTTGATCCGCGCTACTCAGAACCGCTGGCCGAGCTGAAGCGCGAACTGGCGGTATGGCGCGAGCGGACCAACGACCCGCTGCTCGAGGCCGACAACGTGGCTCGATTGAAGGCCGAAATCGATGCCTGCTTCGAGAATGGCGAGCCCCGCAAGGACCGTCTGACGCTCACCTACCCCGACTACTTCTTCGGGTCGACCGAGGGAGCCGAACGTCCGTGAGCGAAATAGAGTCTTGCACCGTCATCATGCGCGCACCGTGCGCGCATCTTTTGGGGGACGTCTCCCAACGTGCCTTTGGGTTGTGGGCACGTTGGAAACGCGTCCCACGTTAGGAGGTGTCTCATGAGGAACCCACCGGCGTCGGCATCCGTCGCGCCCTGGCTTGTTCTTGCTCTTCAGGGAACGCTTCCGCACGCTACGGCGGACGAGTCCCTTGCGCAGCCGTCCGGGACGCGTCGGCCGCCGAACGTCGTCTTCTTCCTCATCGACGATTTGGGTTGGACCGACGTCGCCTGCTACGGGAGCGACTTCTATGAGACGCCCAACATCGACCGGCTCGCCCGGGAGGGGATGCGCTTCACCGACGCCTACGCCGCCTGCTCCGTCTGCTCGCCGACGAGGGTCTCGGTGCTGACGGGCAAGTATCCTGCGCGATTGCACATCACCCACGCGATCCCGATCCAGGGGAGCTTGCGGTTGAAGGGCCCGCTGCCGCTCGTGCCGGCCGACTACTGCAAGAATCTGCCGCTGGAGGAGGTCACCATCGCGGAGGGGCTGAAGCCGGCCGGGTACGTCTCCGCTTCGATCGGCAAGTGGCACGTCTGTTGGGAGGAAGCGTACTATCCGCAGCACCAGGGCTTCGATCTGAACGTCGCGGGCAACAACATGGGCAACCCGGGCACGTATTTCCATCCCTACGAGGGCCGCTGGCGCATGACACGCCAGCACCCCTGGATCGAGTGGCAGACGATCGAGGGCGGCCGGCCCGGCGAGTACTTGACCGACCGGCTCACCGACGAGGCGATCGCCTTCATCGCCGAGAACCGCGACCGGCCCTTTCTGCTCTACTTCCCCCACTACGCCGTGCACACGCCGCTTCAGGCGAAGCAGGAGTTGATCGAGAAGTACCAGCGCAAGCCCAAGGGCAAGCATCATCAGAACCCGGTCTACGCGGCGATGATCGAGAGCGTAGACCAGAGCGTTGGAAGGGTGCTTCGCCGGATCGACCAGTTGGGACTGGCGCAGAACACGGTGGTCATCTTCGGCTCCGACAACGGCGGAAACGGCCGCGTCACCTCCCACCATCCGCTGCGGGGCTGCAAGGGTAACTTCTACGAGGGCGGGATCCGCGTGCCGTTGATCGTGAAGTGGCCGGGCGCCGTTCCGCCGCACTCCGTCTGTCGCGTGCCGGTGATCAGCAACGACTTCTACCCCACCCTGCTGGAGATCGCCGGGCTACCGTTACGGCCCGAGCAGCACCGGGACGGCGTGAGCCTGGTGCCGCTTCTGAAGCAGACGGGCGAGCTCGAGTCCCGGCCGCTGTTCTGGCACTTCCCCAACTACATCGGTGCCGGACACCCCGATGCCGCCCGGCCGATGAGCGTCGTGCGCCGTGGCGATTTCAAGCTGCTCGAGTTCCTCGAGGACGACCACGTCGAGCTCTACAACCTCCGCAAAGACCAAGGCGAGCAGCACGACCTGACCGGCGAGATGCCCGAGAAAGCCACCGAGCTGCGGCGGCTTCTGGACAATTGGCGCACCGCGGCCGGCGTCCAGATGCCGCGGCCAAATTCGCTGTTTCGCGGCGATTCGCAGTGATCAAGCCGGCTGCAAACCGATCGACAACAAGACGCGGCGTCTACCCATTGCCGCCGAGGGGCGCACCCGAAGTACTCCGGAACCCGTTCACCGGCAATCCAGTGAGGTAGTGCGATGAGACACGTCGTTTTCAGCGTCGCCGCGTTGGCGGTTGTGTTTCCTATCGGCACGGCTTCGGCGCAGGCTCCCGAGGGCCGTTCCGATCGGCCCGGCTTCGAGTTCGGCGGGGCCACGGAGTTCGACGGCCCGTTCCTGGCCAAGAACGAGCAGGAGAAGCGGGCCCTGGCGGTTCTCGACGAGATGACCCAAGGCCAGTGGTACCTGAACGTGACCACCCGAGAAGGACGGCTGCTGCGGCAACTGACCGAGGCGGTGGGGGCGAAGCGCGTCGTCGAGATCGGCACGTCGAGCGGCTATTCAACCATCTGGCTGGCGTTGGCGTTGCGGTCGACGGGCGGGAAGCTCTTCACGCACGAGATCGATCCGGAGAAGATCGAGATCGCCAGCGCGAATTTCAAGAAGGCCGGGGTCGACGATCTCGTCACGATTATCGAAGGGGACGCCCACGAGACGGTCAAGCAGCACAAGGATCCGATCGACGTCGTGTTCTTCGACGCCGACAAGAGAGGCTATATCGACTATCTCGATAAGCTGCTGCCGCTGGTCCGGCCCGGCGGCCTGATCCTTGGCCACGACATGAAGCGCCCGCGGCCCGACCCGCGCTACATCGAAGCCATCACCAAGAACCCCGATTTGGACACGTCGTTCGTGATGATGGAGAGTTTTGGAATCAGTCTGACGTTGAAGAAGCGGTAGCCTAACGATCCGGCCAGTCTGCGGGAGTAGCAGGCACACGCCGTGTGCCGTCCGCCGGTTACGGCACACGGCGTGTGCCTACTACTGCGCAAATGCAGAAGTTATTCTTCTACTGCGCAAATGCAGAAGTTATTCTTCGGCCGATCCTTAGGGCTTCTTGGGGCGCAACGAATCCTTGCCGTCGGTCAGCCACTCGATATTGAAGCGGGCCAGCACGATCTTCGCGTAGTTGTCCGCTTCGTAAAGACAAAGAACCTGCTGATCGCGGCAGACGGCCAGGTCGACGTAGGCCGAAGGACCCTCGCAAACCACCTGGGAGACCGGCCAGGTGCGGCACTCGTCGTAGCTGAGGCGAACCGTCATCGTCCGCCGCGCGTTGGGGTCGGCGGGCGAGACCACCAGCACGCGGCTCTTGTCGAAACGGGCCGTGTCGGTCAGGCGGACCAGCCCGCCGTCGCACGACGGCTCCGGCTGGCTCGGATCGTACTTGACTTCCGACCAGGTGTGCCCTCCGTCGCTGCTGAACGCGTAGGCCCGCTGCCGCTTCCCCCGGCGGCTCCGGGCGTTCAGGTAGACCGTGCCGTCGGCCAGCTCGACGACGTCGCATTCGTCCGAAGCGTCGCGCGTGAGCGGCCGGCCCAATCTCCAACTGCCGCCGTGGTCGTCGCTGTAGAAGCAGTACGAGGTCTGGATCTCGCCGCAGCGCGGGGTCGAATCGGCCCAGCAAGGGACC
>DATKZH010000744.1:0-3681 GCA_035528065.1 Thermoguttaceae bacterium | reverse complement strand
GATGAGCTCGTCGCGTCACCCGCAGTAGGTGCAAGATCCATGCTCCAGGCGGTGGCGGGCGCCGAGCCTGGCCGAGGGCGGTTAACGCCAGGCAAAGCCCTGTGCGGTCCGCCTGAATCGCCGGAAAACGGCGGGGTTTTGCGTTAATCCCCTGTTAAGCCAGATGGGGCGCTGCGGCCAAACCGCTAGAGGTCAGCCCCGGCCATATCGTGGGTCTCAATATGACGCGGGGCTGTCTCAGACTGAGATAGGCCGGTCGTCTACAAATGCGCGGCGCATGCGTGGCCATTGACTGGACTTGGCGCCGGTCGTGGCGCGGCGGGAATGCCTTGGTCTGGCGACGTTAGTGTCCGCTCATACTCTCGGATCTGGGCGCGGCTGACATCCCCAATCGACTCGGAGTCTTGCGAATAGGCGCGGTACCATTCGACCGTTTTGGCAATGCTTTCGTAGACCGACCAGCGAGGCTGCCAGCCAAGTTTCCAGATCGCCTTGTCGATACACAGGCGCAAGATATTCGCCTCGGGCAACTGATTGGGATCGGAAACGTCGACGAATTCGCCCTGTCCCCAACAGTCGATATAGTGTTCGACAACCTTCTGGACCGGCAGCTCGTTGCCCGGCATAGGGCCGATGTTCCAACCGGAACAGAACTCGCCATCCTCCGATTGCAGCAGTTTCGCGCTGATGGACAGATACCCGCTCAAACACTGCAGGACGTGCTGCCACGGTCGCAGTGCATTGGGGCTGCGAAGCTCGACCGCCTGACCTGACGCGAGTGAATGAAACACATCCACCATCAGGGCATCTTTCGTCCAGTCACCGCCACCGATCACGTTCCCCGCTCTGGCGCTGGCGAGCCGAACACCATGCTGATGCACTTTGCCAACGGGGAAGAATGAGTGCCGATAACTTCGGATGGCGATCTCCGCGGCACCTTTACTGCCGCCATAGGGATCGTGCTCACCGAGCGCGTCATCTTCCCGGTAGCCCCACACCTGCTCGACGTTCTCGTAACATTTGTCGCTGGTGACCATCAAAGCCGCGCATGGCCTGTCCAGCGCACGAATTGCGTCGAGTACGCCGATGGTGCCAATCACGTTGACGTCGAAGGTTTCCCGGGGAATTTCGTAGCTGGTCCGCACGACGGTCTGCGCAGCGAGGTGCATCACGATGTCTGGGTCGGCCACACGCATTGCAGCGTTCAATACCTCAGCGTCGCGAATATCGCCGATGTGATGCTTGACCAGCGCTGACCGAACATCGGCAGCGCTGAAGTGATTGGGGTTTGTCGGCGGTTCGAGTGCGTAACCCGTTACCTCAGCTCCCAACGACTTCAACCACAGCGCCAACCAGGATCCCTTGAACCCGGTGTGCCCTGTCAGAAACACCCGCTTCCCCTGAAATACTTTTTGTTCTGCAAAATCCATCACAACGTCTCTCCGTCATTCAGCAAGATCGATGATTTAGGCCGCTTGCGTGCTCACCTGGTACTCTTCGAGCCAGGTCTCACCCCGGAAGTGGCGATGCTGCTCGGCTCGCAGGCGATCGGCGATCCGCCCTTCGGGCAACTGCACATCGTTGTAGGTCAGAACCGCATCCTTGCTGACATCACGCAAGAGCCGGCAGCCCTCGGCGAGTCCTTCGGGCAGATAGCGTCCGTCGGACATTTCGCTGGCGTTCGTGGCCTCGCCGTAGGTCATGTACATGCCGTATCCGTCTAGCACTTCGCCGCCCTTCAGGTTGCGCTTGGCGACGGCGCAGACTTCGACCACAGGGCCAGCAAGCGGGCGGGCAACAGGGTCGCGGAACAGGACGGCTCGGGCGATGGCGTTCGGTACCTCGAAGTGCACCAAATGGTAGGGCACGAAGAAGGCGTAGAGGGGCCCTTCGCCCATCTTGTAGAGGTTCAGGTAGTGCTGCTGCTTCGGATCGGGATGCTCGGCAAGGCAGTAGACCTTCGTCAGAGGCGTGCCCACGACGTAATCGATGATCCCGCCTCGGCGGCGAAGATCCTCGATGTCATAGAGCTCGCCGATCTTCATCACGTCGCCTTTGTATTCCTTGCCGCGCGACATGCCCCGTGACGTCACGCCGAAGCCCGTGGCATTGGCCACGATGGACTGCTCGAAGCTGATCTTCGAGCCGTCGGCGAAGCTCGTGACCATCGTCGGGTTCTGCCCCCAGCGATCGGCGAAGCCCTGCTGGGTGGCCGGCGTCCGATAGGGATCCTGAAGGCCTTTGACGTTGCCCATAACGCGCGGGATGAAACCCTGCCCTTTGACCCAGCGGTACAGGTTCATCTGGACGCCGGGCTCATCGCCTTCGCAGGCCGAGAGGATGACGCCATGCCTGTCGGCATAGACCTGAAGAATCGGGCCAAGTGTGGCATCGATCTCGGCATTCATGAGCACGACGTCCTTGTCGTGTGCGAAGGCTTCGAGGATGACGTGGGCGCCGAACTCGACGGCACCCGTAACGTCGACCAGCACGTCGATGAGCGGCGAGCGCGCCAGCAGAAAGGCATCTTCCGCCACGACGGGCTTGCCGGACTTGATCGCGTCGTCAAGCTCGCCTTGCGTGTTGGCGACGATCGCGTCGTCGCGACCGGCATAGCGGAACACGTTCGCGGCGCGGTCGCTCGTGCGGTTGTAAATCGCAACGACATTCATGCCGGGCACGCTGTTCAGGATCTGGTTGGTCAGGCCCTGACCCATGAAGCCAGCGCCGACGATACCGACGCGAATGGGCTTGCCGGCCGCCTCTCGCGCCTTCAAGGCGTTATCTACGATAATCATGACAAGGTCTCCTAGGCTGCGACGGCGCGCGGCAGGCTCATGCGCTGCCGCAACGCCTGCTCAATCTGCGCGTAGGGCTGGAAGGCGCGATCCTTCTCGGAAATTATTGAAACCGGCAGCGGCCAGTTCAGGCCGAGCGTGGGATCGTCATGTAGAAGTCCGCCCTCGGCGCTCGGCGTGTAGGGCGTGCCGACGTGATAGCTGATCACCGTGTTGTCCGTCAGGACCTGGTAGCCGTGCGCGAAGCGCTCCGGCACGTAAAGCGCACGCCAGTTGTCCTCGTTGATCTCCACTTCGATGTGCTTGAGATAGGTCGGGCTCTCGGGGCGCAAGTCGACGATGATGTCGAGAATTGCCCCGCGCACGCAGCGCACGAGTTTGGTTTCGGCGGCGGGCGGGTACTGGAAATGCATGCCGCGAAGCGTGCCCGCCTTTTCGTTGTAGGAGAGGTTGACCTGGACGACGTCCGGCTTCAGCCCGTGTGCCTCGAACTCCTCCCGGCAAAACTCGCGGGCGAAGAAGCCGCGCTCGTCTTCAAGGCGCTCCACGTCAATCGTGAACGCTCCGGGCAAGTCCGTCTTGCTAAAGCGCATGCCGTCAACTCCTCCTGTTACACCGGGGCTGCCACAGCGTTAACGCCTGTCAAGCAAACGGATCCGATGGAGCTCTATTTCGGTGGTCGGGTCCTCCGTCCGGCCCGAAGACTGCACGGAACGGGCCACATTCGTGACTGGCCGCGGCGTCGGCCAGCGCTGGCGGGCGGAACGGTTAACCGATGATGAAAGTGCCGCGCCAGGAGAGCTCGTCTTCGGCAGGACGACCCGGAGCAGCCTCGGTAACCACTCTGCCCCTGTCCCGGGTTGATACGGCAGTTGCCCTCCCA
>DATKZH010000743.1:0-3630 GCA_035528065.1 Thermoguttaceae bacterium | reverse complement strand
CCGGGCCGTTGGAAGGGACCAACAACAAGATCAAGACGATGAAACGCCAAGCCTACGGATTCCGCGACCCCGAGCTCCTCAAGCTCAAAATCCTCGGCATTCATGAAACCAAGTACGCTTTAGTCGGATGAGCCTGAATTGGGATGGGGCCGGGGTTGGTTGAGTTCTTCATGGAGCTTCCCGGCGCAGCGTCAAGCTGACCTTCACCAGGTTGAACCGATCGTGAGCCTGGATTCCTTGCGCCGCTCCAGCTCCGTAGACGCTGAACACGCACCACATGGTGAGTCCGTCGGGGCTGATCCACTTCTGCGGAAAGTCGCAGTTCAAACCATGACCCTCCAATCCCATCTCGCCCCAGGTTTCGTAGTACGCGGCCGTGGTCCACGGCCCCCATGGTTGCGGCGCATCGAAGATGCCCAACTGGCCCGGGCCGGTATGGAAACTGGTGAGCAGGTATCGCTTGAGCACGGGATGGTAAACCGCACCGGTTGTGGGAATCACGCCTCGGGGATCCGTGAAGACGGGTTGCACGTCGGCCACGTCGGCAGACCAGACCGGTCGGTTGGCATCCAAGCCGGCAAAAAACTCGTAGGCGCCCCGGTCCTTGATTTTCTCCTTGGGTACGCGTGACAGATAGGTGCCGTCCCCCGCGCCGGCTCCGGTCTGCTGGAAGCCGTAGAGGTAGACGTATCCGCCGAGTTCGGTCGGGACGCCCGCATAGTCCTGGCCGAAGTTCAGGAAGCGGGCCGGTTTGAAGTTGCCCTCGCCCTTCGGGAAGACCCACGACGTCTGCTGCCACGTCGCTCCACGGTCGTCGGACCAGGCCAAAGAATGATTGACCTCCGGCCACTGGCCGTCCTGCCGGTTCAGGCGGGCGTACAGGGTTCCGTCGACGAACAGAATCCCGCCCGTTTTCCCTTTTTTCGGAAAAGACGCGGGAAACTCAGCGTTCTTGCCGCCGTTGATATTCACGCCTCGGTATTTCTCCGGCGAGTCTTCAATGCGAGCGAAGCCCATGCTCACGCGGCTGTCCGAATTCGTGCCGCCGAAGCCCCCGCCGTCGCCCCAAGCCGTGTAGAGGTGTCCATCGGGCCCCCAGGTCACGGGCCAGAGATCGCTGCCGGGGGCGGCGGTTCGATGCGTCTCCCAGTGCCATGTGATCCCGACGATCACGGAACTGGGAGGATAGGGCGGGCTGTCCGCGGCATCCAACTCCGCGCCTGCGGCAGCCACGATCGCGGCAAACAAAAGGCTCACGATCGGCGTTAAGGGCGTTGTCATCGTAACGATCCTTATTCTTCTACCGTTTGGCCGGTCCGCGGAGTTGGTTCTCCCACAGCTCGATGGGCTGATAAGGCCCGCTCCAGTTGGCGCCCAGGATATCCTGGTCGTCGTCGCCGCCGACGTCCGCGACAAAGACGTCGTGGAGGCCTTTCGTGGACAGGATCCGGCGATCCCATGCCAGCCCCCGGCCCCGGTTCCAGTAGACTAACACACGGTCGCGCCGCGACTGGTGCATCTCGGCCGTGGCCAAATCCAGATCGCCGTCGCCGTCCAGATCGACGGCCCACACGCCATGGGCGTAGTCCAATGAATCGTCGAACACGTGCTCTCGCCAATCGCCTTGCCGCGCGTTCTCGGGAGCTTCGAACCACGCTCCCCGGTACGCTGCTTCGGACGCCGTCAAGACGATGTCCAGTCGACCGTCGCCGTTGACGTCGCCGACGTCGATCGCAGAGGTCTCGTGCCACGCGCCGTAGCGATGTTCGCTCCACGATCCGTCGGTCTTGCCGGGGTTCTCAAACCACAAGCCGTTGATCACGATATCCGCATCGCCGTCCCGGTCGAGGTCGCCCAACCGGAGCCCTTCTCCTCTGGGCACGGCAAGGTTGGTCGCCGTCCAAGCTACCGAGGAATCCTGCCGCCAGATCTTGATCACGTTGCCTCGGGCGCCCTGGTCACGGCCTACCACGTCGAGATCGCCGTCGCGATCCAGGTCGCCAAGCTCGACGTCGTGCGAGCGGAAGTCCTCGATTCGACGTGACTTCCAGGGGCCCGCAGACGGCTTTCCGGCCGGACGAGGATTCTCGTACCAAAGGGTGCCCCCCATCACGACGTCCGGGTCGCCGTCGCCGTCGACGTCGCCCATCTCGCCGTCGACAGTTGCGTAGCCGCCCTCCGCAATCAGCGCCTTCTTCCAGTCCGGATAGGCATACCACACGAGCGGACCCTTTTGGCCGCCGACGATCAGATCCGCGCGGCCGTCTCCGTCGACGTCGCCGATGATCTTCGTCCACGGGTTCTGCGGACCCTGCTCCTCGATCACGACGCGCCGAAACGTAGGCTCGACTCCATGGACGACAGTTGTCCCGATCAACAACGCAGAGAAGGCCATGACGAAACGTGACTGCGGAATCATTTTCGGTCCTTTCTTTTCGTTGCTGTTGTGTGGCTGAGTTCGGTGCTCGTTGTCGCGAGCAGTGGCTGTCTCCTGGTCGGTCGTCGATCTTGCGGGTGAGGTTTCCTCAGTCGCGATCAACGGTTCCCCGATTCTCGGTCAACCAGAGGATTGCCGGGCCGGAGAACGGAACAACGAATTCCCGTCGGCTTCCGCCGGGTACGGAAGTCGCCGATCGCCTTTCCCCTGATTTTGCGTCGATCCATTCGGCCGCCAAGCGTCCTCTCACGGCGGTCAGGTCGACCGTCGTCTCACCGCCCTGCGACACGTACACGGCGCACCCGAAGGCGCCGCCGCTCGCCGCGGGAACCGCCAGGCAGTAACCGGTCGAGGCCAGCTTGGCGCGAGGAACGAGCGTAGCCACTTCGATCCGCTCCGCCAGCGCGCGGGCGCGGCCCATCGCTCGTCGCGTCACGTCCCATTTCGGATCCGGCTTGTCGGGCGAACCGATGCGAAAGTCGACGTACCCGTCCATCAGAATAGAGTGGTTGCCGCGAAACAAGTTCCTCCAGACCCAATCCGGATCGTGATGCCAGGGGTCGCAGTGGTCGGTATCGACCAGGACGACCTTCTTGCCATCGTTGGCCGGCGGATTGGTCAGCCGCTCTTTTCCGGCCGCATGGAAGGATTCCCTATTGTGAGTAGCGGGCGACGAAATGCTTCGGAAACTCGGCGGCCAGCCTTGTCCATTCTTCCGGATTCTCGCCGCGGCCGTCCTCAAAGAGGAAGACGCCGCGGTAGTCGATGGCCTTGAGGCCGGCGAACACGTCGTCCCAGCGGACAATGCCGTCCGGGTGCAGCGGCGCGCGGTGGTCCGGTTTGGTCGGCAGGCTGAACGTGTCGTGCAGGTGCAAGTGCCGGATCCGCGGCCCGCCCAGCGACAGAACTTCGACAGCTCGCCCCTTCTTGACGAACGGATTGACGCCGTCCGGATCGCGGGCGTGGCCGATGTCGACCGTCAGGCCGAAACGGTCGGACCCGATCCGATCCACAAAGTCCGCATAAGGTTTCAAACCGCCGCCCATGTTTTCGGGTTCATCCGACTGAAGCGTACCTGGGGTTGCCAAGAGGCGGACATGCTGGTTCTTTCTGGAGTTTGGGAATTCCACTTCAGAAGGAGAAGCCAGCATGTCCACGAGTTTACTTTACCACGCATTCGGGGTCCGAGGCTA
>DATKZH010000742.1:0-4886 GCA_035528065.1 Thermoguttaceae bacterium | reverse complement strand
TACCACCGGCCAAGCCAACGATTTCGAGCACCGCCGACAGTATCTGCTGCACATCCTCAGCGATCCTGGCATCTTTCCAGTGCAGCATGACTACAGTTCGGCCAAGATTCAGTCCCGCCAATGGCAGTTCTATCATGCCAGCTTGGCCCAAGGTGTCCGCGTGGAGGAAGCGAATGAATACTTCGCCTCGCTGCCCGTCCAGAGTGACGAGTGGCTGACCCTGATGCTGCTGAACACGTACTGCGAGTTCAAGGACGTACTCGCTCCAGCGGCCCAGAAGCGGATGAAGGAAACCATCCTGGTTTATGCCAACGGACTGGCCCAGAGAAACCTCCGAGCGATCTGCGGGGTGAACAATGAAAACCATCTGCTCAACTGGAAGGTAATCTACCTGTTGGCGGACCAGGAGTTCGGCGTGCGCGATCCTTCACGTCTCGACGAAGCGAGCGCGTCCTTTAAGCGTTGGATCCAGTACCGGATCGAGCGGGGCATGGAAGAATTCAACTCGCCACACTACATCGCCCGCAGCCTGCACCCGCTGTTGCTGATGTACGACTACTACGATGCCGCCGTGATCCGGCAATGGGCACATCTGGGAATCGACAGCATCCTGGGCGACTACGCGCTGCTCACGCTGAACAACGTCCGAGGTGGTCCGTACTATCGCACGATCTTCACGGATACTTTTCCAAACACTGCGCCGCGAGACGAGAACCGAAACGGTTTCGACGACCATCTGTACGAACTCGGCTTCTTGCTGTTCGGACACTGTGCTCCACCCACCTACCGGAAGAACGACTACCACTATCTTGTTCCGAGCCTCACCACGACGTCTTACTGTCTACCCGCGGCCTTGTACGAACTGGCCACCAACAGGCAGGCTCGCGGCCGGTACACCGTGCAGCAACGGCGTCGGGACCGCTTCGGCCAAATCTACAACCTGTACTACTACATCACGCCCGCCTACAGTCTGGGCAGCCTGCAAGACCGCATTCCGCTGGACAACCATCACGGCGGAGACTCGAAGCCTGTGGACCATTGGAACAACCAGGTCTGGGAACTGACCTTCGCCGACCCCTTGAAGATCCTCGGTCCGAAGCGGCATCTGGGCTCGATGAACGTCGAAAAGGAGAATTCGAACACGGCGAACATGCAGTATAGGGACGTCTTGTTCTACAAGGGCGAGTTCCTCGACTACAACGGCAATCTGGCGGACAACCGCGGTTCTTACTCGATGGAGACGGCCGGCGAAAAGTCGCTGCAATTCTGGTCCGTTGTCACTGACGAAGAGCAAGTCTACATCGGAATCATCGACTACCCACGCGCAGGCGGCGGCATTCTGGAAGTCGGGCTCGAAGGCGACTATCCCAGCTTCGCCGCTTTCCAGGAGCGGATTCGCGACGCCAAAAGCGAATGCGCAGACACGGGGCTGCTCACTCGATACGTCAGCACCAAGGGCGACGCAATCACTTACGACCACGGAATCGCTACGGTCAACGGAACACCGTTCGCGCTGAAAGACTATGCGACCTACGAAAGCCCGTTCGTCAAGTCCCGTTGGGACGAAGGCGTGATGGAGTTTTCGATCAACGGCAAGTCCCTATATCTCGACGCCCGAGACTTGGCTCATCCAATCCGGCGTGAATCGGTGGTCAATGACGGGACATAGAGCACGAGCACAGCATGTGCGAAATAGGGAATGATCCAACCGGGAGGAAAGACAATGCGACTATCAACTAACACGCTCGGATGGAATACAACCGTCATCGTTTTCTGGTTGTGTCTGGCTGCGAACTGGACGGCTTGCGGTCAAGAACGCGGGATCATCAATAACGGTGCGAGCCCGTACAGTCGCTTGCGAACTGTTGACTTGGAAGAAGTCCGCTGGACCGGTGGATTCTGGAAAGCCAAGTTTGAACTAGTCAAGAACGTGACTATTCCCGAGATGTGGGATTACTTCAACGGCGAGGGGAACTCCCATTCGACGAACTTTCGCATAGCCGCCGGGGAGATCGAGGGCCAGTGGTCAGGCACGTCCTGGCACGACGGGGACTTCTACAAATGGCTGGAGGCCGTGGCGTATGTGTATATCGTCACTCGCGACCCGGCGTTGGAACGTCAGATCGACGAGGTCATTGAGGTCATCGGAAAGGCCCAACGGCCGGACGGATACATCTCAACCCAGATCATCCTGGAGAAGTTGGAACGCTTTCAAGACATCCATCATCACGAGTTGTACAACATGGGACACCTGATGACGGCGGCATGCATTCATCATCGCGCCACTGGCAAGACCAACTTCCTGGAGCTCGCCAAGAAGACGGGCGACTACTTGTACGACACGTTCAAGGACCGCGGTCCGGAGCTGGCGCATTTCGGCTTCAATCCGTCCAATATCATGGGCGCGGTCGAGTTGTACCGGACGACGGGCGACCGCAAGTATCTGGATCTGGCCAACGTGTTTATCGACATGCGAGGCTCCCAACCGGCCGGATCTCGGCACTATGGACTCGGCGGCACCGATCAGACTCAGGACCGCGTGCCGTTGCGCGAGGAGACCGAGGCAGTGGGGCATGCCGTGACGGCCACGTATCTCTATTGCGGTGCAGCCGATGCTTACATGGAAACAGGCGACACGACCTTGCTTGAGGCCCTGCAGCGGATCTGGTCGGACGTCGTGCGGCGCAAGTTGTACATTCACGGCGGCATCGGGCCTTTGACTCGAGGGCTTTCGATCCGCCGCGACGACGTACATGAAGCGTTTGCCGAGCCTTACTTCCTGCCCAGCCGGGAGTGCTATTGTGAAACCTGCTCGAACATCGGCAACGCGATGTGGAACTGGCGGTTGCTCAACATCACCACCGAGGCGCGTTACGCCGACGTCATGGAGCGTGTATTCTACAACAGCGGGATCTCCGGCCTGGCATTGGACGGCGACCATTTCTTCTATTCCAATGTGCTCCGACGGCTGGACCCGAAGGTGCCCCTGTTGCGGAGCGACACTCCCGAACGTTGGAAGCACCGTAACGGCTACTGCTGTCCGCCGCAACTGGCCCGCACAATCGCCAAGATGCACGGTTTTGCCTACAGCACTTCCGCGGACGGCATCTGGGTACATCTCTACGGAAGCAACGAACTGGAAACGGAATTGTCCGACGGCGCCGCCGTGAAGCTGATCCAAAAGACCGATTATCCCTGGGATGGCGACGTCCAGATCTCGCTGGAACTGGCCGAGCAAGCCGCGTTCACCCTGCGGTTCCGCATCCCCGACTGGGCCGCGGGAGTGACCGTCAAGATCAACGGGTCGCCCGTAGCGGACGACTTCCAAACCGGCACGTATGCTGCGCTCCAACGCACCTGGAAGACTGGCGACACGGTGGAACTAACACTGCCGATGCGAGTGAGGCTGATTCATGCCAACCCTGTGGTGGAACAACTCCGCGGCCAGATCGCCGTGATGCGCGGACCGTTGGTTTACTGCCTTGAGTCGGCCGACCTGCCCGACGGCGTGGACGTGATGGACGTCCGCCTGTCAGGAAAGGTCGATCTTCAGCCACGTTTCGACACGCAATTGCTCGGCGGCCTCGTGGTATTGGAAGGCCAGGCAGTGGCCATCGCGGATCCCGACTGGTCTGCCGAGCCTTACGATTCTCCGCTGCTATACAAGGAGTATGCTCCGACGGCGCCCCGGCCAGTGCGGCTCAGATTGATTCCTTACCACGCCTGGGCCAACCGCGGCGCAGGGCAGATGACCGTTTGGATGCCCCTTCACGACTCCTGACCGCGGCAAGGACTCACCTGCAAAGGCATTGAAACCATGAGACTCACAGAGTCATCCACGCGGGCGATCGCGTCCGCAGCGGCAGCACTAGCAATGGCCACTGTGCTTGCAGCCGGTGCGCCGTCGAACGCCGAAGCTCCGAATGAACTCGGCAACCAGGCGTTGGCGGCTCTGGGTTTCGTCGATGTGACAGCCGCCCCGTTCTCGGCCGATCCGCAAGGAGAACATGATTCGACCGAAGCCATCCAGCGTGCCATCGTCTTTGCGCGGGACCGACAGATGGTCTGCTTCTTTCCATCGGGAGTGTACAAGATCTCGGATACGCTGCACTGCAACAGTACCGTCCGTTGGTTCGCGAAGGAAGACGTAGTGGCACGCGGGATTATCCGTGTGTGTTGCTCGGCTCGCGTCGGACGGCGACGCGACCGCGGATCGTGTTGGCGGCTCGCTCTCCGGGTTTTTCCGATCCCGAAAATCCGAAGTACATCGTTCATTTCCGGGCCATGGGAACGGGCACGGAGACTCCCGTCGATCAACTCCAGCCGAATATTAACATGAACCAGATGCTGGTCGGAATCGATGTCACGATCGGACCGGAGAACGCTGGGGCCATCGGCATCCGCCACCGGGCCGCCCAAGGATCGGGAGTCCAGGACTGCACGATCGATGCGACGCACGGTTATTGCGGTCTTGAAGGCGGTGCCGGCTCCGGAGGCAGTCATGCAAACGTCACCGTGATCGGCGGCCGGATCGGCATGAATATGCGGCAGACCCAGCCTGCCCCGACGCTGACGGGGTGTACGCTGATCGGACAGACGGAAACCGCCTTGATTGCCAGCAGCCGGCAGACGCTTTGTGCCGTCGGGCTCCGTGTCGAGACCGATACGTCCGGCCCGGCGATCGTGACCAAAAAGCAATGGGGCGCGCATCACGGACAGCTTTGCCTGATCGACAGCCAAATCATCTGGTTGCAACCCCCGGATCGCGTCAAGCTGCGTGGTTTAGGAAGCTGGCGAGGTGGTCACGATAGGGGTAGAGCGTTTGTTGTTCCCGCTCGATGCGCGCGGCGTGAAAGGAGGTCCAGTCTTCGTTGACGTAGATCGCT
>DATKZH010000741.1:0-9530 GCA_035528065.1 Thermoguttaceae bacterium | reverse complement strand
CTGGAACTATACCGTCGTCCCAACCGACTACTGAATTCCGGAAAGTTATTTATCGGCCGCCCCTTACCACAGCGATTCCCAATACGCCCGGTCGGTCGCGTAGACGTCGATCGGGGCGTCGCTCTCCAGGTTTTCGGGGAGGATGCCGTATTGCTGCATTTGGCGGACGTAGTACGGGCTGGGTCGAAAGCCGGGCATGTCGAATCGCTTCTCGCGCCGGAGCCGCTCGGCGGCGTCGCGGATGGCGGCGAGGATCTCTTGATAGTCCGGGTCGGCCGGGTCGGCGAAGACCTCTTGCCCACACAGTCCGAGTCCGCCGGCACCCCGAGCCAACGGCGCCTGAACCAGGAGCGACTTCTCCGGCCGGCTGAGGTTCGAGAGCGCCTGGTGCGGCGGCGCCTCGCCGAACTTGAGATAGGCCAATCGGATCACGAGATTGAAGTCGCCGAAGCTCGTCACCAGCGCTTGGGCCGGCTCCCGCTTTCCGAACCGGTAGAGGTCGCCCTTGCTCATGCCGCTGTACGGCTTCACGTTCGTCGCCAGATGACAGCCCGCGCACCGCCGCTTGATCGTCTCGACGGGGAAGCTCACCGTGGAAACGCCGCAGCCCAGGCCGGCGTAGGTGCCGGTGTACGTGGCGCCGCTCTCGATCCACAGGCGGAGCATCTTTTGCTCGCGTGGCGACGGCTTGGCGTCGTAGTGGCTGCCGTCGGCCAGCTTCAGGAGCCGGCTGGCCGAGCTGCCCAGCGAGCGTGGGGGCTCGTTGCCGACGTAGTTTCGGCCGTCGGAGACGAGCCCCTCGGTGATCATCGTCCAGTAGCTCGCGGTATAGATCGGCGTGCGATCGCCGCTCAGCTCGACGCCGCCGTCGCGGCGGTCGGGGTTATGGCAGGGGGTGCAGTGCCGATCGAGGATCGGCTGGACGTCGCGGGGGTAGTCGAACACCTCGGGCACGTCGGGGATCGGCTCGATGGGACTCGGCGGCCGCTCCATGGCCAGGAGCCCCGGCTTGGGATGGGGCGAAGCCAACCTCCGCTCGTGGCAGCCGACGCAACTGGTCCGCTCGCCCGGCTGCACGCTCACGAAGCTCTGCATCCGCTTGACCGACAGGTCGTTCTCGTCCAGGGCCACGAAGAAGAGCGGCCGCCCGGCGGGGAGCTCCATCGAAGCGGAGCCGTCGGGCTCGACGGGGACGGTCCCCAGGATCCGCTCCAGATTGAACGTGCCGCCAGCCGTGAGCGGTTCCTGTCCGCCCGAGAAGTTGACCGGCTTGGGGAGCTGCTCGAGCACGAGCAGCTTGGCGATCTCGCCCGGCTTCACGCCGGCCATGTTCTGGCCTTTGTAGACGTCTTCGAGCACCAGCACGCCGCTTTTCTGGGCGAGGTCGACGCGCGTGGTTCGCGCCGGCTCGCGCGGCCGCGGGCAGAGCGGGCGCGGCTCGTGGCACGACAGGCCCTTGTCGGTCGCGGGGAGCTTATACACCAACTCCACGTCGCCCCGGCCGTCCATCACCCAGATGCCCTCCTCGTCGGCCACGAGGAAGCACGCCTCGGAGAAGGCGTAGGGATCGCGAAACATGCGTTTGGCGTTGATCTTGCGGGCAAGCCGTGACTCGTCGGGTCCCAGGCTGGGGTCGACCAGGGTGACGTAGCCGAGGTGCTCCGACCGCCCGTGGTTGGGGGAGAAGGAGGCCACGACCTTGTCCGTGCCCGGGATCGGCTTGGCGTCGAGCATGGCCACGCCGAAGAACCGGGGCGGAGGCGGCTCGGCGTCGGTCCACTGGTTGCCGAAGTAGGCCATTTGCCCTGTCCCATCGGGATTGGCCGTCCAGAGATGGTGGAATGTCATCTGGTTCCGGTCGACGTATTCCCAGCGGGTGTAGAGGACGCGGCCGTCGGGCAGCATCCAGGGCGTGTTGTCGGTGAACGGGTTCGCGGAGATGGGACGGATGTTCTCGCCGCCCGCGTCGCACCGGTACAGCGTGGCCACCGGCGACGGATTGCAGCCCACCACGCGCCGGCAGCGGCTCGAGCAGAACATGACGCCGCCGTCGGGCAAGTAGGTCGGCTCGACGTCGTCGTAGGGGCCGTCGGTCAATTGCCGGAAGCCGGTTCCGTCGACGTTGATCTCGCACAGATGGTAGTACGGCCGGCCGCCCTTGCGGTAAGAAAACAGGATCTTGTCGGCGTCGTAGTGGACCTGCGGATCGCGGACGCCGCCTTTCGGATCGTCCAGCAGCACGGCCGACTCGCCCGTGCGGAGATTCAAGCGACAGAGGCGCCCGCCGTCGCCGAACAGCGGCACGCCCGGCCCCGCCTTGCCGAACGGCGGCAGCGGGTACTGGTCGCGGGGGATCACGTAGTAGCCGAAATTCTCGTAGTAGTGGCGGCGGACCGACGTGCGTACCGCGAAGACGATCTGGTCGACGCCGGCCATGGGGCCGTCGAGCATCGCCGCGAGCAGCACGGCCGGCTTCGGCCCGTCGTCCGCCGCCGAGGCGGCTTCGAGGCGCAGGAGGGATGCGAGGCCGACGAACAGCACGGCCATCGCCGCGACGAGCCCGCGGAACGCGGATCTGGGTTTCTTCCGAACGGTGCGAACGACTTGCATAGCGGGCCGGCGTTCCTGGGGAAGGACGATCGGCGGGACATCGAGGCGCGTGCGTCCTCGGAACAGGCCGCACGGGTCGATTATCCGCGGGGCCGGGCGCGGCGTCAAGGATTCCCGTCCTTGCGGGATAAACGTTGCCGCGTCGACGGCCGGCCGACGTCGTCGTGCTTGACAACGCGACGCGGCCGGGCTAACCGTACCAGTGCTGTGGATGTTCGGACGGACCGGACGACAACTCCCTAATTCCTCGTCCCCCCCGGCCTTGTGCCGGGGGAACGGAGGTTTGGGAACTAGCCGCCGTAGCCGTCAAACCCTTCCCTCGTTCCCAGGCTCTGCCTGGGAACGCCCTACTACGCAGGCCCCGCCTGCCCCGCCGGGCCGTTCACCGCCGGCCGGTGACAACGTCGAGGATCCGGCGGCGCGCATGTCATGGACGCGCCTTGGGCCGCTGTCGAGGCGGAGCCTCGGGTTAGTGTGTTCCCAGGCGGAGCCTGGGAACAAGGTGCTGATAGCGCGTGCGTGCGCGTCACGCACCCTGCGGGGTCAGTAGCGGTAATGCTCCGCCTTGAACGGGCCGTCGACGGGGACGCCGAGGTACTCGGCCTGCCTGGGCGTGAGCCGGGTGAGCTTGGCGCCGAGCTTGGCCAGGTGGAGCCGGGCGACTTGTTCGTCGAGCTTCTTGTCGAGCACGTAGACGCCGACCTCGTGCTCGCCCGTCCAGAGGTCGAGCTGGGCCAGGACCTGGTTGGTGAAGCTGTTGGACATCACGAAGCTGGGGTGGCCCGTGGCGCAGCCGAGGTTTACCAGGCGGCCTTCGGCCAGAAGATAGATCGTGTGTCCGTCGGGGAAGGTGAAGGCGTCGAGCTGCGGCTTGATGGTAGTCCGCTTGACGCCGGGCCAGGCCACGAGCGCGTCGACCTGGATCTCGTTGTCGAAATGGCCGATGTTGCAGACGATCGCCTGGTCCTTCATCTTCGACATGTGCTCGGCGGTGATCACGTCGCAGTTGCCGGTGGTGGTGACGTAGATGTTCGCGTAAGGCAGAGCGTCTTCGATGGTCGTCACGGGGTAGCCGGCCATCAGGGCTTGCAGCGCGCAGATCGGGTCGATCTCGGTGACCCACACCTGGGCCTTCTGGCCGGAGAGCGATTCGGCGCAGCCCTTGCCCACGTCGCCGTAGCCGCAGACCAGGGCGACCTTGCCGGCGATCATCACGTCGGTCGCCCGGTTGATCCCGTCCACGAGCGAGTGCCGGCAGCCGTAGATGTTGTCGAACTTCGACTTGGTGACCGAGTCGTTGACGTTGATGGCGGGCACGAGCAGCTCGCCCCGCTCCATCATCTGATAGAGCCGGTGGACGCCGGTGGTGGTCTCCTCGGAGACGCCCTTCCACTGGCCGACCACGCGGTGGAAGAAGGCGGGGTCGTCCTTCCGGGTCTGGCGGAGCACGCGGTTGACGATGGCCAGCTCTTTGTTGTCGGTCGGCTCGTCGAGCATGGCGGGGTTGTCTTCGGCGAAGTAGCCGCGGTGGATCAGCAGGGTGGCGTCGCCGCCGTCGTCGACGACGAGGTTGGGTCCCGTGCCGTCGGGCCAGGTCATCGCCTGCTTGGTGAACTCCCAGTACTCGTCGAGCGTTTCGCCCTTGAAGGCGAACACCGGCGTACCGCCTTGGGCGATGGCCGCGGCGGCGTGGTCCTGGGTAGAGAAGATGTTGCACGAGGCCCAACGGACATCGGCCCCGAGCTCCTTGAGCGTCTCGATCAGCACGGCCGTCTGGATCGTCATGTGCAGCGACCCCATCACCCGGGCCCCGCGGAGCGGCTTCTGGGGGCCGTACTTCTCGCGCGCGGCCATCAGGCCGGGCATCTCCTTCTCGGCCATTTGGATCTCGCGGCGGCCCCAGCCGGCCTTGCTAATGTCCGCGATCCGGTAATCCAACTCCGTGGGGGTCGTTGCCATGACACTTTTCCATTTCGGGTTCGTAGATGGTTATCGGAGACTCAACGCCCGGCACGGTGATCTCGCCGCGACGGACCAGATTCTTGGTATTCGCTAGTTGCCCACAAACGGTATCCGTGATGCCGATTCCCGTTCTGCAATTCCGGGCCACCCAGGACATCGCCAGAAAGGCCGTATTGACGGTCCGTCCGATGATGTCGGGTCGGGCGTAGTCGGGATGGCCCATCGTCCCCAGGAAAATGTCTCCCTGGTGTAAAGTGATCACTAGCTCCTCGGCGCTGAGCAGCTTCCTGGCGTGCCGGGCCGCGCGCAGGGCCCGATCCGCCTGCCCCGTGCCGGCGAAGAAGCCGAGCGATCCGTCGCCCACGTACTTGACGGGGATCCCGTCGAATCGCCGCATCGCTTCGGTCAGCGCGTGGTAAATGCCGTTGGCCCAGTCGGCCACGTCGCGAGGCGGCATCGACGCGGCCCGCTCGGCAAACCCGTTCAGGCTCGTGCAGAACACGGTGGCGGCAAACGTGTCGGTCTCCGGAGAGGTGGCCCCCAGGAGCCATTCGACGCTGACGTCGAGCAATTGGGCGAGCCCGACGAGGACGGAGATGTCGGGCGCGTTCTCTCCCCGCTCCCACTTGGAGACCGCCTGCGCGCTCACGCGGAGCGCGCTGGCCACGTCGGCCTGCCGGAGCTTCCGCTTCTCCCGCCGGGTCTTGATCCGTAAGCCCAACTTCTTGAGGTTCATCGCCCGTCCCTTTTCGTCGAGATTATACCGCATACCTGGCAAAGGCCAGATGAACGGGCGGTTGATTCTGGTGGCGGCGTGGTTGGGCGAAGCAGTCGGTACACCGGCGTGACTGGTGTGCAGCGGTCGCAGGGCCAAGGGGGCTCGCTGGGGCGAGTCTCGGGGAGGGAGCCCAAGCTGCTCGGTTGGGAACAGAGGAGGTGAATGGAGCCGTTGCCCGGCAAGCCTCCAGTGGGGGGTGCGCTGCGAGCCTCGACTCACCAGGAGGGGGACTCGCGAGGGGGCTGGGCTTGGGCCGGTAGAGGCAGATGTCCCGGGGCGGCAGCCAGGTTCCTCGCTTGCGCTTTGGGTTAGTGTGGTCCAGATGTCCTGGGGCGCGGTAGCCAGGGTCGCCCGGCGGGGTCGCGCCGGGACTCAAGCCGCCCTTCGATGTGGCTCCGGCTCGTCGAGGAGGCTCACGGTTCGCAACATGTTGCCCTGGGCGTCGTAGAACTGGAGGATCCCGACATCGAGGAGCCACATGGCGAGCAGGTCGCCCGCTACGTAGGAGCGTGCGGCGCAGCGGCCTTCGTCGACGAGCAGCGTCTCGGTCATGCCCAAGAGAGTTTCGGCCGAGATCCCGAGTTGGCGGAAGACTCGGGCGACGAGTTTTCGGATTTCGGAAGGTGGGAGGTTTGCCCGCATCTTCGGGGGTCTCTATCACGTATTTTAGCGCGGACCGCCTGGCGCCGGTCGCGACGTACGGCCCGCGATGAGAGCACGTCGACCACAGTTGATATCGGCGGGCGGGGGCGGGAGGTTTGTCGTCAAGGTGAAGACCCACCTTTGGTTCCCATATTCCCCATATCGCGCAGTTTGTCTATTTCCTTCAAGAATCGGCAACGAGCCGTGGCCGATCCGCCGAAGGGCCGGTTCGGCACAAGGGAATCGTTGATTTCCCGGAATCTGCCCGCCTGGTGGTTGACGGCTCGGGGGCGAAGGTTACACTCAGGATCTTCGGCTGCTCACAAAACTGGGGGGAGTAGCGTTTCTTAACCGCTTGGCGTCACTACGCGTTTTGAGCAGCCCTCGTTCGTTGGGCAGTTGTGTTCCAGCGTTCCACGCCATCTGAGACTCACATCGACGCGTTGTCCGTTTTGCTGCTTGCTTGTACGGAGGTTGCCGGCTTCGGAGGGACGTCAATCCCGGAAGGCGGGAGAAACGTCGTTGCCGAAGCGCTGAGCCGACTGCCGTTTGGCGGCCGGAGTTGCAGCACGGGATTCCACGGAGAACCGAGATGCAAATCGAGTTGACCGAGGTCGACTCTTCGACAGATCAACGGAAGATCGTACTCGACAGCTTGCCGGTAATGATCGGGCAGGATCCCGGTGCGGGAGTCCGTCTCGACGACCAGTGGGTCAGCCGCCACCACTGCGAGATCAGCGTGACGAAAGACACGCTGGTGGTTCGCGACCTGGGGTCAATGCTGGGCACGTTCGTCAACGGGCTGAACGTCACGACGGCGCACCTGATGCCGGGCGATAAGCTGACCGTGGGGATCACCAGTTTTCTGGTCGGTTACGAGCGCCGGAGCAGGACGGAGCGAGCCCGACGGGCCCGACGCGACACGCAGCCCGTGCCGCCGGCTCCCGTGGAGACGCAGGCCGCTACGCCCGAGCCCGGCGAGCCTTCCAACGGCCGGACGCGTGGCAGGTTGCCGCGTCTGTTTTCCGCTCTGTTTCACCTTCCCTTGGTGCGTCTTCGCCGGAAGCCGCGCTGACGGCGCTGCTAACACCCGAGCACTTTCGCGGTGACCAGCCATCGCAGCTCGCCTTCGCGGGGCGCGGGTTGGCCGGGGAAGCGGACGGCGGCCACGGCCCCCTTGGCGAAGCGGATCCAGCCCGGGGGTTTGCCGATCAGTGCGGCGGTCAGGTGGCCGACGTCCGGGGCGTGTCCCACCCAGGCAACCTGCTTGCATTGGCCGGCCGCCCGGTTCGTCCAGTCCAGCATTCCCCCCAGGTCGGAGCCGGGGGCCAGCTCCTCGCGGAGCACGACTTCCGCACCTGCGGAGACGCCTTCGGCCACAATCTCGGCCGTCTGGCGGCATCGGACCAGGGGGCTCGTGGCGATCAGCTCGGGCGCAAATCCCCGGTTGGCGAGCTTCTCGACCATCCGCGCGAACCGCTCTTGCCCCTCCTCGGTCAAGGGGCGCAGGCGATCGTCGGGCCACTCCCGATCGCCGTAGTGTCCTGCCCAGGCGTGACGAATGACGTAGAGGATCATCAGGGCTCCTCTCGGCTATCGGCGAGCTTGCGACGGGATTATACCCGGCGTCAGGGGCGGCAAGAAGCGGGGCATTTTGCACGTCCGGGGGACATTTGACTTGAAGCCGGAGGAGGGGTACGATATTCCGGTATGGCGCTACAGCATCGCATTGCCAGACGTGAGGCTTGGCAGCGGTTCACGCTGCTCGACGTGCTCCTCGTCCAGGCCAGCTTCGGGCTGAGCTTCTCGCTGGCCTGCTCGCTCGAGCCGGGGGCAGACGGGATCGAGCGGGCGCTGGCGGGGACGGTCTGGGGGATGGTGCTGGCCGGCCCGATCGTCCTGATGGCCCAATGGACGCTGCGGAACCGGTCGCGGGGGCTCAGCGCGGGCGAACTGCTGTGGCTCAGCCCGACCGTGCTGTTATCGCTTCTCTGGTTCTCGCTCCGAGGGCCCGCGGCGTACCATCCCGACCTGAGTCGCTATCTGTTCTCGTTCTGGGCCTTCGCCCAGGTGACCTGCATCGGCATCGCCGTGGCGACGCTATTCAGCGGACTGCGCGGATATCGCAGCACCGTGCCTTGCTACTGGACGGATCGGACGGGCAATTGGGCCGGCATGCTGTTCGGCGTCTGGACGTTCTTGTTTGTCTTGCCGTTCGCGCTGTCGGGTTGACGCCTCCCGCCCCGAAGCGGACACTTGGGACGCTCGCGCGCATGACCGATCCGCTCGAGGAGGATCGCCTGGAATCCTGGCAGCGGTTCACGCTGCTCGACTTCTTTCTGCTTCAAGCGGCGCTTGTCCTCGGGTTTTCGCTCAGTTGGTCCGTTCGGGCCGTTGAGGAGATGTGGGTCGAACGTCTGATCACCGCCGTGCCGTTCGGGGCGGTTCTTGCGGGGCCGATCGTTCTGTCCGTGCAGTGGATCGTACGGCGGCGGGGGGCTCTACCCAGCAGGGGCGAGCAGTTGTGGCTCGGCTCGTTCTTCTGCTGGACGGCCGGCTTCTGTTTGTTCGCGCTGATCTATTGGGCAGAACGGGCCATGAAGTCCCCGTCGGCCGAATACGCGATGGCGGCACTCGCGTTCTTGTTCTGCCCGTTGTGGATCACCCAGACCACGTGTTCCCTGTGGGCCTTCGTGTTGCTGTTCCGCAGACGCCGGAACCAGCCGAAGCACGTTCCGTGCGAATGGACCGACCGGTTCGGCTGCGTGGCCGCGCTCGTCTTCGGGCTGTGGATTTGGCACTGGCCCCTGTTGCCCTTGCTTACGCCCCGGTGATTCTTACGGGCGCAGACTCGTTTCTACGTACTCCTACTGCATGTGTGCGAGTGCGGAGAGGGGAAGAGGCACCTCGCCGCCGGCGTTTTCTCGCGGCCCCCGGGCCGATCCGGACTCGGAGCCGGCCCCCTGTTGGAACTCGGCTCGCCGTCTGGGCACAAAAGGCGTAGGGCGCGTGAAACGCACCATTGTCTCCGGGCAGGCAAATATGGTGCGTTTCACGCAGTCTGCGCGGCTGGGTACGGAAGTTGGTCTTTTGGCGGAATGGCTTCCCCAGGGGGCGCCCGGGCGTCGCGCGTTCGACGCCCGACCGGCGAAGCAAGCTGGACGCGATTCGATCCGTCCAGAAACGGCCTTGCGGCTCGGGGCTAACATGGTATGCTCGACCACGTTAGGCCGAACACCGGGCGTTCGGAAGGCGCCCAAAAGGCCCGTCCAAGCGTCCAACAAGGCCCCGCCCACCGATTGCAAGTCATTGCGGAGAAACGAGTTATGTCGAAACGAATTGTTGGGCAGGAATTTCGAGTGTGGCCCGGAAATACAAGTCCTTTCCACCGCATGTGTTGCGCCGAGCGCGCGTCCAAAAAGGCCGTTTCGCCCGCGACATGGCGTGCGCGCAGGTGGCCTGTGACCAGCGCGCATTTCCCCTGGAACCCCAGCGCATTCCCCCTGGGGCCCGCGCGCACGTGCGCTGGGGCCCGAGC
>DATKZH010000740.1:0-3581 GCA_035528065.1 Thermoguttaceae bacterium | reverse complement strand
GTACGGGCTGAACCGCACCGGGCGACACTTCGGCGAATTGGAAGAGGCATGGCTGGTGCAGGCGTTGGTGCGGGAAGACGGGCTGTCGCAGGTCGAAGTGGCCGTGCTGCTGGGGCGTCACAAGAGTTGGGTCTGCCGGCGCTTGGCGATGATGGAGAAGCTATGTGCGGCGGCCCAGGAAGATCTGCGGCTGGGGTTGCTTTCGCCGACGGTGGCGCGGCAGTTGACGCGGTTGCCCGCGGGCAACCAGCAGGAAGCCTTGGAGACCGGTCGGCGTCATTCGCTCACGGCGGCCGAATTGCGGGGCGTGGTGGACCTGCTACTGGCTTCGGGGACACGGGAGAAGACCGTATTTGTGCTGGAGAAACCTCGGGCGGCGTTGCGGGAGGTCCAGGCCGTGGAGGTTCGGGGCTGGGATCCGCGTTTAAGCGCGGCGGGCAATCGGGTCAGCCGCCAGTTGGCGGCCGTGCTGGACCAACTGGCCCGGATGGCGAACTGGCTGCGGCATCAGGGTCGGGGCGATCTGGCGATGTGCGATCGGGGCGTGCTGGAGCCCGCGTTCGTCCGTTTAGCGGGCGAGGCCCAGGTGGTGTCCGAACTGACCGAAGATTTCGTCAAGGAGATTCATCTTCCATGAACGACCAAACGCGGAGCGAAGTCCTGCGCCGATGGTACGGCGGCCAGTCGATGCGCCGGATTGCACGAGACCTCCACCGGTCGCGCAAGACCGTCAGCCGGGTGATCGCCGAGCACCAACAGCAGCGGGCGACGGGCACAACCAGTCTGCCTGCACCGCGCCAGACGCGTGGAAGCCTGGTCGATGCTTACGAAACGGCCCTGCGCGAGTACTTGGCGCGGTATCCCGACATCAGCGTAGTCCGGCTATTGGAAGAAATGCGCCGCCGGGGCTACGAAGGCGGTTATACGATTCTCCGCCAGCGGGTGAAACAACTGCGACCGCAGTGTGGTCGGCCGCCGGTGGAGCGTTTTGAGACCGGTCCCGGGGTTCAGGCCCAGATGGACTACGCTGTCTACACGCTGGACTTCACTCAGGAAGGTCGCCGCAAAGTGAACTTGTTCAGTTACGTGTTGGGCCACTGCCGGCGGCAGTACTTGCGATTCACGGCCTCTGCGGACTTGGAGACCACGGTGCGCGAGCACGTGCGGGCCTTCGAACACCTTGGCGGCGTGGCAGCCACATGTCTCTACGACAATATGAAAGTCGTGGTGGCCCGCTACGAAGACGACGAGCCGATCTACAACACCCGCTTCCTGGCCTTCGCCACGCATTACGGTTTCCGGCCGGTGGCCTGTCGGCGTCGTCGGCCACAAACGAAAGGCAAAGTGGAGCGGCCATTCTATTTCGTCGAAACGAACTTGCTCAGCGGCCGCGAGTTCCGCTCGTTGGACCACCTCAACGAGGTGACCGACTGGTGGCTTGCGGAAGTGGCCGATGTCCGCGTGCATCGACAGACGCGGCGGCGGCCGATCGACATGCACGCCGAGGAACTCCCGCACCTGATCCCGCTGCCCGAGCGGCCTTATGAGGTGGCCGAGGTGGTGTATCGTACGGTAGACGCCGAAGGGTTCGTGGCCTACGGACAGAATCGCTACTCGGCACCCTGGCAGTACATCGGGCAGGTGTTGCCGTTGCGGATTACCGACGAGGAAGTGACCGTCTACAGTTCACGGATGGAAGTGTTGGCCCGCCACGTGCGGTTTCCGCCGACCGAAAGGCACCGCCAGAGCCGTCAGGCAGAACACCTCCCGCCCCGGGATCTCGAGCAGCGACGCGAGACCCTGCGCGAGCGGTTCGCTCAGCTTGGACCGATAGCCGCGCGATTTCTGGAGGGGCTGCTCGGCGCGCAACGCTGTGGTTGGAATCAGGCCCAGAAGGTGCTGGCCCTGCTGGGAACCTATCGCCGCGAGGATCTCCTGGCCGCGCTGGATCGCGCCGTCCGCTACGGGGCATTCTCGGTGAATTCCGTGGAACGCATCCTGGCCGTGCGAGCCCGGCCGAAGTCGTGCTTCGACCGCATGGCAGAAGAAGAATCGTCTCATCTGAAAGAGCTGCTGTCCGACGAACCCACGCCGCCGCGCCCCGCGACGGAGTATCAACAACTCTTGTTCGAGGAATCCGACCAACATGACAACACCGAAGAAGACACCGACAAAGAAGAAGGCGACGGCCAAGAAGAGGGCGACGGCCCCTTGCGCGAATCTGCGTGAGCGGGTGCTGGACGACTCCAAGACGCTCAGGCTCCCGCTTTCCGTCGAGATGCTCGATGCCGCGTTGTCCCGCGCCGAACAGGAGGGGCTATCGCACCTGAGCTTTCTGCAACTGATTCTGGGGGAGCCTGCCGTGCGCTCCCGCCAGCGGGCCGTCGAGCGGCGGATTCGCGAGGCCCGCTTCCGCGAGGAGAAGACTTTGGCCCAGTTCGATTGGAAGTTCAACGCCTCGACGATCGACCGTGCGCAGATCGAACAGTTGGCCACCGGAGAGTTCGTCCGCCGGGGAGAGAACCTCGTCATGATGGGTCCAAGCGGCGTCGGAAAAAGCCATCTCCTGCAATCGCTTTCACGGAGTTTCTGTGAATTGGGATACCGTGTGCGGTACACCACCAGCGCCGACTTGCTGGAGGACCTGCGGAAATCGTTGGCCGATGAAAGCCTGCCCCGCCGGGTCCGCTACTGGGCAAAATTCGACCTGCTGATCATCGACGAGTTCGGCTTCGACCGCATCGAGCGCGGCGAATGCCCCCAAGCGGCCAACTTGTTCTACAAGGTGATCGACGCCCGCAGTGGCCGGCGCAGCACGGCCCTGGCCACCAACATCGACTTCGAGGCCTGGAGCGAGTATCTGGGCGATCCGCCGTTGGCGATGGCCTTCCTCGACCGGGTTGTGGACGGGGCTATCCTGCTGAAAATTCGCGGCAAATCCTATCGCGCCCACCGTGTCAAGAGGCCGCCTGGTCCATCCAAGCACGACACCACATGAGCGATTCGCCGTGCGAGGCCCTCATGCCGGGCATTGACTACCATCAACTTCGCCAGCAGGTTTCGATGACCCAGGTGCTGGGCCTGATCGGTTTTCAGGCCGCCCGGCGACGCGGCCCTCAGCTTCGCGGCCCCTGTCCGATCCCCGACTGTTGCTCGTCTTCACACCGAGCCTTTTCGGTCCATCTCACTCGCCAGGTCTACCACTGCTTCGCCTGCGGCTCCCACGGCAATCCTCTGGATCTTTGGGCCGCCGCCCGCCGCTTGCCCCTGCACCCGGCCACCGTCGATCTCTGCCGCACCGCCGGTCTTCCTCTCCCGTGGCTCCCCAATTCTTCGACCACATCGACCTTGCCCGAACCCCAGCCAGTTCCATTTCGCGCCCCATCGCCCAACCATTAACCTAGCCCCCACTCGCCGCGAAACTGGCCCCGTTCCTGGCCGCAATCGACAGTTTCACGTCGAGGCGCCGGATCCGTGTGCGCGTGATTTCGATGGCTGGTCGGCTGCGAATCTCCGTTCCGTGCTGCTCGCCGGTGGCACGGGAAAACTTTTTTACGTCAACGCTGTTACGCGAAAGATGG
>DATKZH010000739.1:0-8903 GCA_035528065.1 Thermoguttaceae bacterium | reverse complement strand
GCGTGGGTCTCGTGCCTCGACCCACCGTACGCGACCTCCTCGGGCTTCATCTCAGTTTGCGTCGCAGCTCGTCGAGGAGCTGCGTGGTCAGCCTGAAGCGGGCCAGCTCGCCGTCGCCGCGAAGGCCGACGCGCCGGCCATCCAAGCGGCCGTCCGGCAGCCTCACGACGACCTCGACGTAGCGGGCGCCGCCTTGCTCTTGCCGGGCCTCGCCGACGGCAACCGCCCATTGGCTTCCGGTCGCCTCTGCCGCCGCTTTGGCCAGCAGTTCCGCCGTTTGGGCGCCGGACGTGCTTTGGGCCCATGGTTCGTCGGCCACGTGGAGCAGCCGGCGGAGCTTCTCCTCGGTCGGTGCCACGTAGGCCCCGGCCAATACGCCGTCGGCGCCGACGGCGTCGTTCAAACCGGCGGCCAGGCTGCCCCCGCTGGCCACTTCGGCCAGCGCCAGGGTGGCTTTGCGGGCCTCCAGCAGTCCCACGACGTGCTCTTCCAGCGAGGTCTCGGCGGCGGCGTAGACGTAGTCGCCCAGGTGTTCGAGGATCTTCTGCTTCAACTCCTCCAGGCGGGCGCGGTCCTGCGGGGTGTCGTCGGGCAGCGAGAAGGTGAAGTCGACCCGCCCGCCCTCGAACTGCGAGGAGAGCGTGACGTCGGGGGGCAGCGGCACGTGGTCCTGGAGCGTCTGGTCGATCTGCGACTGGCCCAGGCCCACGAACCGCAGCGTCAGCGAGCAGCCGGGCAGACGCGTGCCGAATCGCCGGCTCAGGTAGGGCACCAGCTTGGCGCGGACCATGGCCTGCAACTCTCGCGGCGGTCCGGGCAGCGCCACGATCACCGCTTCGGCCGCCTCGAACACGAGGCCGACCGCCGTGCCGTTGGGGTTATCGAGGTAGGTGCCGCGCGTGGGCACGTGCGTCTGCCGGCGGAGGTTCGGGCGGATCTGATCGCGCGAGAGCCCGAATCGCCGCTCCATCGCCGCGAGCACGTCGGGATGCTCCTCCAGCGCGATCCCGGTGAACTCGGAGAGCGTTTCGCGGGTGACGTCGTTGTCGGTGGGGCCCAAGCCGCCCGTGACGATCACCAGGGCCGCTTTTCCCGCGGCGAATCGGAGCGCCTCTTGGATCGCGTCTTTCCGATCATCCACGCTCATCGAGCCGACGCATCGCAGGCCCAGCGGGCGGAGCGTCCGGGTGAGGAAGTACGTGTGTCCGTCCGGGTAAGCGCCCGAGAGCAGTTCGCCCCCGGTGACGACGATCCTGTAGTCGACGGGCGGCCGGGCCGACTCGGGCGGCGATGCGCCGCCGGCCGGCGATCCCCACGTCACGGCGCATAGCACGAGCGCCAGCGGGCACGGTCGGAACCACGTCATCTCCTGCCTCCTTCTAGGGCAACCGTTCACCGCGTTCGACAAAAGTAGCAGGCACACGCCGTGTGCCGTCCGCCCGGCGACCAGCACGCTGCGGAGTCGCTTGGACGCGCCGTTGGTCTGACCTGAAGATGACGTCCGCGGACGGCACACGGCGCGTGCCTGCTACTCTGCCGGCCTTGAACGGCTACCGTCTGGGGCTCCCCGACGGGTTATGCTACCGGGAGGGGACAAGGGCCCGCAAGGCGCGACGCCCGTTCTTTGCCGGCGGTCCGTTGCATTGCCAAGAGGGCCGGGCTATGCTCGCTCCTACGTGGAGGCAAGAACCGATCAGACCACCCGCGAGGAGCTTGGCCGATGAAAGGTCCGTCGATTCTACGCAAATCGTTCCCCGTGCTGGCAGCAGTGGCCGTGTTCGTCGCCGGGCACGGTTTGGCGTGGGGCACTGAGAAGGGGTCGGACGGTCGCCCGCCCAACCTGATCGTGATCCTGGCCGACGACCTGGGGGCCAAGGAGCTTTCGTGCTACGGGAACGAGGACCACCGGACGCCCCATCTCGACCGGCTGGCGCGAAGCGGCGTCCAGTTCAACACCTGCTTCTCCACGCCCCTCTGCCATCCCACCCGGTTCGAGATCATGACCGGGCAGTACGGCTCGAACAACAAGGTCTACAACTTCGCCGGCCGGCGCGGCGGACCCGAGCCCACCTCGCCGGAAGAGCAGATCGCCAATCACGTCACGTTCGCCCAGGTGCTCAAGCCCAAAGGCTACGCCACGGCGCTGGCCGGCAAGTGGCAGCTCACGGGCAAGGTGCCCACGCTGGTCTGCGAGACGGGGTTCGACGAGTACTGCATGTGGGCCTACAAGCACAACCTGCCCGAAGGCGTCGAGCACGACGGCGGCTGGGAGGGCCGCGGCGAGCAGAAAACCTGCCGGTACTGGCACCCGTCGATCGTCAAGAACGGCGAGTACCTGCCCACCGGGAAAGACGACTACGGGCCGGACGTCTTCACCGACTTCCTCATCGACTTCGCCCGGCGGCACAAGGACGAACCGTTCTTCCTCTACTACCCGATGGCCCTGACCCACGCCCCCTACTACTCGACGCCCACCACCGATCCGGACGAAACGGAGAAGTTCACGCACTCGCCCGACAAGTTCAAGGAGAACGTCGAGTATCTCGACAAGCTGATCGGCCGGATCGTCACGGCGCTGGAAGAGATGGACCTGCGCAAGAACACGATCCTCTTGTTCACCGGCGACAACGGGACCGGCGGACAAGGCAAGGGTCAGCCCACCGAGCTGGGCGCCCGCGTGCCGATGATCGTCAACTGTCCCGGGCAGGTCAAACCGCTCGGCCTGAGCGACGAACTGGTGGATCTCTCGGACGTCCTGCCCACGTTGGCCGAGCTGGCCGGGGCCGAGCTTCCCCAGGATCGCCCCATCGACGGACGCAGCTTCGCGTTCCTGTTACAGGGCAAGCCGGGCCAGCCGCGCGACTGGATCTTCAGCTACCTCGGCGACCGCCGGATCCTCCGCACCAAACGGTGGCTCCTGGAGGACAACTCCCCGCACCACGACGGCCGGCTCTACGACTGCGGCACCAGCCGCAACGGAACCGGCTACCGCGAGGTGACCGACTCGACCGGTCCGGAGGTCCTGGCGATCAAGCGGCAGTTCGACGAGATCCTGGCCACCAAGCCCGCCCCGCTCCTCCCCACCGATGGGCCACTCAATCCGAGCAGGGCGAAGCAGCAGCAGGAGAAGAAGCAGAAGCAGCCGCAACGGCAGAAAAAGAAGGCGGCGAAGGGGTGAATCGGAAGGACGAAGAGGGCTCGGCACGTACCCCGAGCGGTACGGGAGACGCGGGATTACACGTACTGTAAGTGCTGTGACAGCAACGACTTACGCAAGGTGGGCAATATCAGTCACGAAAATCGGTGAACAAGAGGCTTGATTTTGTCGTTCTAGTTAAGGATACTGCGCTTTAGAATTGAATAGACTTGCTCCCCGCTGGACTTGCCGAAAGGCCCCAGCGGGGTTATTTTTTACCCCTATGGCACCCGAGCCTTCAGTCAAACGCACGGTTGCATTCTTCGACGGGCAGAACCTCTACCATCACGCAAAGGCCGCCTTCGGATATTCATACCCCAACTACTCACCTCTTGCGCTGGCGTCTCAAGTTTGTCGCAGAAACGGATTCAACCTTCAGGGCATCCGCTTCTATACGGGCATTCCCTCTGCAAAGGATGACCCGTTTTGAAACGCCTTCTGGTCCGCAAAGCTGCTTGCGATGTCACGGGCCAATATCACGACGTTTTCTCGTCCCCTACGATACCGACCTAAGACGATCACCATTTCCCCGGGAGTCGAATTCTCGACTATGCTTGGGGAAGAAAAAGGCATTGATGTACGTATTGCCATTGACGTCATGCGTCTTGTGCGAACGAACGAATTGGACGTCGCGCTGTTGTTCAGCCAAGACCAAGATTTCTCTGAGGTCGCCGATGAGGTGAGAGCGGTGGCTCGGGAGCAAGATCGCTGGATCAAAATTGCTTCGGCATTTCCGCTGAGCGGGACAGCCAGCAACACGCGCGGAATCAACAAGACGGATTGGATTCCGATCGACCGAGCTCTCTATGATGCCTGCATCGACCCGCGCGATTATCGCCCACCGCGACGCTCTTCGGGGCATTGAGCGGCCATTCCGACCCCCACTTTGGCGGGGTCCTTGGTGTGCCCGTCCCGTTTTTCCTTGGCGCCAAATCGAACGGTACCACTACCGCAGGCCGGGTCTAATTGACGCGATAGGCGGGAGTTGCTATTTTGTAGGACTCGCCATCCCGAACGGTCCGGGGCGGCGGATTGGTCATTGCCTGACCGGACTTTCGACCTAACGCCGGACGCCCCGTTTTGGGACCGCTTGCAGCTCCCGAGCGGGGACCTAGCCGGTGTGCCTTGAGGGAGACTCTGCGCGTGGCTACAGTCTTAGTGAAGGAGTTGATCGAGGCGGGGGTCCACTTCGGCCATCGGTCCAGCCGGTGGAACCCGAAAATGAGGCCCTACATCTATGGGCGCCGCAACCTGATCCACGTGATCGACGTGCGGGAGACCATCCGCGGGCTCTTGCGGGCTCGCAAGTATCTTCAGCAGGTGGCCGGCGGCGGGAGCCTGGTGCTGTTTGTGGGCACCAAGCGACAGGCCTCCGAGACCATCGAGCAGCAGGCCGCCCGGTGCGGCATGCCCTTCGTCGCCGACCGATGGCTGGGCGGCACGCTCACCAATTTCCGCACCATCCGCAGCCGGCTGTCGAGGCTGGAGGAGCTGGAATCGCTTCGGGCAAGCGACGAGATCAGCTCCTACTCCAAGAAGGCCCAGTCGGCCCTCACCCGCGAATACCGCAAGATGTACCGCAACCTGAACGGCATGCGGACGATGAACCGGCTGCCGGAGTGCCTGGTGGTGGTCGATCCGCGCAAAGAGAAGAACGCCGTGCGCGAGGCCCGAAATCTGGGGATCACCACCGTCGCCCTGATCGACACCGACTGCGACCCCGACCAAGTCGATCTGCCGATCCCCGGAAACGACGACAGCATCCGCTCGATCGAGCTGATCATCAGTCACTTGGCCGACGCGGTGCTCGCGGGCAAGGGGGGAGCGGGCCGGTTGAAGCAGGAACAGGCCGAGGGCGACACTCCCCCCGGCGACGGCGAGGCCGAGACGGTGCCGGCGTAGCCGCCCTGCCCGCCGAGAGGTCCGCTGCCGGGAGGGCGCGCTGCCGGTCGCCAGGCGGTCTGTAGGCCGGCGATCCGGGGCGCACCGAGCGTTCACGGCCGGCCCTCGTCGACCCGGCGGCCGGCCCAACTCGCCCCCTATCCGACGACCTACACGATCCCAAGGGAAACCAATACAGCAGGAGGTGGAGAGAGATGCCGCAAATCACAGCCGCCGCGGTCAAGGCGCTGCGCGACCGGACCAGTCTTCCGATGATGGACTGCAAAAAGGCCCTCCAGGAGTCAGGCGGGGACGAAGAGGCCGCCATCGAGCTGCTACGCAAGGCAGGCATGAAGGTGGCCGAGACGAGGGCCGGCAAAGAGACCTCGGAAGGGCGACTCGCGGTCTTCGCCAGCCTGGACCCCGGCGTGGGGACGATCGTCGAGCTTCAGTGCGAAAGTGCCCCGGTCGCCTCCAGCGAGGGCTTCGTCCAGTTGGCCAACGATCTCGCCCGGCAACTGGCCACCGGCCCCGGCGCTGCCACGCCGGAGGAGCTTCTCGGCCAGCCTTCGCCCAGCCAGGCGCCGAAAACGCTCCAACAGCAGTTCGACGAGCTGGTGAACCAGATCCGCGAAGCCTTCCGGCTCCGGCGGATCGCCCGCATCGACGCACCCTGCGGCGGATACGTGCACCACGACGGCGGCACGGGCGTGCTCCTCCAGGTGGAAGGCGGCGACGCGGCGCTGGCCAAGGACGTCTGCATGCACATCGCGGCCATGCGACCGTCGGCGGTCTCCAAGGACGATCTGGACCCGGAGGCCGTGGCCAAGGAACGCGAGATCCTCAGCGAGCAGGCCCGCACCGAAGGCAAGCCGGACAATATCATCGAAAAGATGGTCGAGGGACGGCTCCGCGAGTTCTACGCGCAGCAGTGCCTCTTGGATCAGCCGTACGTCAAGGGCGAAGGCAAGAAGGATACGGTCGCCAAGGTGACGAAGGCCGCCGGCATGAAGGTGGTCCGCTTCGTCCGTTGGGAAATCGGGAAGGAGTAATCGGATGTCCGAGGAGGGGGAAGCGTCGGCAGAAGCCGTGTCGGGCCCGAAACGGGTCGTGTTGAAGATTTCCGGCGAGGCCTTCGCGCATCCGGGCGAGCGGGGCATCGCCATGGACGCGGTCGAGTACATCGCCGGGGAGATCTGCGAGGCGGCGGAGGAAGGGGCCCGGATGGCGATCGTGATGGGCGGGGGCAACATCCTCCGCGGGGCCCACTTCACCATCCCCGGCTCGAGCATCCAGGAGGCCACCGCCCACTACATGGGCATGCTGGCCACCGTGATGAACGGCCTGGCGATGCAAGACGCCCTGGAGGCGGCGGGCCGCCCCACGCGGCTGATGACGGCCATCCGCATCGACGACGTGGCCGAGCCCTATATCCGCCGCCGGGCCCAGCGCCACCAGGAGAAAGGCCGCCTCGTCCTGCTGGCCTCGGGAACCGGACGCCCCTTCGTCACCACCGACACGGCCGCCGCCCAATGGGCCCTCGAGCTGGGGGCCGACGTGCTCCTCAAAGCCACCCGCGTCGACGGCGTGTTCAGCGACGACCCCGAAAAGAACCCCCACGCCGTCCGCTACAGCGAGCTGACGTACGACGACTTTTTTCGCCAGAATCTGCGGGTGATGGACCACGAAGCGGTGACCAAGTGCGCGCAGTACCGGCTGCCGATCCGCGTGTTCAACTTCCGCAAGCCGGGCAACATCCGGCGCGCGGTCCGGGGCGAGCGGATCGGCACCCTGATCGCGAGACCCGTCGGCCAAGGAAAATAGGACCATGAACGCAGACGACATCCTCCTCGACCTCGAAGAACGCATGGAGAAAGCGATCGGCGTGTTCAAGCAGAGCCTGGCCGGAATCCGCACCGGCCGGGCGAATCCGGGCCTGGTCGACTCCGTGCGAGTCGACGTGTATGGCTCGTCCTGCCCGATCAAGCAGATCGCCGCGGTCGGCGCCCCGGAGCCGAACCAGATCGTCATCCGCCCCTACGATCCCAACACGCTCAAGGACATCGAGAAGGCCATCCAAACCAGCGAGCTCGGCCTCAATCCCCAGAGCGACGGCCGGCTCATCCGGCTGATCGTGCCGCCCCTCTCCGGCGAAGTCCGCCGCGCCATGGTCGGCCGAATCCGCAAGCTGTGCGAAGAGGCCAAAGTGGCCGTCCGCAACATCCGCCGCGACGGCAACCGGATGGCCGAGCAGGCCGAGAAAGAAAAGACTCTCTCCGAAGACCAGCGCGACGACGTCAAGGAAGAGATCCAGGAGCTTACCAAGAAGTACGAGTCCGAGGCCGACCGCCTGGCCAAGGTTCGGGAGAAAGAGGTCCTGGAGGACTGAGGATCGGCCGAAAAACAACTTCCCGACTTCCGTAGCAGGCACACGCCGTGTGCCGTCCGCCGGTTACGGCAGACGGCGTGTGCCTACTACTCCGCAAATGCGGAAGTTGTTCTTCGGCCGATCCTAAGCTGGCCTTCCGTCTGCTCCTCACCCTGCCGACGGCCGACTCATTTCTGATTCCCCCCCGCCAAAGGCAGGGCCGTCGCGCCCGGCCGTCGCCGAACGCGTGCGCCCGATTCGGCCCCCGCGCCGGGAAAAGTTGGAAGCACCCGGGGGTGCCCAGAAATCGCCTTGCGGCTCGGCGCCAACATGGTAAGCTCGAACACGTTAGGCGGAACACCGAGTGCACGGAAACCCCGGAAACGGCCCTTCCAAGTGCCCAACAAGGCCCCCGGTCAAAAGCCCTAAGTCTATGCCTGGCAACACGTTGCGTCGAAAACATTTGTTGGGCGGTTTTTGTTGGTCTGGCCAAAACTTCCAAGTGCTTTCCAGCCGGGAAGTTGCGCGGGTGACCCCGTCCAAAAAGGGCGTTTCGCCCAGTACCTACCGTGGGCGCACGTGGCCTGCGACCCCATAGCACGTGCGCTGGAACCCCAGCGCACTTCCCCTGGGACCCCAGCGCATTCACCGTGTGACCCCAGCGCACGTGCGCTCACGGTATCTGAAGGGGGTAGTACCCCTCATCGGTGGCGAAATCGGCGCGGCGGCCGAAGTGACCGTGTCCAAGAAAGCCCGCAACGCACGCCGGCCGGGCGGAGCGCGACGTGACGGCGCGAGGTTCGCTCGGGTAGCGTTGCGGGCCTCCGAGGACGCGATGCGCTTCGTGCTGGCGGCTCTTCGGCCGGCGAAGATCGCTCCGGGGCTTCTCAAATGTCCGCACCGCTGGTAGATTGCGCGATGCGGCTCGACTGCGACTCAGCACTGGCGAGACGCCAGTGCCACCCGCCGTAGCTTCCCTTGTTGTGTACGGGATTCAGCACAAGAGGCTGGAGCGAACAATGCCCGACGACGCACCAATTACCCACTCGCGGCAGGACATGGAAGTTGAGCACGTCGTCCTATTGGTCCACGGGATCCGCTGCCTTGGAGCATGGCACCAAACTGTGGAAGCCGTAATGGGCTCTGAAAACGTGAGGGTGATAATGCCCAAGTACGGTTTTTTCCACGCGTTGAAGTTCATCGCTCCTTGGGATGCCGGCAAGGCGCCGATGGAGCGTCTGTATAAGGAGTACGAGAACGCGAGACGGGAGTATCCAAACGCCAAGGTCTCTGTTATCGCCCACAGTTTCGGTACCCATTTGCGGTTCATCCGGCTGAAGCGTACCTGGGGTTGCAAAGAGGCGGACATGCTGGTTCTTTGTGGAGTTTTGGGATTCGACTTCACAAGGAGAAGCCAGCATGTCCACGAGTTTACTTTACCACGCATTCAGGGTCCGA
>DATKZH010000738.1:0-7758 GCA_035528065.1 Thermoguttaceae bacterium | reverse complement strand
TCTCCCCGCGTGGGTCTCGTACCTCGACCCACCCTACGGTTCGCGGTCATCCTACGTTTCGCTCTCATTGGCCGGCCCTCGGTTGCGGTACCCAATCGGGCTCCTTGTTGCTCTGGCCGTCGCGGGTGATGGCCACCCAGCGGTTCTCTTGCGCCGCGTCGGCCACGCAGATCTCCCAGCCTTCGCCGGGAATGCCGAGATAGGCCGGGGAGCGGCCCAGCCGCTTCTCGTGCGTGCCGCGGCTGAAGGCCACGTACTTGCCGTCCGGCGACCAATCGACGTGATAGACCATCATCGGCTCCTCGCTGGTCACCACGCTGCGGACGCCGGACACCTTGGGCTCGGGGCCGCTCAGATCCAGATCGGCCACGCGGAGCGTCCAATCAGTTTCGCCCCAGGCTATTCTCGTGCCGTCCGGGCTGACGTCGGGCCGGCAGCCGTGAAGGCCAAGGTCGAAGACCCCATTGCCGTCCGCTTGGATCGCCAGGTTCGTGTGCCCGTATCCCATGCCGGCGTGGACCGTGGCCGTGATCCATTTGCCGTCCGGCGACCAGCCGAGGTTGTAGACGTGACGGATCGCTTCGTTCGGGTGCTGCGCGTGAGTGCCGGTGGCCGGGTCGAAGAAGAAGAGCCCGATGGTCGTGCCGTCGGCGTAGGAGAAGCCATCCTCCTCCTGTTTCGTGTAGGCGACGCGAGCCCCCTCAGGGCTCCAGCACGTCCAGCGGACCTTCTCGCCGATCAGCCGGCGGTCGGTGCCGTCGAGATTCATGCACCAGCCGCTGCGGACCAGCGATTCCCCCTCGCCCTCGTCAACGAGGAAGGTGACCCGCGCGGCGTCGGGCGACACGTGCGGGCAGATCTCGTTGACGTCCGCGGTCCGCGTCAGGTTGACCGGGTCGGCGCCGTCGGCGCCGGCCATCATCAGCTCCCAGTTGCCGTCGCGGTGGCTCTCGTAGACGATCTTGTAGGGGAGCGATTTCAGTTCCTCCAACAGCTCGTCGGCGGATGCGGCCGGTCCGAGCGTCATGCTCGCGATCGTCGCAAGAAGCAGAGCGAGTTGGAGGGGTGTAGGGTGGGTCGAGGAACGAGACCCACGTTCTTCGCCCTTCGACTCTATCCGCGTGGGTCTCGTACCTCGACCCACCCTACCGTTCTCTCTCACTGGCCGACCCTCGGTTGCGGGATCCAATCCGGTTCCTTGTTGCAGTGGCCGTCGTTGGTGACGTTGATCCAGCGGTTGACGGCCCCGGCGTCGGCCACACAGACGTCCCAGCCTTCGGCCCTCACGCCGACGATCTCCGGGATGCGGCCCATGATCTTGTGCTCCGGACCGCGGCTGAAGGCGACGTACTTGCCGTCGGGCGACCAGTCGATGTGATAGATCTTCATCGGCTTCGGGCTGGTGACCACGTCCCGGGCATTGACCACCTTGGGCCGTGGACCGCTGAAGTCGAGATCGCCTATGCGAAGCGCGAAATCCCCAGGGCCCCAGGCGATTCGCTTCCCGTCGGGGCTAATGTCGGGCCGGCAGCCGGGGATCTCCAGGTTGTAGACGCCCGTCCCCTCGGCCTCGATCGCCAGGATCGCGTGGCGGTGTCCCATGCCCGCGTGCACCGTCGAAATGAACCACTTCCCGTCGGGCGACCAGCAGGGGTTGTACAGGTGATACAGCTCCCGGTTGGGATGCTGCCGATGCTCGCCCGTGGCCGGGTCGTAGATGAAGATCCCCTTGGTGGCGTAGTCCGTGTAGGTGAACTGGTCGGACTCGCCTTGGAGATACGCCAGCAGGGTGCCGTCGCCGTTCCAGCACTCCTGCCGAGCGTTGGCGGCGACCAGCTTCCGATCGGTGCCGTCGCGGTTCATGCAGTAGACGTTCCGAACCTTCGACTCGCCTTCGCCCTCGTCGACCACGAAGGCGATCTTCGCCCCGTCGGGCGAGGCGTGGGGATGCAGTTCGTGGACGTCCGCCGTGCCCGTAAGGTTGACCTTCTCCGAGCCGTCGGCACTCGCGACGAACAGCTCCCAGTTGCCGTCCTGATAAGTCTCGTAGATGATTCGGTACGGGTAGGTTTTCAACTCCGCGGCAAGGTCTTCCGCCGAGGCGAAGGGAACCGCACCAGGGATCGAGATAATCGTTGGAAGTACGATCAGTGCGGTCATCGTCAAGGTGATGGTCGGCGCTCGTCCTTTCCCCGTCATCGCTTGGGCCTCCTGGAGTCTGCTGGATCACGCCCCTTGGATCGCGACGGCTCGCCCCGGCTTCGCGGGGTGCCCGGGGCTCCGTCGGTTGCGGGGTTTATTGTAACCACGGGAGACGGCCAACGGAACCGGGCGAGGCCGCAATCGCCTGCTTCGGGAAATGGCGGGAGCCGCCGCTGCTCGACCGTCGGCGCACGCCTACTCCTCGAACGCCATCACCTCGACCAGGTGCCGGCCCGTGTTGGCCGAGTTGTGGGGGAGGGTCACGCGGAGGTACCGCACGGGCCTTGCGGGGAATGCACAGGTCGTGCCCTGCCGGGTGGCCGGCTGATGGTTCTCGCGGTAGTCGGCCACCGTCTCCCATTGTTTGCCGTCGAGCGACGTTTCCACCGTGAACCCGTACGAGCGCTGGTCGCCGTAGTAGAAGACGAGCACCACCCGGCCGACCGCGGTCGGCTTCTCCAGATCGACCTGCCACCACGCCTCCTTATCAACGTTCACGTCGGTGGCCCAGAAGCGGTTCGTGTTGCGGCGGCGCCCGTCGTTGGCCAGGTGGACCGGGTGGGGCTCCAGCGCGAACGAGCAGGTCGCCGGCTTGCCCGTGGTCAAGCTCTTGGCCTCCGGCTCCGTCACCATCCGGCCGTATTTCGCCAGAAGCTCACGGGCGACCGCCACGGGGTCCCCGTCGGGCTCGGCCGGGTAGGGCTCGGTCCCGTGCGTCCAGCTCACCTCCCAGTCGCGGATCTCCTGCTCGAACGCCCCGGCGTCGAAGGCCTTGCCGGCAGCCAGGGCCTCGTTGAGCCGTTGGACGAACATCTCCCACCGCGGCAGGTAGAAGCCGCCGATGAGGCCCGACCACTGCCGCTGGGCGTATTCATGGAGGATGCTGTCGCGTGGGCCCCAGAGCGTGATCAGGTTTCGGGCGTTCCATTCGTAGAGGCGAGCCTCCTCCTCGTTGGTGGCCCAGCGCTTCGCGTCGGCGATCCACTTGCCCAGGAGGAACTCGCGCCGCGTGGCCAGCAGGCGATCGACGTCGCGGATCGACTCCAGGAATCGCTCGCCCGCGGCGGCCAGCGCCTCGCGGTCTTTGCGCTGGTAGGCGTCGACCACGTCGCCGTAGAGGATGCCGGCCATGTCGCCCACGCCCTGCCGGGCGAGGTGGACGAGGTCGAACCGGTACGTGTCGACTTGGCCCAGCTCATCCGCGGCGTCCAGAAGCTCCTCCCACGCCTGGTTCAATTCCTCCGGGTACGGAGAGGAGGGAGCATTCGCGTTGAGCCCCGGCCGCAGGCAGATGACCGTGCCCACGTGGCCGGGCATCGAGTAGGCGGTCTTCGTGAGCCGCTTCCAGGCCTCGTCGGCCTTGGGATTGGCCGCGCCGTAGCGGCTCCGCACGAAGTCGCGAATCCACGGCTCGGGGCCCGGCACTTCGGTCCGCCAGGTCATCTCGGTGAGAAAATCGTAGACGATCGGGTTGTAGCCGAACCCCTCCATGATCAGGCCGACGCCCGAAAGCTTGCCACGCTCCGGGCTCTCCAGGGCGGTCGCCAGGTTCTCGGAGGTCTGGCGCAGGCCGCCGTAGAGGGCCACCCGGCCGCCGAAGTTGTGAAGAATGCAGAATACCCAGGGCTTGCCGTAGAACGCCTCGGTGATCGGCCAAACGGGGCGCGTCTCGCAGAAAAGGTCCAGCAGGATCATCCGGTCGTCGGGCACGGCCCCCAGGAGGGCTTTGGACTGGGGCGGCTTCCAAAACCGCGGGTTGTTGAAGAAGACCCAGCCCTGCATCACCCACTTGGCCTCGGGGTCGCCGGCCTTCATCGCCCCGTAGACGGCCTTGCCCATCGCCGCGAGAAACGCCGGGTCGTCGCTGGGGGGCGACATCTCGATGAACGTGTCCGACGCGTAGAGATGATCGGTGCCGAACTGCCGGGTCTGCTCCTCGACGAACCGCTTTCCCACCTGCTCGAACATCGGGTCCATGGGATCGAGGAACGTCGTGCCGGGAAACTCGCACCAGCTCGGAAGCTGGCGGAACTCGGCCTGTGGGAAGTGCTTCTTCAGTGCTTCCGGCACGTGGCCGGTGAAGCCCTGGAGCACGGGCGTCATCCCCAGCTCCCGCTCCCGGGCGAGGATCTTCTTCTCGAGCTCGCGGTGGCTCTCGATCCAACTATGCGGCAAGGGCCCGCCCCAGCCGTCGATGCAGCCCATCCAGCCGAACGGCAGGTAGCCCGGCCCCACGAAAAACCGGCCGATCTCCTCGTCGCTCAACCCCAGGTCGCGATACACCTTGTGCCAGACGGCCTCCTGCCCGGTGACCGCAAGCGGCATGTTGACGCCGTGCAGGGCCATCCAGTCGATCATCCGCTCCCACTGGGCCCAGTCCCAGAAGGCCAGCGTGTAGCTGAACGCGCAGTAGTTGAAGCAGTAGCGATACTGAAACGGGCTCGCGCGTCGCACCTTCTCCTCGACCGCCGGCAGCGGACTCGGCAGGCGCAACTGATCGCCGCAGAACGAGACGTGGCAGTTGCAGTAGTGCTTCAAGTACCAGTTCACGCCCGACGAGATCGCCACGCCGCTGGAGCCACGGACTACGATCTTCCCGTCGCGGCTTTCGAGCTCGAACACGTCGCGGCCGTCTTCGGCGGGGATCGACTCGAGCACGAACCGATCGGCCGTCTCGGGCAAAAGCCGCTCGACGACGCCGCGGGCGGCGTCTTCGGGCGTGCCAGCACCGGCCGGGGCGTTGGCCAAACAGGCGGCAGCCAGGCAGACGAGCGCGACCGAGCGTGTTCCGTAACGTTTCATCGCCGCATTCTCCAACATCTGTAGGGCGGGTCGAGGAACGAGACCCGCGTGATTTGTGCCTTCCAGCGCGTGGGTCTCGTGCCTCGACCCACCCTGCGCCCGACGTTCGCCCCTGCTTCAGTAATCGAGGGATACCGCCTGGCCGTCGTCTCGGGTGAGCAGCGCCCGGAGGGTCTCGGGATCGGTCGATTCGCCCACGAAGCGGACCGAGCCATCGGCGAGGAGGACGTTCGCACCGCCGACGTGGACCTGCTCGAACGGGCTGGCGGCCGGGTCGGTGAGGAACGTGACGGCTTCTTCCACGGTGACGTCGCGGGGCTCCATCCAATGGATGCCCGACGTGCCGACCTCGATCGCCATGATCGTGTTCGACGTGCCGTCTCGGATATCGGCGATCTTGACCGTCTCGTTGGGCTCGCCGCCGATCGTCCCCTTGCCGACGACCATCACGTAGCTCGTTTCCGTCGCCCTGCCGGCGGTATGGTCCGGACAACGGTACTCAGGGATAGATATGCCATGGAGTGCCCGATTGTTCGGTCCGTCCCATGGCTCCGAGAAGTCGTACTGATCGTGAAGGGGGGCCTGCTTGACGAACGGCAGGATCGCCACGCGCCAGCTCCACATCGGCTGGCCGTTCTCATCGGTGAGCACGGCCGCCGGGAAGCATTTGTACGTGTCGTGGTAGTTGTGCATGGCCAGCCCGATCTGCTTGAGATTGTTCGAGCAGTTGTGCATTGCCAGCCCGATCTGCTTGAGATTGTTCGAGCCCTGGGTGCGCTGGGCGCGAGTTCTGCCCGCCCGGATCGGTTGGAGGCCCCAAAAAGCGAGCACTCCACCGCAGACGAGAATCCCGGCGAGCACTACCACCAAGAGGATCACAATGATCGGCCCCGCCGACGACTTCTCCGGCGGGCGATACGCGGCCGGCGCGCCGGCAACGGGCGGCACCGTGACCGTCTTGCCGCACGAGGCACACGGCCCCGTCTGGCCCGCATACCGCTCATCGACGCTCGTCTGATGACCGCAGTGGGGACAAATGAACGGAATCGACATGACCGGGACTCCTGTTCTGCGCACCAAGGACTCCGTAGGGCGGGTCGAGGGACGAGACCCGCGTGATCTGCGAATTCAAGCGCGTGGGTCTCGTTCCTCGACCCCACCCTACGTTTTGTGTCAACACAGGCAGGATGCCCGTGCTACGGCTACGTGGACAAATCCGGCACAGCGTACGGCTCCCGGTACCACCCGTGGGCGATCTCGTTCGCCTTCGCGTGGTCCTGGAAGCACTCGTTTTCGCGGTCGACTTCCAGCCAGGGGCCGAGGATCGAGGTGTTCGGGTCGATCTCGTTGGCCGCCAGGTGCTCCAGGTAGCGGTCGTACATCTCGTTGAAGAGGGGGACGTCCTCGACGGCCGCCCGCTGCTTTTCGACGGGTGCCGCCTCGCCCACGCGGTAGGAGACGTTGCCCACGTGGCAGACCGCCGTGGAGCGGTGGCCGACCTCGACGTCGGCGTTGAGCACCGAGCGGTCGCCTTTGCGCACGGCGTCGATGAAGTTGGCAAAGTGATTGCCGCCGCCGGGGAACTTCTGGACCTCCTTGCCCTCGTTGTCCCGGGCGATGCCGCGGTAAAGGCTCACCGTGCCCCCCTCGCAATCGACGACCACGCCCACCCCTTCGCCGCGGAAATTGGGCATCTCGTTCGAGCCTTTGGCCTTGCGGAGGTTGTGCACCTCGTAGAGGATCGGGGCGGTGGGGAAGTCGTAGTAGATGATCTGCGTGTTGGGCACGTCGCAGGCGTCGTTGAACACGAACCGGCCGCCGATCGACATCACGCGACGCGGCAGCATCTGTTCGCCCAGGCACCACCGGGCCACGTCGATCTCGTGGATCCCCTGGTTGCACGACTCGCCGTCGCCCGTGTTCCAGAAGAAGCTGCAGTCGTACTGGAGCCGGTCGCGGTAGATGGGCTCCTTGCGGGCCGGGCCGCACCAGAGGTCGTAGTCGACCGAGTCGGGGATTTCCAGCGGGGTGTCTCGCTTGCCGCAGGAGTTGCGTCCCTTGTTGGCGAAGGCCGTGATGTATTTGATCTTGCCCAGGTGTCCCTCGCGGATCCACGCAAATGCCGCCTCGAACTTGGCCTCGGAGCGGTGCTGCGTGCCGCACTGGACGATGCGGTCGTACTTGCGCGCGGCGTTGACCATCTGGCGGCCTTCCCAGACGTAGTGCGACAGGGGCTTTTCCACGTACACGTGCTTGCCCGCCTGGCAGGCCCAGATCGTGCTCAGCCCGTGCCAGTAGTTCTGCGTGGCGTTGCCGACGACGTCGACGTCCTTGCGCTCGAACAGCTTCCGCATGTCCTGGTACGCGTCGGGCTTGTGCCCGTAGCGGTCTTCGACCGCCTTGGCGGCGCGGCCCATCCGCTCCAGGTCCGGGTCGCTGACGGCGACGACGGTCACGCCCTCTTGACTGCCCAGCCCGGGTACGTGGGCCCCCAAGCCGCGTCCGCCGAGCCCGACCACGCCGGCCAGGACCTGGTCGTTCGCCCCCAGCACGCGCGAGGAAGCGATCATCGGGAAAGCCAGCGCCGTCGCGGCGGCGGAGCGTTTGACGAACTGTCTGCGGGTGATTGTCATGAGTCGAGTTCCTTTTGGCTGAGTCGGTGTGGAGCGTTGAGTGCCGATGATGTACACAACGGAGAGCCAAAGGACGCCGCCGTGTGCCACTGCTTCGCAGAAGCAGTGCTTCTGCTCCACC
>DATKZH010000737.1:0-14818 GCA_035528065.1 Thermoguttaceae bacterium | reverse complement strand
GTGCGGCGGCGGTTCACGGCGGAGTACAAGATCCGCATGCTCCGCGAGGCCGATCGGGCCCAGAGGGCCGTGTCGCAGCGGTCGCAGCGGGCGCGGCGGGCGCCGCAACGGAGCGAAGCGCAGAACATCGCCGAGCGGTTCCGTGACCACGGCCCGTATTACTTCACCTTCCTCAAGGCGCCGGGACGGCCCGTATTACTTCACCTTCCTCAAGGCGCCGGGGGTGGAGCCGACCAATCATGCCATGGAGCAGCGGATGCGGTTTGTGGCCATCGACCGCAAGATCACGCAGGGCACGCGCGGAGAGCGTGGGCGACGCTGGTGCGAACGCATCTGGACCGTGCCGGCCACCTGCGTGCAACGAGGCCGGTCGGCGTTCCCGTTCCTCTACCGGTCGATCGTCGCGCACTTCTCCGGCCCCACCCCGCCGTCGCTCTTGGCGATGCCGCCGTGAGTCGCCCTCATTCACGTTCCCCGGACTGATTCCGCTTCCCCCTCGTCTCCACGCTCAGCCCCTCTTCCCCAGCGACCCGTTTCGAGATCCGACGACCCGTTGATTGTCCGGAACCCCCATTTCACCCGGAAGCCGTGAATGGCCACCTGCAATCGGAGCTGGAGGAACTGCATCGCAAGAGCCGCAAGGGGTAGGATCAGGCGCGGGCGTCCCCGGGCGGGGGCTCACGGCGCCAGAGGCCCAAGGGGATTGGCCGGGCTGGAGAAGATCTTCCGGCCGGGTCGAGCGACAAGGAAGGCTAACGCGACGACGGCGAACCGACCCCGTGGCCGTCACGTCATGCTGAGCGCCGGCAGCGCGCTGCCGGCATGCGGGAACCCGCCGGTGCTTCCCAGCGGCGCGGGAGTGAAACTGGGATCGATCATCCGGCGGAAGTAGTCGCAGTCGGCACGCGGCATCGGATGAGGCTCGAGCTGCTCCTCCGGAATCGGCAGACCGAAGAACGTGTCGTAGGCTTGAGGGCGCTCCCGGTCGATCCGGTCGAAATTGAGGCTCAACGCCACGGCGGGATGATTGCGCACCGTCGGATAGGCCGTCTGCTCGCCGATCACTCGAAAATCCATGTAGCGTCGATAGAACCGGGCGTGCTTCGGGTGCACGGCGACCAGCAGCTCCTCCACCCCGCGTCGCCGGGCGTGCTGGACCATTAAACGGCTGAGCCTCAGGAACACGGGGAAGAACCCGCGGAACTGGCTGCGGCGGTCGGCCAGACAGGAGACTTCGCCCAAAAGCAGGCCCCGCTCACGCCGTACGGCGACCTCGTCGGCGTACACCGATTCCATGGGCAACCCCAACTGGCCGTCGATGACCAGGCTGAGCGTGAAAATGGCCGCCCCGTCCAGGGTCGCGACGAACACCTCGGTGGTCGGCAGCAGGTGATAGGGCGTCACGCGCATCCGGTACACGTTCGGTTCGCCCAAGCCCGCCTCCAGATAGGATTTGTAGACGAGCCGAAACGCCGAGGCACGTTGTTCTCGGGTGGCCGCGATGCTGCATTCAATATCCGCCGTCGTCCTCTCGGACAAGTCAAGCTCAGCGATTGGCATGGTGCGTGTCTACCTAGGTGTCGTCATTCATCGCCGCGGTCGCTAATGCTCCATAACGTGGGTGGTTCGCTCGGATCTCATGCGATCCCGGTGAAAATGGATCCCGACGCAACGCCGGCCGCCGACTTCGCGCAGTCGCCCCCTCCGCGTCGAACGCGGCCAAGCCTCCGGGGCTCGGCTACCGAGCTTCACGAGAAATTCCGTTTCGCGCGCAGGCAGAACGTGACAGGCAATCAGCAAGTCGAAACGGGTACCGTGTGACAAGTGATAAGTGACAAACGTGACAAGCAACGTACGACGTGTAACCCAACGTCACGGCGCGTCGTGAATGCCGGAAGCACAAATCACGGGTGAATCTCGACACGACGAACCGCGGTGGCAACGACGCGATCCATGCGGCCTTGCCTGAGCTTTGGCACCCCAAGCGCGATGGATAGGCTTACGGAAAAGGCTCTTCGCTTCGGTATCGCTCGACCTCGGCGGCCCTTGAGTCCGAACGGACGGGCAATCGCCAAACGAGCGACCAGCGAGAGGATTTGGGGAGTCTACAGAAGCGTACGTCGCCTGCGCGCCGTGTCAAACGACTTTCGCCGGCGCTTGACCGCCGTGTCGGAGGGGGCCCGGCGCGGCAAACCGCCGGCTTCAAGACAACGCGGAGCCGCCGACCCGCCCAGCCGTCACCACCCGCACAACCGGCAAACCTTGCACCCGTGACCGGGGTCCGCCCTTATAGCTCGCCGGCGGCATGTCGCAGACGGAGCACGGCCAACACGGCGTCGTAGGTCGCGTTGTCGTGGTTTCGGTAGGCTTGGGTACGCAGCTTCTCCGCGTCGAGGACTTCCGTGTGGATTCCCATGCCCGAGTTGTAGCGTTCCCGGACCACGCGGAGGTTCTCTTCGGCCTGTTGGACCGCCTCGGCCGTGACTTCCCGCCGCCGGCGGGTTTCCTCCACGTGGAGCCACGCCCGGCGGACCTCCAGCGCGATCACCGACTCCAGCTCCGCCTGAAATCGTCGCGCGCTCTCGGCCTTGTCTGAGACCGCCGCGGCCTCGTGCCGGTTTCGCCCGAAATCGAGCACGTTCCACGAGAGCCCTACGCCGACCGAAGTGATCCCCTCCGGCGAGCGAAATCGGTTCTCTTCAAAGGCGTGTTCCCCGCGCAGCTCGATCTGCGGTCGGTTCTCGGCGACCACGCTCTGAGCCTGGTGATCGAGGGCACGGGCCTGCGCCTTGAGCCTGGTCAGCGCCGGGCGTTTTTGCAGAGCGCCGGCCGTAAGGCTTTCCAGGTCTTCGGCGACGGCTCCCGCTTCCAGCTCGGCGATGTGAACCGGCGAGTCGAGCGGCCGGCCCAGCCGTCGATTGTACGCCGCACTGCCCGCATCGAGCTGGTTGCGGACCTGAATGGCACTTTGGCGGGCATCGGCGAGTGACACCTGGGCGGCCAGCAAGTCGTTCACGGGAACCTGGTCGTACTTGAACAGGAGCTTCACGTCCCGCAGGTGGGCCTCCAAGCTCTTCACCGTGCTTTCCGCAAGCTCGACCTCGCGCCGGGCCCGAAGCACCGTCACGTAGTCCTCGGCGACCCGCAGTCGGAGATCCATCTCCGACTGCTCCAGCCCGAACTGGGCCGACGACAATCGGGCGTCCGCCGCGGCAATGCCGTGCTGAATGCGGCCGCTCGTGTAAAGGGGCAAGTCCACCTTCGTGCGGAAGGCGAAGCTCTCGTCCTGGGCATAGGGGAACGTGTCGGTCGCCAGCGGGATCCCGGGGAAGTCAAAATGGAAGGCCGGCTCGGCGTCCCGCGCGACGTAGGAGCCTTCCACGCTCAACGCCGGCCAGCGCATGGCCTGGGCGGATCGCAGCGAGTGATCGGCGGCAGAGACTTCCCATCGCTCGGCCTCCAGCTTCTGGTTGACCGCCAGTGCCGTCGACCACGCCTCGTCAAGCGTTTCCGATCGGTCCCCACCACGGGCCAATGACGCCGCAGGGGATTCGGCACGCACGGGGGGCAGGCGGCGGACGATCCTCGTGGCGAACCGCGGATCGGCCGGCTCGGGGGTCGAGCCTTGTGCCGCCGCCGGAGGCCGCCCAGTGTACGTCGTCGCGGTGGGATGCCCGGGCCACGAGTCGGCTCGCGCTCCCCGGGAGACGATGCCCCCGAGAGCCAGCAGAATCACCGCGCAGGTGCCTGGCCGGAACGCCATTGGTCGACCGTCCCCCAAGGGTGCTGGGCTGGAGCGGAAGACGAGGCGGGCCGGCATCTCCCCCTCCACTAGGGGAAGCTCGCCCTTTCTGCCGTGCCGCATCCATGCGCCCACGTCCAGTCCCAATACGCCCCCCTATTCAGCAGTTCGGCCATTTGCACGCCAGCCCGTTAGGATGAATCCGGCCTCGGCAGCCCCAAACCGCGTCTGCCTACTCCTTGCCCTGTGCTCGGTCGCCCTCCTTCGCTTTCGGCTCCTCCGGCGGCTCGTAGTCGGTGAACTCCGCCAGGAGGACTTCGGCGACCCACTGGGCGGCCCGGCCGACCACCTCCGGGCAGTCGCCTTCGGCCCCTTTCCGCACGTCCCGGCACAATACCGTCCCATACTCCTCCTTGAACCGGTCGTAGACCTTGTGCAATAGCTCGTGGGCGAGCTTGGCGCTCCCTTCGAAGGTCTCGCCGCGCGTGCTCCCGCACAAATGGCCGATGACCATGCCCGCCCCGGTGAACGCACCGCAGTTCTGGACGTTGACCGGCGTGGCCCCGCCGTCCAGGCACGTAGAGCCGCGGAACAGGCCGACGTCGACCGCCACCAGCGGGATCGCGTCCTGACAGGCGGCGACCGTGCACCGGGCGCAGCCGCCGTGCTCCTTCTCGTACCGGTAGCCCAGCTCGTAGGCCCTCCGGATGATCTCCTCGGCCGGGCAATCGAGCTCCACGCGATCGCCAAGCTTTAGCACCTTCGGCTTCTCGCCGCACTGGCCGGGTGCTGGAAGCGAGCCGCCCAGGAGGAGAGCGGCCCCCGCGCCCGTGCCCGAAAGCAGTTGGCGCCGGCTGATTCCGCGTGGCCCCTTGCGGTTCGTGTCGATGTGGCTCGTCATGGCATGCTCCGCGTTTCTCGGTTGCTCTCTCGTCGAGGATCGCTATCGCTTCGCCCGTTGATACCACGGGACCCAGCTCGGGTAGTCGGACTCCGGGGGCAGGCGGTGCTCGGGCTTGGGCTGCGGCGCGGTGGCCGTGTTGTAGAAGACGTACAGCCCGGGCTTGCCCGGGGCGACCACGTCGTTGTCGCCGTCCCGGTCCAGGTCGACGACGATCACCTTCATTCCCACGGCGATGGCCCCGTTCGGCGGCGGGTTCTGTGTCTCCTCGCCCGGAATCCACGGCAGGTGGTTGAAGGAGAGGACGTGCCGCTCGAACCGGCCGCCCTGGAGGTCGTACCAGAAGGCGAACAGCGGCTCGTAGCAGCTCGTGTCGCGGCCGTGATGGGCGAACAGGCGCTTGCCGGTCACCAGGTCCGGCTTGCCGTCGCCGTTCAGGTCGCCCAGGGCCATCGTGTGGAACTGCCCGAAGTCGGTCTCGACCCAGTGGGTCGCGAACGTCCGCTTGCCGTCGGCGCCGAGCTTCTGCTCCAGCCAGGCCAGGCCGTATTCGTGCGACGCGCCCACGATGAGGTCGGCGAGCCCGTCTTCGTTGACGTCGCAGACCAGCATCGGGTGCGAGGCCGGGATGTACTCGTCCGGCTTGCCCACCCGGTGGACGAGATAGTCGGCGTGGAACGGCCACTCGCCTTCGGTCGCCTTGGCAGGCTGCTCGTACCAGCCCTTGGGCGTGACGATGTCGACCCGCCCGTCGCCGTTCACGTCGCCCAGCCCGTTGCCGTGGTTCTCCCCCTCCGTGCCCACCACGTGCTCCACCAGCCACGGGGCCTTGTCGACGTGCTCGATCCAGGTCATCGCCTGGCCGTCGACGGGCGCCCAGTGGTTGCAGAGGATATCGTCGTCGCCGTCGCCGTCGATGTCGCCGTGGATGACGCCCTCCATGTTCAGGGCCGAGTGGATCCGCGTGGCCTTCCACTTGGCGCCGGCCTTGAGCCCTTCGGGACCCGGGTTCTCATACCAGAACGCCCCTTTCATCCGCATCCACCCGGAGCTGACCACGTCGGGCCAGCCGTCGCGGTTGACGTCCATGGCGAACTCGCTGTTGTCGTCGGTCTCCGGTCCGTTCGTCTCGGCGCCCTCGCGGAAATCCTCGTGCCTGGTCCACTCCGGCGCTTCGTACCAGTTGCGACCGGCGGCCAGGTCGACGTCGCCGTCGCCGTCGAAGTCGGCGGCCGACGCGCATTCGCAGAACGGGCCGAACCAGTAGGAATGGTTGGCCGGGTCGTGCGCCGGCCCGTCGATCTTGACGGGCACGAAGATCGGCTCCCCGGCCAGCGCCACGGCCGGGGCGACGGCCAGAAGGACGACGAGACAACCTGTCGCGATTCTCATGGCGGAAGCTCCTCTCGATGGTAGGGCAATGCAGGCGATGGACGCGAGGACCTCGGCCACCAGCCGAGTCGGGACGCGGCTGGGCCAGGGGGTACCGCGAGTCTAGGTGGCGGCCCGCCGCGGGGCAAGAGAAGGCGGTCGTTTTCCGCGCCGAGACGCCCAACCGAGGGGGATCGCCTTCCGCCGTCGCGGCCGATTCGTGGGCCGATCGAGCCGTCGGCGCGCCCCGACGGCGGAAAAACTGGAAGCACCCGGGGGCGCCCAAAACATCGCCTTGCGGCTCGGCGCTAACATGGTAAGCTCGACCGTGTTAGGCCGAAACCCGAGTGCCCGAAAGCCCCGGAAACAGCCCGTCCAAGTGTCCAACAATGCCGACCACGACACGCCCTAAGTCCATGCCTGGAAGCACGTTGCGTCGAAACCATTTGTTGGACGGTTTTTCTTGGTCCGGCCAAAACCTCCAAGTGCTTTCGTGCCCGGGTGTTGCGCAAGTGACCTCGTCCGAAAAGGGCGTTTCGCCCAGTACCTACCTTGCGCGCAGGTGGCCTGTGACCCCGTAGCACCTGCGCCGGAACCCCAGCGCATTCACCATGGAACCCCAGCGCACTCCCCCTCGGGCCCGCGCGCACGTGCGATCACGGTATCTGAAGGGGGTAGCGCCCCTCATAGGTGGCGACATCGAGGCCGGCAGCCGAAGTGACCGCGTCCAACAAAGCCCGCGCCCGAGACCGTCGGCGAAGCGACACGGCGTGACATCGCGAACCCCGCGGCGGACGAGTTGCAGCCCTGTCAGCCAGCCCAACGCAACCCACGGTGCGCCACCCCTTTGTACCCGTAAGGATGCTTTAGGGGCTTCTCAAACATCGGCCCCGCGGCTACACTGCCCGATACGCTCGACTGCGACTCAGCACGGGCGAGACGCCAGTGCCGCGCGCCGATTCGACTCGAAGCTGTCGCGCGAGTGTTGTCTCGCTTGTTCTCCGGATATTTCTGTGCAGCGTGCAGTCCCCGGTTCGGATGTCGCCCGTCAACCCCGAAGGGGTTGCACACCGCCCGATCGACGCGTGTGCCTGGTACAACCCCGTTGGGGTTGGGGGGGGCTCGTTACCCGCCAACCCAGGGTGCGCTTCGCGACCCTGGGCTGTGTTGTTGAACGCCTTCGGCGTACGAGGATGGAACACAAACGGGAAACCATGTGCCGAGTGATTGACGCTCGGTCTTGAGCAGGCCACACGGCGTGTGCCTGCTACTCCGCCGGCCGTGAACAGCTGCGCGAAAACCTCCGTGACCTGGTCACGTGCCGTGCGGTTCAGTGGCCCGGCTACGGATTCTCCACGTCTCGCAGCAGCGTGGCCGACATCAGGCCCACGACCACTTCGTTGGCCAGGCATCGCACGGTGAGCGAGCGGAGGTCGCGATCGGGGTCGAGCGGCAGGTCCAAGAGCGTGGCCCGACCCTTGCCGAGATCGATCCGAGGCGGGTGCGGCCCGGGGATCGAGAACCCGTCGATCTCGACCTGGTAGTCCGCCTCGATCGGCCACCAGGTCGTCGGATTCCGCAGCGCCAAGCGGTCCGGCTCGCCATCGGCGTAGGTCACCAGGATCTCCCCGTTGTCGAGCTGCGAGTGCATCGGGTGCGTCGAACCGGCCACGAGGAACCAGGCGTGTCGGGCCCGGCCGGAAAGCGGGACGTCGACCGCCTCGGGAAAGTTGTCCCACTGAGACGTGAACACGACGTTGGGCTCCTCGCCGGGCCCGGGCGTGGCGATGGGAATCCCCTGCGGCGTGGCCAGTCGGCCCTCGGCACCGGCCGCGGCACGCAACGCGGCGTCGTCGATCTGGGGGATCTGCTTGCCGCCGTAGCACCAGTCGCCGTAGCCGTGAAGCGGCATCTGGAGCGAGCAATAGGGCGACCGCGGCGAGCGATACTCGTGCTGGAAGATCTGCGTCACGCGGTCGTTGAACGTCCCCTTCAGATCGACGCAGTCGAAGGCGCGCGGATCGATCTCGGCCGACTTCCGCCAATCGACGACGGCACCGCGGACCGTTCGGTCCGGGGCCAACGCGACGCAGATCGGGTTCGTGCCGGGCACCACGCCCTTGGCCGGCAGACGGATCGCATCCGACTTCGATCGCGGCGGGATTTCGAGCTGCGCCGAACCGGCCGCCGCTTGGCACGCGATCGCCGCCTCGGCCGCGATTGGCTCGCCCGTGTTGTTGCGGACCACGAATTGCACTTCGCCCCGCTCTCGGTCCACCCGGGCGTCGCGGATTTCCATCGCGGGCCGAATCTCGAACTCCAGCGGCATCCACCAGGAGACGTCGCCCTGCTCGACGCGGACGAACACGGTCCGGTGCCCGGGCAGCCCCACGGCCCTTGCGCGCAAGCCGGAGGCCGCTTGAGCGACGTCGGCGAGCGCCTGTTGCGGGTCATGCACCTCGCGGAGCGCGGCGGGGCCGGTGTCCACGGCGAACGTCTCTCCCAATCCAACCACGGCGGGGCACTGCGCCTGCTGCGGTTCGGGGCCTTCCCAGGAGATCTGCACCGTGGCTCCGTCGGCTGCCGGCGCGCGAATCTCGATGGCCGGCTCGCCCACGCGGTCGAGGCATTTCCATTCCGCCTCGCGGCCGTTGACCGTCACTTGGGCGACCTGCACGCCCCGGGCGGCCGCTTGAAGGCGCAATCGCATCGGTGACTGGAACCGGGCGCGGACGTCGAAGCGCTCCACGTTCCCGGTCCGCGCGTACGTATATCCGACGTCCGGCGTGTCGATCGAGGCGGAGTCCCAGTCCCGGGGCAGCCCCGGGCGGATCAGCAATTCGCCGGCCAGGGCGTCGGGCACGATGCCGAACAGCCCCTCGACCAGCGTGCGCCCGAACATGCCCACCGAACAGGAGAAGTCGGTGGCCACGCCGGTCCAGTGCCCGTCGTAGTCCGACGTGCCCTGGCACGCCCCCGGCGCCCGGCTACAGAGCATCGCGTCGACAATCGCGCCGTGATAGAGCTGGTAGGCCTTCTCGCGCCGGCCCGCCTGCCAGTAGGCCAGCGCCGTATGGGCCACTTCGCTCCCCAGCACGTTGCGGACGCTCCAGATGTAGGGAACCCAGTTCGACGTCCAGAGCGTCACCGAGTCGCCCTGGATGGGAACGTGCTCGATCTGCGTGTCGACGTAGCGGAGCATCTGGCAGGCCTGGAACGGGTCGGGCACGTCGGAGTCGATCGGGTGATACACGCTGGGCAGCTCGGCGCTGGGGTGCAGACGCCCGAGCCCCAAGAGGTCGCGGTACTCGGCGAACCACCCCTCCCGGGGCATCCAGAGCACCCGGTTCATCGCGGCCAGGATCCTGTCGGCCTCGCGCCGGAAAGGCGCCGGGTCTTCGCCCAGCATCTCGGCCAGCCGGGCCGCCAGCCGGAACGCGCGGTAGTTGTAGGCCGAGGCCTGCGTACACGCCCCGCCGCTGTAGTGATGGGCGTCGCTGATCAGCGTGTTGGCGAAGTTCTCAAAAAGGCCGTCGTCGTCCGGGTCGAAGCAGCGCTTCTCCCAATCGAGATGGTCCACGATCACGGGCCACATCTCGCGCGCGAAGTCGACGTCGCCCGTCCACATCAGGTGCCAGAGAAGCTGGTCGATGTACACCTGCTGCATGTCGTAGGAGTTGCGAGCGTCCTTTTCGGGAAAGACGGGGATGTACCCGCGCGTGTAGAGGACCGAGTCGCTCGCCTGCCGGGCCAGGTTGCGCTCGGGGTCGGCGTGCGGCTTGCCGGTGGCCGGCTCCTTGAGTTGCACTTGGGCGAACGCGCGGAAGTGCGTTCGGGCCCGGTCGTGCCACCCGAGCTCGCTGGCAATGTAGGCCCCGCGCCAGCCGAGATACGGGAAGTGCCACCGGACGCCGCCGTGCGAGTAGGTGGGCGGGTCCCAGAGCCCGTCGCCAGCCGCCGAGATCGCCGCGGCCGCGGCCTGCATCACGGGGTCGGAGGCCGTGACCCGCACCCGTTCGGCGATGCCCTTGCGACGAGCTTCCGCCGCGGCGAACACGGCCGGCAGCTCCGCCCGCTTCGCCGCCGCTTTGTCCTTCGCCAACCACTCGAACGCGAGGAACGCCTGGTCTCCGGGCTTAACGGCCCGTCGCCCCGCCAGAATCGGCCGCTTCTCTCCGCGGGAAGCCAGCAGCTCGGTCGGCGAAGCCAGCTTGTCGGCGTCGGCGATCGCCAGATCCGACCCCGGCGGCATCGTGCCGGCAACGGGCCGCTCCCCGTGGCAGGGCGCGCGAAGCTCGAACCCTCCCTCGGTCAGCTCGAACCGGTTGCCCTCGCAGTCCTTCGGCCGCAGCAGGCAGGCCGACTCCGGGCAGTAGCCGCAGGTGTCGAGATTCAGTTGATTGAACCCCGAGGCCCCGCCGAACGCCCAGGCCAGCTCCACGGGCGGGGCGTCGTCGGAAAGGCCCGCGCGGAGCACCACGCCCTCGGCGTCGGCCAGCGGGACCACGTCGAGGCTCAGCCGGCCGCGCCCGAGCAGGACGTCGCGAATCTCGTATCCCATGGCGCCGCCTCGATACCGGGCGGCGACGCGCTCCGCCGCGGAGAGCCACTTCGACTTCCCGTCGGCGACGATTCCCAGCCAGAGCGTGCCCCCTTTGCCCGGCAGCGAAAGGAGCACTTCCGGCAGATCGCCCGCGTGGACGTAGAACGCCGTGTTGCTCCCGTAGAGCGGGCGGTTGAAGCGATGCTCCCCGTTCTCGATGACGAAATCAGTCCCCTCGGGGCGATAGCGCCTCGGCCGAACCAGGCGCGGCAACGGGGCCCGCTCCGGCTCGCCCGGCACCCGGCGATACGCGTAAACCACCGGATCGCCCGCGAAGCTCGTCGTGTAGAGCGTCTTCTCCGCGTCGTTCGGGTCGATGGCCACGGCGGTGGTCGACACGGCCAGGGCATGCGTCTTGAGCAGCTTCCCATCGGGTGAATACTCCAGCAGGCTCCTGCTGCCGCCGCCCGAGCCTTCGAGCACGTAGAGGTGCCCGTCGCAGTCGACGGCCATGTCGTGCGACGTGGACGAGCTCACCTGCGCGGTGGTGATCTGGCCGATCAGCCGGCCTTCCAGGTCCATCTGGAAGACGATCGGCGACTGGTAGTTCATGGCCCAGAGGGTCGACCCGTCGGAGGCGACCGCACAGAGCGCCCCTTTCACGGCCGGCTCGATCCGCCGCATCGGCCCGCCGTCGCTGGGCAGCACGGCCAGGAAGTCGCGGGCCCCGGTGGCCACGAAATCTTCGCCGCACGCCACGCCGTGTCCGAGATACTGCACGGTCCCCCCGCCCAGGTCGCGATCCGGAAGCGGGCGTCCGTCCTTGTCGTAGCACCGCACCCAGCCCCCGAACTCGCCCACCCAGAAATGCCGGCCGTCGAACGCCAGCCCGCGATTCATCTTGTCGCACCGAAACACGGCCCGGTGGATCTGGTACGAGTACGTCGCGTCGGGCGCTTCCGCGGCAACGCAGGGCGGCGGCGTCGCCGCGGTACACGCGACGAGGAGCGAAACCACAAAGCTCAGCCGCAGAACGACTCCCGCCGTGAGCCCCCGGCCTTGTGCCGGGGGAAAGAAGGTCTGGCGACCAGGCGCCTCAGTCGTCGAACGCTTCTTCCCCGGCACAGGGCAGGTGAGGGACGAGGCAAGAAATCCCCAAGTTGTCTTCCGGTCGGTCCTGAGGCAGCGGCACATGGCATGGGCATCCGGGAGTTCGGGCCGGCGGGAAGCGGCCGTGACGCGCGACTCGGCAAATGTTGACGACCCGCCCCCGGATGGTACCATCATTCTGTCCGTGCAACCATCCTGTGACCGTGCAAGAAGGGAGGAGTCTTTGGGGGCAGAGCGCCTTTAGACGTTGGCGGCTATACGGTAACGTCTAACGGCGCTCTGACCCTCAAATCCTCAAATCCCTCGAAGGACGACTGCAAGCTCTACGGCCCCCAGGGCGAGCTGATCCGCGAAGTCGCTCCCCAAGGAGAAGTCCCCCTCGTCCAGCACGGCCCCAACCAAGCCACCTTCCACGCCGACACCCCGCCGGGCTTGAGCGCCCGGGCCCACGTGAGCGTGATTACGTCCGGCAAGCCGTTCGCGTAGCGGTGCCTCGATTTGCCTCCACAGGGGGGTTGCGCGATCGCCACAACAGGTTAGCATGGCAGTTGGCTCGCCCACCGACTTGCGGCCCGGGCCGTCGGGCGGGTAGGATCTATACAAATGTGGACTAATACGCCGTTCCGGAGACGGATCGATGGGACTCGATGTGAACAAGGTCTACCAAGGGGATTGCCTCGAGCGGCTCGCCCAGATTGAGGCCGAGAGCGTCGATCTGGTGTTTGCCGATCCGCCGTTCAACATCGGCTACGACTACGACTTGTACGACGACCGTCGTTCCCGGCGAGACTATCTCGCGTGGTCCAGCAGTTGGATGGCGGCAGTCTCCCGCGTGCTCAAGCCCACCGGGACGTTGTGGCTGGCTATCGGCGACGAGTATGCGGCTGAGTTGAAGCTCGTCGCTCAGGATGACGTCGGTTTCACGTGCCGCAGTTGGGTAATCTGGTACTACACGTTCGGCGTCAACTGCGTTCGCGGCTTCAGCCGCTCGCACACGCACTTGTTTCACTTCGTCAAGGACCCGGACCACTTCACCTTCAACGGCGAGAATCCGGTCGTCCGCGTTCCGTCTGCCCGACAGCTCGTCTATAGGGACGCTCGCGCCAATCCGAAAGGCCGACTGCCCGACAACACGTGGATCCTCCGCCCGCAGGACGCACCTCCGTCGGGTTTCGCGACCATGCACGACACCTGGTACTTCGCTCGGGTGGCAGGCACTTTCAAGGAGCGCGAAGGGTTTCACGGATGCCAGATGCCCGAGCAGCTACTGGGACGCATCATCCGCATTTCGAGCAACCCGCAGGAGCTTGTCCTCGACCCATTCGCCGGGAGCGGCACGACTCTAGCCGTGGCCAAGAAGCTCGGGCGTCGTTGGCTGGGTATCGAATTGTCGCGGGAGTACGTGAAGCGGATTCGCCAGCGCATTGCAGCCGCGCGCGTGGGAAGCCCCTTGGACGGGCCTGCGGACCCAGTGCGAAGCGCCCCCAAGACGTCCGCGGGGAAGAAGAAGGGGCGAATGCGCAACGGCCGCGTGCTTCCCGAGTTGGACCGAGACACCGAACGAGGCATCATCGACGCTTACCGCGCGACGTGCGCAGGGAAGTCAACCGACTACGTCCTTTGCGACCCCGAGCTGGACGCGCAATTCATCGCCGCGTGCCGGAAGAAGGGCTTGCGCGGTGGTGCGTATCTCTGGAATCGATTGCTGCTGAGAATCCGGAAAGCCGGAAAGCTGCCTAGAGTTGACGCGCCACGCAAGAGGCTGAGGTTCGAGGACATGGATGCGTACAGTTTCGCGAGCGAAATCGCAACGCAGTTCGTGAGCGTGAACTACGCGTATTCTCTCGACGACATCCTCTGTTCCCCCAAAGCGGCGGCGGAGTTCGATGAAATAGCGCACCAATTCGCACCCGGGTTCTCGCCATTCCAGTATCGATGGGCAGCCCTGGCGATCCGGAAGTGGCGGAAGAAGTCGCGATCGCTTGCGAAGGAACGTTTTCTTGATTGGTTGAAGATGGATCTTCCTCGAGCGACGCCTCTGCCGCGCTGCGCTACGCCCAGGTACGAACTACCCGGCGTATACGTATTGGCCAACGGGAATCAACCTTTGTACGTCGGCGAAACACGCAACCTTAGAAGGCGAATCGAGCGGACGCTGGAAACGGACGGCTGGACGAAGTTCGATCCCCAGTCTTTGAGGTTTGTCCCGCGTGAGGACAAACGAGGCGAGCAGCATGCCCTGCAATCCGTGCTGATCCATCGAGAAACACCTTTGCTCAACTGGCAGTATCTCTTACCAGATTTGTAGCCGTCGGTTCCACGTAACGCACCGTTCCTCAGAGACGCCTATGCCGGACGTCCCCGCATCGAACGCGGAGAGGTCGCTTGCCATCTGTTCTCTGTTCGAGAGCGAGGTGTTGGTTTGGCTGCTGCTGCGCAATTGGCATCACCCGCTTGCCGAAGACGACGACTTTCGAAATCAACTGTTGGAGACGGCCACAGCCGTACTTGACACGGCAGCGCACGGGCCACGCAACTCCGTATTCATCGAGGGAATGCCCGCATCCGACATGAACCTGGTCGCCGCACTCTGGTACGCCGAAAACCGGGCGCTGGAGGATTTGCAGATCGAATCCAGTGAGGAGCACGGGGCGAGACTTCGGTGGCTTGAGGCCGTCCGACGCGGTTTGCCGTCTTGTTTCTGTCCTCAAGACAATCTCGCATAGACGCTTCTCGCACCCATCTCGGTGAGTGGCAATGCCCAAGATACCGCGCCAGAGACTCGTGATCACCTTCGACGATCTGCCTTTGCAGGAGGCAGTTCGAAAGCTCTTCGTTTTCGGGGTCAGAGCGCCGTTAGCCGTTAGCGGCCATACGGCAACGTCTAACGGCGCTCTGAAGCTCAAGTGCGCCTATTCCTTCTGGTCCCCGTCCCTCAGCACCTGCGCGCGGGTGTTCCTCTCGTCGGCGTAGTTGTAGCCGTAGATGACGACTTCGGCCATGTCGTAGGGGAACTGGCGGTCGGTGGAGATTCTCTTGGCGCGGCGGGCCAGGTCGTCTTGGGCGATGTGCTCGGGGCGGGGGAGGGCGACGAGGATCTTGTTGCCGGCGCCTCGGACGTCGAAGATGTAGAGATCGTCGAAGACCTCCT